>CAZVSG010000038.1:0-19008 GCA_964629345.1 uncultured Christensenella sp. | reverse complement strand
GCCCGTCAGCAGCGCGCAAATGACCTGGCCCCTTTGTGCGCGAAACTGACAAAAACGGATCATGCCGACATCCTGAAGAACGAGGATGCCTGGATCGGACGGATGGTCCGGTTTGAAGGCAAGGTGACCTATCTCTGGGAAGAGGACTGGTATGGCTACGGGGAATTCGAAATCAGCCTCAACCGCAGCACCAAACACCCCCTGGACGTGTACTACCGTTACGGAACAGGTGAAAAGCGGGCAGAACTTGGCCAGACCGTTACGGTGCTGGGAACGGTGACAGGTGTTTACCGGTATGACGACGGCACGGGGCATCCTTATGTGGCGCCGATGGTGGAAGCTGACGTGATCCTGCAAAAGTGAGGAGACTGCCGCGCATGGGGTCCCCAGGCAGGAAGACGGGCATGCATAGCGGGACATCGGCACCACAAGAAGTTATGTAGGAGAATTATTGGGATCATCCCCCAGACCGGAGGCATGCCCAAGGTATTGTTTTCTATGCGTTCCTGATGGTATCCTGTGCGGCGATGATGAAAAACACAGGAGCATGTGGACAAGGATGATCAAAAACCTGGTTCTGGATATGGGCAACGTGCTGATCACATGGGAGCCGCGCGCTTTTGCCCTGCGGGCGGCCGGAAACGAAGAAGATGCGGAGATCCTAAACGGCGCTCTGTTTGATACCCCGGACTGGCCGCTTCACGACGCCGGGGGGATCGATGAGGAAACGGTGCTGCGCAGGGCGCTTGCCCGTACGCCCAGTCGTCTGCACAGCGCGCTGATGACGCTCTTTGATCAGTGGCCGTTCTGGATGGCCCCCATCCCCGGCGCCGATGCGTTTACCCTCAAGGCGCGGGAAGCCGGCCTGAAACTGTACCTCCTGTCAAACGCAGGCACGCGTTTCCCTCAGGTGCTCAGAGGGCGTCCCTTTTATCCGCGTTTTGACGGCATGATGGTATCCGCACATGAAAAGCTCAGCAAGCCCGACCCGCGCATATACCGGCGCCTGTGCGATGCGTTCTCCCTGCGGCCCCGGGAGTGCCTGTTTGTGGATGATTTGATCCAGAACGTCAACGGGGCGGTCAGGGCGGGGATGGCCGCCCACCTGTTTGACGGGGACTACCGGAAGGTTGAGGACAGACTGCGGGAAATCGGCGTCACGCTAAGCGAGAAAGCCGGCTGACGGTGCGGAGAGATAGACCCCTCAACGTGAACATTCAAATGCCCCGGCCGAATCGTCTTCATCCGGCGGGAAAATCTTGATAAGCCTGCATAAAAAAATCCGGAGCGCTTATCCTTAAGCGCTCCCTTCTGATCAAAGCTGTTGGTCAGGCGGATGCTTTTTCCTTTGCGTCTCCTCTGCCGGCAAAACCGGAAACCAGGATCAGCAGCGCCGTCAGAACACCGCAGCAGATGAAGGTGACGGTCGGGTCGGCCGGCAGGTTGCCGATCAGAAACGGGAAGACGGTAAAGCCTGCCATGGAGGCGAGCATCATCATCCCCACCGCTGCGCCGCTGCGTAACGGAAAGAGGCGGGCGGCCAGCGTGACCAGCATGGGCCAGACCGGCCCGCAGCCAAAGCCGAAAAGCCCGACCGCGAGGATGCGCAGCAGGGGCGTCTTCCCCAGAATGAGCAGAAGGATGCCCAGAAGGGCAAAGGCCGTGTACCCCCTGATGCTCTTCAGTTCCCTGCCGACCAGGAGGGAACCCAGCAGGCGGCCGACGATCATCGAGCCCCAGAACAGGGAGATCATCAGGGAAGCCAGGGATTCCCCCTGTCCAAAATCCACAAAGTATTGTTTGATATAGGCGGGCGCCACGGATTCGTAGCCGATGTACAGGAACATCATGACGACGAGGAAGACAAAGCGCTTGTCCTTGAGCAGCTCAAACATGTTCATGGACTGCCGGGCAGAAGATGCCGCCGGCGCCATCCGCCCCCTGCCGGTGAGGATGATCATCAGGAGCAGGGAAAGGCTCAGCAGGGAAGCCAGCAGAAACGGCCCGCGCCAGGCGTTCCCCGCGCTGATCCAGGCGATGGCGATCAGCGGGCCCAGGATCGCGCCGATGCCGAAGCCGGCCTGGGAGATGTTCATCCAGGCCGCGGCCTTCTCCGGGTTCTCATCGCCCAGCAGCGCTGAACCCATCGCTTCCGAAGGCGCAAAGCCGAACCCGAAAAGGAACATCCCAATGAGGACCGGCACAAAGGCGCTGGAAGCGGGAACGATCAAAAAGCCGACCGCCATTACGAACAGAGCCGCCGCGATCACCCGTCGCTTTCCGATGCGGTCAGCCAGGGAGGAAGACAGCAGCACGCTGCACAGCGAGCCGACAGCGTAGACCGAGATCAGGATCCCGGCCTGGGTGGCCGGCCTGCCCAGGGACATGACGATCCGGTCCGCGAGGGTATGGAAAATATTGACCACGATCCCTAAAACGGTGATGAGCCAGCAGAGAAGCAGGTTCTGACCTGTTCCCTTTTTCATCGCCCTGTCCCCCTTTTTCCGCCTGAGGTCCTCAAGCATTCATGCAATCCTTACAGCTCAAACCCGATCTCTTCAGGCAGCTCGGCGAACACCGCGTCATCCCCGCCCGTGCCCCGGCGGAATATCACCGCGCAGGTCTCGTCGCGGTGCATAGGGTAGGGAGCGTAATGCCAGACCCCCTTCGCCCAGCAGACCCCCATGCCTTCCGGCACGTAGAAAGCGGCCAGCCGATCAGGATCGGCCTCTCCCCGGGGGATGCCGGCGACGATGACCCCGCCGGTGAGCGGCAGGATGGTTTCCGTGGTGTGATGATGGACCTCGAACCTGCGGCAGGTGAAGGGACGGCGGATCACTGTCAGAAGGTTGACGGAAACCGCTTTTGCATCCTCGACCTCCGCCTGATCCGCATACCAGCGGTAGACCCTTTCCTCCCCGCCATAGGGACGGCCTTCCGTTCCGATGACCCGGCCGAAGGGAGCGAAGGCCTCCTGCGTGAGGGATTGCACCTTGATCTTTTTCATGCGGGCTTCCTCCCGAACACCTCGTAGAGGTCTTTGGCTGTCCTGAAGGCGAAGCCCCGCTGATGCATGCCGTCGATCAGGAGGCCCATCTGCTCCAGCGCTCCGTCGCCGCAGTTTTTGGTGATGAACTCATCGGGGATGACGGTCGCCTCGCCGAAGTTGTAGCTTTTCTCCATCGGATGGAACTCCCAGGGATGGATGTAGAGGCAGACAAAGGGCGGCTGATCCTTTTCCCTGCAGAAATCAAGGAAGGCGTCCATCCGTCTGAGCAGGAAATCAGCGCCCTCCGTCCGGAAGAGCGGCCACTGGTCGCGGTCCCGCTCCAGCCCGGGGTCATGGCTTTCCATGCTCATGTCGGCGAAATTTGGGATCTCAAGGATAACGGAATCCCCAGGCTTCGTCCAGTCCTTCCGGCTGGGATGATAGGGCGCGAAGCGTTCGCGGTAAAAATACATCGGATAGCTCGCGTCGGTCAGAAAGCCAAGCTCCTCCAGTGCGTTGACCAGCGCGGTCGATCCCCAGAGCCTGGGGCTGCGGAAGGAAACAGGCCTGACGCCGCAGGCTTCCTCGATCCACAGGTTGGCTAGCTGGAGCCGCGGCATGACCTCATGCGGCAGCAGGGGTTTTACGCCCGGGATGGGGAACAGTTCATCCCCGACCGTTTCATGGTACAGGGAGTGCGCGCCTACCTCATGGCCGCTTTCCGCGACCAGCCTGGCCGTCTCAGGGTTTTCCATGGCGCATTCCCCGGTGAAAAAGAAAGTGGCTTTGACGCCCTTTTCACGGAACAGATTGATCAGTTTCGGCGTGCCGTGCTTCGCCCCTTCATAGAAGGGGGTAAAACTGCCGACGTCCGTTTCCATGTCCACGCCGATCATCGCGTACCGTTTGTCCATGCTCCTCTTCCTTCCCGCTCTGTTCAGGGGCCCGGGATCTCCGGGCCCCTGAAGGTGTCAGAAATCAAGTTCGTAGAGTTTTCCGATGGGCTGGCTGGTGACCATCACCCCGTTTTCTGTGACTGCGATGCCCTTTTCCCAACGGACGCCGAAGGTATCGGTGGAGATGAAGGTGTCGATCTGGAAGGTCATGTTCGGCTTGAAGAGGTAGTCCGAGGACGTCTCGACCCAGGGCGCTTCCACTTCGCACATGCCGGTCCCGTGCATGGGACCGTAAACGAAGTTCCCCTCATATCCGTTGTCCGCATAGAACTGGTAGAAGCCCTTGGCAACGTCGCTTGCCCTGACGCCCGCCCTGATCTGTTTTTCCGTCCAGTTATGCGCTTCAAGCCCGAAAAGCACCACGTCCCTCCGCTTGCCGGTCAGCTTGCCCAGCACGATGGGGTAACCGATGGAGGAGGAGTAGCCGTCGATCCGGGCCGAGAGGTTCAGCTGCACGATGTCGCCCTTTTCGAACCTGCGGTAGCAGGAGCGGGAGATCGCATGCCGGGTGGACGCTTCGGAGAAGACGTACATCGGCAGGCCCTCATATTCAGCGCCGTTCTCATAGATCACGCGCTGGGCGATGCCGACTGCCTGCAGCTCGGTCAAGCCGGGTCTGATCTCCTGGATGACCTGCTGTGTCGCGATTTCCGCGATGCGGTAGCCTTCCTTCAGGCAGGCGATCTCCGAAACCGACTTTATGGAGCGCAGGGCGACCATGATGTGGTCCGCGCGCACGATTTCCGCTTCCGGGAACGCCTTCTTGATCCCCTCCATGATGACCACGGAGGTATCCAGGTAGGAGGCGACGCCGATGCGCAGTTTTTTGCCGCTCACACCGATGGCCCTGAACACGTCGGCATAGGTGTCCGGCACCAGCTGCGGGTAGGCGGGGTCCGCGCTCTCGCGGTATTCCATCAGGACGAACAGCTTGTCCAGCCGGCTCCTGTCCCCGGCGAAGTGGCGGCTCTCCGGCCCGCACATCAGCGCGGCGTCCCCTGCCGCTGAGATCGCGACGCCCGCCCGCTCAAACAGCGGCCAGAACCCGGAGAAATAGCGCGCGTTGGCAAAGTCCGCCTCGTTGGAATTGACGATCAGGGCATCCAGGCCTTCCTGCCGGAGCAGGGCCGCGGCCCTTTTTACGCGGTCAAGGTATTCCTGGCGGGGGATGTGGATGCTTCCGTGGTTAGACATGGTGCTCTTCCTCCTCAAATCTATTCGTGATGAAATATTTCCTGCATGTCGCTGTAGTATTCCCCTATGGCATGCCCTGCGAAACAGGGCTTGGTGTGTTTCCACCATTCCCTGGTGACCGGATCGTCCGCCATTTTCTGCATATCACCCTCATAGTCATCCCCGGTGTATTCAAAATAAGCAAACAGGAGGTCCCCCTGCCGGAAGATGGAGTAATTGCGGATGTTGCAGGCTGTGATGGTATTCAGCACATCCAGCCACACCACCGAGTGCAGGTTATCGTATTCCGCGATCCTGTCGGGCCTGAGCCGTGCCACCTGGCCGAACCGTCTCATCTCAGTCTCCCCTGAAGCCCATCGTCGTGTAATAGGCGAGGTTCTCCTGCCGGGCGTCCAGCCGCCCGTACTGGGCGATGACGGGCACGTCGCTTTGGATCTTCACGGCATACTGCCTGGCAACAGGCAGGGTGTGCTGCCCGAAGTGTCCGGGGTTGTGCGTCTGGAAACAGCGCACGCGCTCGGCCGGCACAGTGAAGGGGATCTCCCTCACCGGTTCCTCGTCCTCAAAGTAGAGCGTAAAGGTAACATGCGCGTCCTGCGCGTTGGGGTTGAGCAGCACGTAAGATTCGTGCCCCTTCATCAGGCTGTCGCCGAGCGGGGGCCTGTCCCCGTCAGGGAAAAACCAGGTTCTGCTTCCGTACATGATCTGATCCTCCTTATCTGCGTTCCCTGGTATTGGAATCGATCAGCACCACGATGACCAGGATGAGCCCCTTCACGACCCATTGCCAGTAGGTGTTGATGCTCATCAGCACCATGATGTTGCTGATGACCTGCAGGAACAGTGCGCCGATGATGATGCCGAACACCTTCCCCCTGCCGCCGGAGAGCGAGGTGCCGCCCAGCACGCAGATGGTCATCACGTCAAAGAGCAGGAACTCGCCGATGGACACGTTGCCGCTGAGCGTCTTGGCCGTCATCCCCAGGGCGCCGAGGCTGGACAGGACGGCGCAGAGCACGAAGGCGAAGATGATGACGAACTTGGTATTGATGCCCGACAGCTGGCTGGCCTCCGGATTGCCGCCCACGGCGTAGAAGCTGCGGCCGATGGAGGTGTGCATCGACAGGACATACAGCAGCAGGGCTACCAGAAGCATCAGGATGACAGGGAAGGGGATGATGCCGACGTAGCCCGCGCCCAGGTAGTTGAAGCTCTGCGGGAGGCCGGAGATGGGCAGCCCCTTGGAATAGATGTAGTACAGGCCCTTCAGGATGTTCATCACGACCAGGGTCGCGATGAAGGAGGGCATTCTGCCGTACACCACAAGGGAACCGTTGATCAGGCCGATGACAGCCGACATCAGCAGCACCAGGGCGATCGCCAGGCCCAGCGACATCCCGTCATTGACGACAAAGCCGGCCAGAAAGATGGACGTCATGCCGATGGTGGAGGTGATGGACATGTCCATGTTGCCCACCAGGATGACGAAGAACTCCCCCATCGCGATGATGGACAGGAAGGCGGCCTGCCGCAGGATGTTCATGATGTTGGCGGTGGTCCTGAACTGCTCGTTGAGCAGGAAGCTGATGCTCACCAGCGCCACAAACAGGAACAGGATCATCCATTCCAGGAAAAAGGACTTGAATCCCGCGCGGTAGCGCTTGCTTTTGACGCCGTAGTCACTCATCCTCGTTCACCCCCAACAGACTGTGTATGATTGTTTCCTGCGTTTTCCGTTCACCTTCGACCATATCCATCAGACGGCCCTCAAACATGATGTAGATCCTGTTGCATAGCCCGATGAGCTCTTCCATCTCAGGGGAAACGAGGATGACGGCCTTGCCGGCGCGGGCCAGTTCCTGGATCAGGGTGTAGATCTCGTGCTTGGCGCCGATGTCGATGCCGCGCGTCGGCTCGTCCAGGAGGAAGATGTCGCAGTTGTACAGCATCCATTTCGCGATGACGATCTTCTGCTGGTTGCCGCCGGACAGCTTCTTGACATTCTGCCAAAGGGAATGGTACTTCAGGCTGAGCTTCTCATTGATCTGATAGGCTTCCCTGGACGCCGCGGGATGGTTCAGGAAGAAAATCCAGCGCTTGAACCT
Organism: uncultured Christensenella sp.; assembly: GCA_964629345.1. Classification (GTDB taxonomy): domain Bacteria; phylum Bacillota; class Clostridia; order Christensenellales; family Aristaeellaceae; genus UBA6115. The sequence continues at coordinate 11,764 of CAZVSG010000038.1, read as the reverse complement.
GGACATGCTGGGAAGGGTTGTGTTGTCCTTGATGTCAAAGGACATGTTGAGCCCCAGGGAGCGCCGCTCGTCCGGCACCAGCCCCATCCCCAGCCGGATGGCCTGCTTCGGGCTGCGGATGCGCTCCTCCCGGCCTTTGATAAGGATCCTGCCGGAGGAGATCCTATGGTGTCCGTACAGGGCATGCAGCAGCTCGGTCTTCCCCGCGCCCAGAAGTCCGGCGATCCCGATCACCTCGCCCTGACGCACGAAAAGGCTGATGTCACTGAATGCCTTGGGCGCGGTCAGGTTCCTGACCTCCAGCAGCGTGTCGCCCAGGGTCTGGTTGATGGGTGGATAGGTCGCGGTCAATTCCCGGCCGATGATCATCCGGATCAGCTGGGCCTTGCTGATATCCTTCACCATGCCGCTGCCCACGTGCCGCCCGTCGCACAGAACGGTATAGCTGTCGCAGCACTCAAAGATCTCGTTGAGGCGATGGGAAATGTAGATGATGCCGATGCCCTTGCGCCTGAGGATGCCGATGATGCGGAAGATGTTCTGGATGTCCTTTTCCTGCAGCACGGCAGTCAGCTCGTCCAGGATCAGCACCTTGGGATCATTGAGAAGGGCCTTGGCCAGCTGGATGATCTGCTGTTCCGCGGTCCTGAGCCTTTTAACGGGCAGGGAGAGGTTGATGTCGCACTGCAGAAACGCCATCAGCTCTTTGGCGCGTCTGGCCAGTTCCTTCCACTTGACCACGCCGGCCATGGTCTCATAATGGCCGCAGAAGATGTTCTCCACCCCGTTCATGTCCTTCATCAGCTGGAATTCCTGATGGACCACGGCGATCTTCCGGTCCTGCGATTCGCGCACGGAGTAGGAGGGGATCCTGATCTTTTCCCCGGAAACGTACAGTTCGCCGTGCGTCATGCGGTTCTCGCCGATGATGCACTTGGACAGGGTGGATTTCCCCGCGCCGTTCTCCCCCACCAGTCCGTGGCACTCCCCTGGCAGGAGGGTGAAGGAAACGTTGTCCAGGGCCTTGACGCCCGGGAACTCCATGGTGCAGTTCCTGACCTCGATCAGCGGCGCGCCCGGCGCGGCCGCTTCAGGCCGGACAGACTGAGACGCTGTTGTGATAGCGCTCATCTCCTTTCAGTGCCGCCTGGCACACATCCTCTTCGCATCAAAATGTCAGTTCCTTCGCTGGCATCACAGCCAGAGCCAGCCCAGGGCTTCTATGCCGGAGCAGATGACCCCCGTGTCCGGCGCTTCGGGATGCCGGATGTTATGGATCAGGCGCTTTATCTCATGGTAGGGGTACATGCAGCTTTTCACGCCGGTCTCCGACACGGGGTTGACGTCAAAGAACATCTCCCTGACGATGTCAAAGTCCAGTTCATTGAGCCTGAGGATCTCCGAGAGCAGGCCGTCCTTCTTCTTCGGATCGCTTTCCTCCTCGTACTTCAGCGCCGTCAGGACCAGGTCATAGATGACGGCGTTCCGCCGAAGCGCGTTGTGGATCCTGTCAAAATGGGGCAGCCAGACCGACAGGCGCGGAACCCCCCTCAGCGCCTCGCGGATCTCCTCCGTCTCCTTCAGCAGGGCAGGCTGGGCGGCTTTGGCCGCCAGGACCGCGGGGATGTCCGCCGGGGTCATCCGGTTTTTCTGGAAGGGGAAAGGCGTTGTGTACAGGGGGATCTGGCTCTCATGGATGGTGCGGATGTTCCGGATGACGCGCAGCACCTTTTCGCCCAGGCTGCCGAAGTTCACCTCGCAGGCCAGGCGGTAGAAATCTTCCGGGTCCATCTGTGAGCCCCAGCCGTAATTCCCGTGCGCGAACCCGTGCATGAACAGGCCGTACCACTCGAACATGAAGCCGTTGATGCCGTGCACTCCGCGTTTGACGCTGCCGATGTGCTGGCGGATGTCCGTCTCGATGACCTGTTCGTTCGCCTCGTCCTCATAGCGGATGACGTTGGACCGGAAGGTGCGGTACAGGCGGCCCATGGTGGAGGTGATGGAGTTCGCCTCGCTGTCCCGCCCCCAGATGCGGTCCTTCCCGAAGGCTTCGCACCACTTGTCAAACTCGCCTTCCGGCACATAGAGGCCCGGAGCCCAGAACAGCTGGATATCCTCCGGCATCAGGGCCAGGCATTCCTTCAGGAAAGCAGGGTCCTTCTCAAGCGGCGGCTGGCGGAAAGCGCGGATGCCGATGACCGCGTCGGGGTTGACCTGACGCACCGTCCGGTAGATCTCCCGCAGCAGCCACATGTTGGCGCTGTGCTTGGCCTCGACCGGGGAAGCCGCGTGACTGTGCCACCTTTCCCTGCATCCGGCGCACTCGCAGTACCAGAAGCCCTCCTCGCTCTCCTCCAGCGTGAAGCCGTCAAAGCCCAGTTCCGCGATGCGGCGCATGGAGCGCAGGATATAGTCCACGCTGCCGGGGCAGGACAGGCACAGGGAATCAAAATCGTTGAGGAATCCCCCGGTCGCGGGCGGCTTGGTCCGCGCCTCAGGATGCTTGATGCTGTATGCGCCGTTGTAGGAGTTGAGTCCCACGTAGGCGAAGATCCTGAACTCCAGCCTGTGCGCCAGACGGATCAGCTCGCTCAGGAACGGTTTTTCGATATTGGGATGGCTGTACCGAGTGGTCAGCCACCTGCGGTTCTCAGCGTTCCAGACGTCCACCGGGACGCCGCGGAACACCGTTTCCGGATACTCGTCAAACTCAAACGGCCAGTAGCCGTACATCACCATGTTGAACTGGTTGATCTTGTTGTCCAGACAGATGTTGAGGAACTCGACCCACTCCGAAAGGCCCCAGAGCTGCATGTCAAAACCGATGCGCCCGTAGCCCGCGTACCAGGAGAAGGTCGGCGCCACGGCGCGGACCGGCAGGGAAGGAAAATCCGTGATGCTGCACAGGGGCAGGGTGAACCCTTCCGCGCTTTGCTCAAGAAGCTGCTTGAGGCTGGTCAGGCCGTTGATATAGCCCGCCCGCCCGGCGCAGCGCAGGGTGGCGGCGTCTTCCCGGATATCCAGCTGATATCCCTGGGAGAGGAACAGGGGATTGTCCAGATGCCGGGGATCATCCAGAGACCCCGCGATCTCCACCATCATCGCGCCGGCGGTATCGCCGTCTTCCGGACGGATCGGCAGGTCCCTGTAATTCCAGAAGCGCAGGGAGGCGATCTCCAGCAGGTCCGCATCCGCGCCTTTCAGGCAAAGGCTTGGAAACGGCGCGGTCCGGCCTCCTTTGTCAAGGAGTTCCTTTGGTTCCGGCAAGAGCTTGATCATAAAAGGCCTCCCTTCAGGATTTGCCCCGGGCGGAGGCGGACGCCTCCGCCCGGGTTTCGGTCAAATGAGTCTGTCAAGATCCAGACCGGCGGTTACAGCCAGCCCCAGGTCTGCCATGCATAGTCCGCCACATTGGCGGGGGTGATGGCCTCGGGCATCGGCAGGTCCCATACCAGGGGGAGCTCCTTGCCTTCCACGAGGGTCTCATACATGGCTTTCGTGGCCTGGTAGCCCAGGTCCACCGGGTTCTGCAGGACTTCGCCCAGCCACATCGGGTTGCCTTCGGTGACGTAGGTCAGAACGTCCTTGTCCCCGGCGATGCCGATGAACTTGATCTCCGTCCTGTTGGCGGCGACGGCCGCGTTGTAGGCGCCGACGACTTCCGCGTCATTGTGGCCGCTGACGACGTCGATGACCGCTTCGCGCTGCAGGATGTTTTCCATCAGGCTCTGGGAGGAGTCGCGGGAGCCGGCGCCGACGTCGCCCTCTTCGATGATCCTGGCCTTGGGGAAGGCGGCCAGAACGGTTTCGCTGAAGCCGATGAAGCGGTCAGCGGCGACCTGGCCGGAGGTCGGGCGGGTGATGAACAGGCACACCGGGTCTTCCTTGCCCAGGGTCTTGAGGTATTCCACCGCGACTTCGCCGGACTTGATGCCCAGCGCCTTCATGTTGTGGCCGACAAAGGTCTTCCAGACGATGTCTTCCTCACTGTTGGGCTGCTGCGCGTAGTCGCCGATGACGAAAGGAATGCCTTGGGCGGTGTACTGCTTCATGGTCGGGATGGCGGAGGAGGCGTCGGCAGGGAAGAGGATGATGCCCTTGGCGCCCCAGGTGAGCAGGTTGTCCACGTTGTTGAGCATGGTGGATACGTCGGAACGGGAGTCTTCAAACTGGAACACGAAGTTCGCTTCGGGGTGCTCCTGCGCCCACTGGTTGACGCCGTCGATGACGCCCAGGTACCAGGTGTAGGCGGTCAGTTCCATGATGCTCACGCCGATCTTGGTCTCCTCAGCGGCGGCGACGCCCATGGTCAGGGACAGGAGCAGGGTCAGGGCCAGGAGGATGGAACACAGTTTCTTCATTTGGTTTCCTTCCTTTCATATAGTGGGTGCCAGTCTGCCTAAAAGCGCGGTCCCGCGCCTTTATTCCTCAGTCGTAGAGCAGCGGCGCGATGTGGGCTTCGTCCATGTTGCCCGCGTCGTACCAGTAGCAGCCGGTGTCGATGAAGGGAACGCCGTTGGCATCCGGGACGCTTTCAACCGTTTCGCCCAGCGCGAGTTTGCAGGCGGTGGCAACGGCAATGTAACCCATGCCGACCGGATCCTGCGCGATGGCCCCGGCGATCTCGCCCGAACGGACGCCGGCTTTCAGGGCGGCGGAGGAGTCAAAGCCGATGAGGAGCACTTTGCCGATCATCCCGATCTCCTGCAGGCCGTTGTAGGCACCCACGCAGGCTCCCTCGTTGGAGGCGTAGATCAGGTCGATGTCCGGGTTGGCGATCATCATGGACTTGGCGATGTCCGCGGAGCGGAGGTGATCGCCGTCGCCGTACTGGGTGTCAACGATCTGGATGCTGGAGTTGGCCTTGATGTAGTCAATAAAGCCCTGCACGCGCGCGACGGCATCCACCACGGTCTGGCTGTGGCCGACAACGGCGATCTTGCCTTCCGTGCCCAAAATCCGGATGGCGTTCTGCGCGGCCAGTTCGCCCGCGGCGTAGTTGGACGTGGAGCAGTTGATGTCCGCGACCGCCCCGATGCCCGCGTCAAAGCCGACGACCGGGATCCCTTTGGCCTTTTCGGCCTCGAGCAGGGTGCGGACGGATTCGATGTCGATGGCGGCCATGGCGACGGCGACCAGGTTCTCATTGGACAGGTTGGCGCGCAGGATATCCACCTGCTTGTCAACCATGGTCTCAGCTTCCGGACCGTCAAAGACGATCTCCACGCCGTACTCCTCAGCCGCCTGCTCGGCGCCGAGTTTCACAGCCTGCCAGAACTGATGGGCGACGCCCAAGGGCAGCACGGGGATAAACTTCCCCTCCAGCGGTTTTGCGCTTTCAGCCAGAGCGGTCCCGGAGAGGATCAGCACGAGAACGAGCAGGAGTCCCAACAGTCTTTTCATAGTTTCCTCCTTGGTTGATTGGTTTGTTCCATCACGGTCTCAGGCTTTCTCCTGCCGCTGGCGCCGGAGTTTGTCGAAGTAGACGGCAAGAGCCAGCACGAAACCGGTGACAACAGTTTGCCATTCCGTTGATACGGCCATGGTTCGCAGCCCATTGGTCAGTACAGAAATAATGAACGCCCCGATGACAGTCCCTATGATCGTTCCCTCACCCCCTGACATGCTTGTTCCGCCGATGACAGCCGCCGCGATCGCCTCAAGCTCATACCCCGCGCCCAACTGCGGCTGGGCGGAGCCCAGGCGCGAGCTCATGATCAGTCCCGCCGCGGCGCTGAAAATGCCGCAGACCATGTAGATCAGAATCTTCCACTTGTCCGTCTTGATGCCGGACAGCCGCGCCGCCTCCTGGTTGGAGCCGATGGCCGTGGTATAGCGACCCAGCAGGGTCTTGGAATAGAGAAGGTATGCCCCGCCGATGATCAGGATGAACAGGATGAACGCCGTGTAAAAGCCTTCGATGCCCAGGAAGTTGCCCATGGCGATGTTCTTGTAGCCCGGCGCCGCCGTGAAGTAGACGGGCTTGATGCCGGACACGACCAGGGAAAGGCCCTTGGTCATCATCTGCATGGCCATGGTCGCGATGAAGGGCGGCAGCTTCATCTTGGTGATCCCGAAGCCGCTGATGCCGCCGCACACGGCCCCCACCAGAAAACCGAACAGGACGGCCAGCCAGATGGGAAAGCCCCAGGATACGAAGGACACCCCGCTCATCACCGAGCAGAAGGTCATCGTTGTGCCCAGGGACAGGTCGATGCCCCCGGAGGTGATGACGAAGGTGGCGCCCAGGGCCAGGATGCCGTTGACGCAGGTGGACAGCGCGATGGTCATCAGGTTCAGGTAGCTTGCGAAATTGGGCCGCATAATGGAAAAGAAGGCAAACAGCACGACCAGGGTGCCCAGGATGATCAGTTTTTGTGTCCCGGCCTTATTAAACAGCGTTTTTTTCATTTCAAAGCCTCCCGCTTGATTTCATCCCTTGCCGTGGCGTACTCCATGATCCGCTGCTGGTTGATCCCGTCCCCTTCCACTTCGCCCGTCACCCGGCCCTCGCACATGACCATCACGCGGTCACACAGGCGGATGATCTCCGGCAGCTCCGATGAGATGAGGAGAATGGCCTTGCCCTGGACGGCCAGCTCCCTGAGCAGCCTGTAGATCTCGCTTTTCGCGCCCACGTCGATGCCGCGCGTCGGCTCGTCAAAGATCAGGATGTCGCAGTTGCGGGTAAGCCATTTGGCCAGCACCACCTTCTGCTGGTTTCCGCCTGACAGGAAGCGGGCCAGCTGGCTCACGGAAGGCGTTCTGATGTCAAGGTTCCGGGTCAGCTCCTCCGCGTTCCTCCTGACCTTTCCGAACCTGATGAAGGCCTTGCCCCTCAGGAAGTCTTTCATGGAGGCCATGGCGATGTTGGCCTGCACGTCCAGCCCCAGCATCAGGCCGAACTGTTTCCGGTCCTCGCTCAGGTAGGCGATGCCGTGCTTTACCGCATCGGACGGTTCCTGGATCCGGACGGGCCGGCCGTTCACCAGGATCTCTCCCTCCGTGATCCTGTCCGCGCCGTAGACCGCGCGCGCCGTCTCGGTGCGCCCGGCCCCGACCAGCCCCGCGAAGCCCAGGATCTCGCCCCTGCGGACTTTGAAGGATACGTTGTTGACCATCCTGCCGCGCCGGATGCCGCGGGCTTCCAGCAGCACCGGGGCGTCCTTGGGCAGTGTGGAACCCGTCTTTTCCACAAACAGCTCCCTGCCCACCATCAGGCGGATGATCTCACCGATGGCCGCTCCGGCGGTCGGCAGGGTATCGATGGTCTCCCCGTCGCGCATCACGGTGATCCGGTCGGAGATCTGCTTCAGTTCATCCAGGCGGTGGGAAATGTACACGATGCCCTTGCCCTCATCCCGCAGGATCCGGATGACAGAGAACAGGTCCATGATCTCCGTGTCCGTCAGCGAGGCGGTCGGCTCATCCATGATGATGATCTCGGAGTTGTAGGAAAGGGCCTTGGCGATCTCGATCATCTGCTGCTTGGCGACGCTCAGGCTGCTTACGCGCAGGGTGGGGTCGATGTCCATGTTCAGCCGGTCCATGATCTCCCGGGCCTTTTTGTTCAGCATGGAATCGTTGAGCAGAAAGGGGACCTTCCCCCGCTCCTCACGCCCGATGAAGATGTTCTGCGCGACCGTCAGGTGGTTCATGAGGTTGAGTTCCTGGTGGATCATCACGATGCCCATGCTTTGGGAGGTCCTGACGTCCGGAATATCGACCTCGCGGTTCTTCAGGAAGATCTGCCCCGCATCCTTGCGGTACACCCCGGTCAGAACCTTCATCAGGGTGGATTTCCCCGCGCCGTTTTCGCCCACCAGGGCGTGCACTTCACCCTGATTCAGCTCGAAACGGGCCTGTTTCAGGGCCCTGACGCCGGGAAACTCCTTGTTGATGCCGCTCATGCGGATCAGGTTCTGGGTCATGGATGATTCTCCCCCCATGCCGTCCGGGCCTGGCCGGCCGGTCTTGCGCAATCGATTGTCCATCGGAAAAATAAAAAGCTGATTCCTGTGCGGGCCTACCAGGATTCACCGTCCCGGAAGACCGGTTCAAGGATGAGGTTGACGGCGGGCTTCGTGCCGGCCGCGTCCATCCGGGAGATCAGGACTTCCGCCGCCTTCTCCCCGATCTCCTCCGCGGCCTGGTTCATGGTGGCGATGGCGGGGGAAACCAGCGAAGTGACATCGTCCGTGTCAAAGGCCGCGACCGCGATATCCCTGGGGATGGTTTTGCCCTCGGCCTTGACAGCCCGGACCGCGCCGTAGGCCATGTAGTTGTTGGAGATGAGCACGGCGCGCGGGCATTCGGGCAGGGCCAGGATGTCCTCCATGCAGCGGATGCCGCTTTCCATCTTGAAGTCCCCCTGCCGGACCCACTCCGGTCGGACGGGCAGACCGTGTTCCGCCATCGCGGCCAGAAAACCCTCATACCGCTGCCGTCCGCTGGACTGGTTCAGGGGGCCGGTGATCATGCCGATGTCCCGGTACCCTTTCTGGATCAATTTCCCCGCGAGCAGGCGGGCGGCGTTGCGGTTGTCGGTCGTCACCGTGTCGTACTGCCCCTGCGATGAGGGGATGTTGTCAATGAACACGATGGGGATGCCGAGGCTGCGGAACTGCCGGATCTTCCCGGCGTTGTTGCCGACGGAGGCAAGGATGAGCCCAGAAACCTGCTTTTCCAGCATCAGCTGCATGGCCTCTGCCTCAAACAGCTCGTTTTCATCCGAATTGCTCAGCAGGATGGAGTACCCCTTGTCCCGGCCGTAGCTCTGGGCGCCCTTGATGACGGAGGCGAAGAAACTGTTGGTGATGTCGGTGACGATGATGCCGATGGACATGGCGTTCTGCTTGCGCAGGGAGCGCGCGACGTCGTTGGGCGTGTAGTTGGCTTCTCGGACGGCTGCGAGGATGCGCTCCCTCGTTTCCCGGCTGACACGGCCGGAGTTGCTGATCGCCCGGGACACCGTGGAAACGGAAACGCCCAGGTCCATCGCCAGATCCTTCAGTTTTACAGTCTTCGTCCGTCCCATGGACTCCTCTTTTTCTTTGATCGATGCAACAATAGCACATTGGAAACGATTGCGCAACCGCTTTTTGACCATTTAGTACAAAATTTTAGAAATGTTTGAAAAGAAAGAATATGTTGCGTTTCTCCGGCAGTCAGAGATTTCAAGTCGCCCTGCTCAGGACAGACGATCAGCAGTCAACGGATGGTAAGGGCCTGGAAGCTGATAGGTATCCCCCTTACCCCTTAATGCCATCATTTTTTTATGAGAAAAGGAAGCGGCGGGAGCGGTTAAACCGGGAGCCCTTGAAAGGCATCCCAGTCTTGAGTGGAGCGAAAAATATCAACTGTCACGCCCTGCTCCTGAAAACCACAGGCTTTCAGGGAGAAGAGCAGCGACAGAGCACGTGAGAGTTGCTTTTTGAATGAAATGAAAAGCCGCCGCGAGCAAAGCGAAGTCCGCGGCATCATATCTTTCTCCGCTGTCCCCGTTCCTACCCCTGAAAAATCCTCAGATTTTCCAGGGAGAGGAGGAGCAAGGGAGCGTAACGAAGAACCGAAGCTCCCGCAAGCCTCGGTTCTGAGCGGAGCGGACTTTTCTCAGACGAGTGGCTAATCACTCGAGAGATGATAAAATGCCCCCCCGTCAACTGTCAAACGATTCCAGATAGGGGGTGCAAAACACCGGGAAGCGTTGATAAATCAAGGATTATCGCAGATGCAGAGGAAGCGGCTCCAGTGGGATGATGGACGAATGACCATCAAAGTATAGCTCTTCGTGCCCTCAGGGGGTTTGAACATTCAGACATGAAGCAAGAAACAAAAGTGATGTGTAAATCCCAATCACTCAGCCCATATGGACTCACTCTGTTTTGCTCTCTTCCGCATTGATGACATCAGGATTATTGCTGAAATCAAACCCTGTATAATCTATAATGTATCTCGAAGGCAATCCAAAATAGTAATCGTTCATTTCTCCAATCGCAGTATTCTCATTTACCTTATTTATTAAATCATAATAAGGCCTTAGGCGGGTGATATACGAAATATCTTCGAACATTGTGAACAACAGATCATACGGTCCAAATTTTTTCTCATTATTTTGTTCTTGATGATATTCTTGGGTGTATTTTTCGAAAAGCTTGATTGGATATGAGGATCTTCTGAAAGGCAGAAAGATTTGATTCTCTCTTGCAACCTGGCTGCCATACCCGCTCAGGATGCTATATGGTTCTTCCAGTTGATGAGGTTTAAAATAAATCTCCAACCAGGCTTCCACTCTTTCCAGTTCCATTCTTTGCCCGGTATAGAAATCAAAATATTCCTTGCTGTTCTCGTCATACTTGTAAACAATGATTTTGACCAATGCATCATTGATGTCCATCACCAACCCGATGCCGGCATTAATGGATCCAATGCTTTGATTCTTCTTTTCTTCAGTGAACTCCGGTATGAATGTATCATCATGATGATATACAATATCGGCCGGCCAATAACTGTAAGGAACAATGCTCATATACACGTCTGTCAGGTATCTTTCCAGCGTCATTTCCTGATCAAGCAATTCATATGGCACATCCTCTTTATCCAATGCTTTGTTAATGACTTGCATATCTATATAGTCCCTCAGTCGATAGGGGAATATTGCGTATGAAGATGAGACCTTGTTTTTATCCCCGTCATAAACGGCATACTTGGCAAGATATTCAAAATCGACATGTCTTTCCTGACGATTTGTGCTGGAATACGCAATGACGACGTTTGAGATCAATTCACAATACATATTGATTTTTTCATACTTTTTGCCTCCCGAGTTTATTTTTTTGATGAAGGAATCTGTCAAATACTCCTTCAACTCAGATACCAGTATTCCTTTTCCCTCCTCCAATAATGCTTTGTTCTTCTTGGTATCTTTTTGCTTATCTTTTATTACTGTAAACTCTTTCATGGTTGCAGGGATATAAAAATTCTTGGAAGTAACCCTGTCTTTGAAATGAATCAGCCATATTTCTTCAGGAATGACAGGTCTTTGACTGTCTTGGATGGTCATATCGAAAATCGTTTCCATTGGAAACCTTTCAAAAGTAAATCCACTGAAATAATCCGTAGAAATCATCTCTTTGTTTTCTGCAGTTGCAGTCATTCCATATGCTGATGATCCCAATAAAACCAAACCGGCCAATAACATGGCCTTCCCTCTGTTGATGATGCCGCTCATTGTTTCAACTGATTCATTTTTCTTCATAAATCTTCCTCAAAAGTTTTAGTATTTCCAGTATTTGTTTGCAAATCTCCGGCGAGACCTGTTGCAGTGATCAGAGGCCAGCCTGCTCATTGCTGCATAGTATTTCCAGGTGTGGAATGATCCCGTAAATTGTAGGAATCTTACTTTTACGAAGACCGTTCGGAGACAAATTCAATGCTGCTCGAGCATGATGATATCGTAACATAACCCGACGCAATGATCAACGGCTCACAGAGTGCGTAAGAATGGCTTTGTATGATAAGGAAGAACAGCTGTGCGTTGCACGCAGTCCGCGACAGCATAAATCCTCCACCGTTCCCCGTCTTCACCCTTCAAAATCCGCAGGCTTTGCAGGGAGAGGAGGAGCGACGGAGCATGTGAGAGGTGGCTTTGGATGAAATGAAAAGCCGCCGCGAACAGAGCCCGGTCCACGGCGACAAATGGTGTAAGGGGGTGGGAATCGAACATGCCTCTGTTACCATGTTCACAATAGTAACCTTACCG
>CAZVSG010000037.1:0-19801 GCA_964629345.1 uncultured Christensenella sp. | reverse complement strand
CCCTGCTTCAATGCTTCCACGGCAGCGCGCATGGCGCTCATGTCGCTCATGTGCCTTGTAACGGCAATCATATGGAGGCGCTTAAAGATCCAGGCGAGGATCCTGTTCTTCGTCAACTCTCGCTTGCCGATAAAACGGATCTCATACTTTTTCAGGATCACTGCCAGGATGACGGGATCCAGCAGGCTTTGGTGGTTTGCGATGAGGATGAATGGCGCATCCAGCTGGAAACCCTGAGGGTTCTCAACCCTGTACGGAAAGAAGAGAACGGAAAGAACAGACAGCAGCCTGCGAGCAAACTGATAGAACGGAGTCATTGGCTGTGACTTAAGCGCTGATTGCATATCGGGCCTTCACGATGCTCAGCATTTCATTCAGGGATTCCTGAAAACTCAACTCAGAGGTATCCAGGATGACCGCGTCCACCGCTGGCCGCAGCGGGTCGCAGGCGCGGCTCCGGTCCTGCTCATCCCTTGCCAGAAGATCAGACAGGACCTGCTGATAATCTGTCCTGACACCGGAGGAGAGCAGCTGCGTATACCGTCTGAGCGCGCGTGCCTCAGGGCTTGCGGTCAGGAAGATCTTCACCTTTGCGTCCGGCAGCACCACCGTGCCGATGTCCCGCCCGTCGATCAGAAGGCTTTTCTCCCTGGCCAGCCTTTGCTGCACGCTGACGAGGTAGCGCCTGACAGAAGGGAAACGGGATACCGAGGATGCCGCCGCGCCCACTGCTTCCCCGCGAAGCATGCCCGTGACATCTTTTCCGTTCAGGAGCGTCGCCTGACGGCCGTCCCGGTACTCGACACTGACGACCGCTTTCTGCTCTTTGATGGCCCTGTCCAGCGCAACGCCGTCCTCCGGGGATAGGCCGCTGTCGATGGCATACAGGCCGATCGCGCGGTACATGGCACCGGTATCCAGATGAAGGATGTCAAGCTCCCTGGCCAAAGCATCGCAGAGCGAAGATTTTCCCGCACTGACAGGACCGTCGACAGCGATGAGGATAGGTTGATCCATGTCTTTATTGACCAACCTATCTCGCCATGTTCTGGGTCAGGTCCCAGCCCGCCAGAATGGCGTTCTGATGGGATACGGCATAAGGACCCGTCAATGCTGCCTCTTCCATTTCCCTGGGGAAATGGATGCACAGGTGGCCTGTGATGCCATTGGAGGAGATATAGTCTACCTCATGTCCGTGGCTGTGCGTGGAGGCCATGTAAACGCGTCCGTCGCTGAAGATGACCCAGACAGGGCGGGGCGTCCAGTTGTTTTCGCCCAGCACGCTGTTCATGACCGCTGTGTCTTCCTTGGTGAGCGTGGTGCCGTCAGCATGTTTTCCCAGGCTGAAAAGCCTGAAATTATAGTGCTTTCCGGAGATGAAATCATAGATCACGACATCGCGCAGACGCTGGGCGATCGGACGGATCTCGACGAACCAGTTGGCAAACCTGACCTCGCTTGCCTTCGGCGCGGAAAAGGAGGGGCCTGATGGGGGCTGCGGCGAGGGAGAGGGGGTCACAGGGGCGATCAAGCCGGAATAGGCGATCGCGCTTGGTGAATTGAGTGTGGCAACGGTCAGCTTTCCGGCAATGCCGTCAGCTTCCAGTCTGTTCTTTTCCTGGAATGCCTTGACCGCGTTGAAGGTGCCCGGCCCAAAGATGCCGTCAGCGCTGCCGCTGAGGTATTTCAGGGCGATCAGCCTCAGCTGAATAGCGACCACGCCGCTTCCTGTATCGCCGATTTGAAAGACTTCCGGCGTCGGGCTTGCCTTCGGAGTCGAGGTTGCTTTGGGCGCTGAATAGGCTTTTGCGCTCGCGCTGTAGAGGACGCCAAGCGTCTGGCTTCCGGCGATCCCGTCATTGACCAGTCCGTTGGTCTGCTGAAAGGAGGAGACAGCGGCCGCGGTCTGTGTGCCGAAAATACCGTCTGCAGTTCCGGTGAGGTACTTCAGCGTGATCAGCCGGGACTGCAAGGCCTTCACTTCACTCCCGGAGGAACCGATCTTCAGCGATGCCCCGGGCTTCGGCGAAGGCGTCACCTGGCTTGCCTGGGCGTCTGCCCGAAGCGCGTAGGACGCATAGAGGGTCTGCTGGGTCGCCAGATCGGCTACCCCGTTGGCAGTCAGTCCGTTGACCCTCTGGAATTGCCGGACAGCCGCGATATCATCGCTGTTGTATTCGCCGTCCGGAGTGATGCTGTAATAGCCCAGTTCAACCAATCTGGCCTGCAGCCTGCTGACTGCCTGACCGCGCGCGCCTGAGCGGATGATGACCACATTGTCTTCCGTGATCGGCGCCGGCGACGGTGTCACGCCGGTCCCGGGCGTCGGGGCTGCGACAGCGGCTCTCAGCGCCAGAAGCGTAAAGCTGTCGGCCTTTCCTGTCTCCTTGATGCTGTGGGCTTTCTGGAAGGAGCGGACGGCCGCTGTTGTTGCGCGGGTGTACTCGTAACCGATCTCACCTGTAAAGAGCTTGCTCTGCGCCAGCAGCTGATGCAGTTCATACACCGCGTCGCCGTAATCACCTTCAGTCAGCGTCAGGCCGTCGACCGGCGGCAGCGTCTTGAGGGTTACCAGGCTGTTTTTGCTGTTTCTTACCCGCTTCTCATACAGGAGCTGCTGCAGTTCGGGCAGGGCGATCCCCGTCTCCCGAAGGCCGTTTTTCTTTTGAAAGGCTTTGAGCGCTGCGAGCGTTCCCGCGCCGAACTTGCCGTCGATCGTGCCGTTGTAGAACCCGAGCTCTTTCAGTGCCTGCTGCAGGGCGCGGACCTTCTTCCCTTCCGCCCCGCTTGTCAGCGTCTCATACTTGACCCTGGCATCCGTATCCATTTCCAGCGTTTTGCCGCTCAGGTACTGCTCCGGGATGTTGATGTAGTCTTTCATCACGTAGCCCGTATAGCCCCGGTAAACCGCCTTCAGGTAATCCCCCGAATCCTCCAGCACTTCCACTGCCGCACCCTTTGGGACGGTGATGAGCCGCATGGAAGAGATGGAAGCCCGCTTGCGCAGATTGACCGACTCGGATGCCGTTGTCTGATAGGGATAGACCGCTTCGCCTTCAGGAGCGGGAACAAAAACAGAGGTTTCATCTGTCGGGACAGGGCTTGGCTGGAGTGAAGGCGATGGAATGATGGCGCTGGCCAGGGCTGCCTGGGTCTTTTCGCCGGCGATGCCGTCATCCGCAAGCCCGTTGGCTTTCTGGAACTGCCGGACCGCATTCTCGGTTCCGGCGCCATAAACGCCGTCAGGCTTGCCATCAAAGTACTTCAGCGTGACCAACCTCTCCTGCAGGGAAAACACGGCGTCTCCGCGGTCACCGGAGCGCATGGTGTAGCCGGGGATCGGGGGCAGTGTTTTCACATCGACCTTCTGCCCGGCCGTATTGACCGGCTGGCCTTCAAACAGCAGGGCCTGGGTGGTCTGATCCGCCGTTCCTGAAACGCCCAGCTCGTTTTTCTCCTGAAAACTGCGGACTGCCTGTTCGGTTTTGCTGCCGTACTTGCTGTCAACGGTGATCGAATAGTATCCAAGCTCGCTCAGCGCTTCCTGAAGGGCTTTGACCTCAGCGCCGCTGCTCCCGATCGCCAGAAGCCGGTACTTTGAATCACTGATGATCGCATTTTCAGCCGCCAAGCTTCCTCCGTCCAGGAAGGAAGCCATCACATAGCCCTTATTTCCTTCATATTCGACCAGTTTATAGCTGTCTGCAGCGCCGGTCACGAGGACCGCGTCGCCCTGAGTGATGATGGCCAGCACGACTGAACTGGAAGAAGGGCCGCTGCGGAGCCTGACTGAATCAGTGGCGTGCGCGATGTATGGATATTCCTCGGCTCTTGCTGGCAGGGGCAGATTGAAGATAACCGCCAGAAAGAGCAGGCAAGCCATCACTCGGGTGAGCTTTGATCTCATGGTGACCTCCGTACTGACCCATTTTCCGCTGATATCGTAGAGCAATCGCCTGCAAATGTCAAGAAAATATTACGAAATCATGAATCACTCCGTAAACAACGCTCTTGCCGCGCGGCCTCAGAACCGCCGGCTGTCCCTGGTGATCCGGATGGAATAAGGCGCATCATCCAGCTGTGCCCCGAATGCATCAAGCCCGTTCCTGGCGCTTCTGTGAATGACCAGCGTATCCTCGCCTTCGCAGGAGAGTTCGAGGAAACCGGTCTGCAGAACGGGGCGCTCACGGCGCAGCCTGATGGCCTTGCGCACCATATCCATTGCCTCTTCATCCTCGCGTCCCCAAGGGAAGGGACCCCTGCAGAAGGGATCGGCTGCGCCTTCCATGCCCGCCTCATCGCCGTAATAGATACTTGGCATACCAGGCAGCGCGATGATCACTGCGAGCATCTTCTCCATTCTCTGTTTTGCCGCTTCACGGTGCGCCTTGTCCATCCTCAGGCCCCTGCGCTGTGAGATCGGCACCTCCCCGTACTCCTTCTTCGCCAGGACGTTGAGGATCCGCGCGCGATCGTGGCTGCCCATCAGGTTCATCAGGGAATAGAAAAACGGAACAGGATAATTCTCCTGCATGGAGCGGATCACGCGGACGACCTTTGCTGCGGGTACTTCGTGCGTCAGGAACTGGATCAGGACCTCACGCAGCGGGTAATTCATCACGCTGTCCAGCGTGTCGCCCAGGACGTAGCTGCGCATCGCGCCGTAGGATACCTTGTTGCTGGCGTCCTCCCATACTTCACCCAACAGGGCGGCGTCATCCCGCTCTTCTTTCACAGCCGCGCGAAGCCCTAGGAGGAAGCCCATCGGGAGTTCATCCGTCACGTCAAGCCGCCAGCCGCTTACACCCTCTTTGAGCCAGTGCCTGGCCACTCCGTCATTGCCCAGGATAAACTCCTTGTAGCTTTCATCCTCTTTGTTGACTTCAGGCAGCGTAGGGATGCCCCACCAACTGGCATATCGGTCAGGAAAGCTTGTGAACCGGTACCAGGAAAAGTAGGGGGATCCCTTGCTTTGATAAGCGCCGAGCGTTTTGTAATGGCCGTACTTGTTGAAATACCTGCTGTCCTCTCCCGTGTGGCTGAACACGCCGTCCAGCATCACCCGTATGCCGCGTTTTTCCGCTTCCGCACACAAAAGCCGCAGCGAGGCCTCATCACCCAGCAGGGGGTCGATCTGCAGATAGTCCCCTGTGTCGTATCGATGGTTGCTTCTTGCCCTGAAGATCGGGTTCAAATAGAGGATGGTGACGCCAAGCTCCTGCAGATAGGGGAGCTTCTCCCTGATCCCGTCAAGGTTGCCCCCGAAGAAATCCAGCGCCCAGTTGTCCCCGCTGCGCGGATCCGCCGTGATCAGCGGCTCTTCATACCAATTCTCATGCAGGATGCGTTCCTTGATGATGCTTTCCGGCATCCGGCTGCGGTGAAAGCGATCCGGAAAGATCTGGTACATGACGCCTTTGCGCAGGTACTCAGGAGGGTTGAAGGCCGGATCGTACACCGTGATCTGAAAACTTGGCGGCAGGTCCTGATAATGCACGCCGGTGCCGCCCATTCTGTCCCGGGCGTTGCCATAGTACAGCCTGTGACCGCGTTCATCGTCTGCCTGGAAATCATACCAGACCAGACAGGGATGCTGCGGCACCTGGATGACGGCTTCATATTCGCCAAGACCCAGATCGTTCATCGGGATCAGTTTTTCCCCGCCGTTCCAGACGCGCAGTTTTACGTCGGAAGCAAAGCCGAAAATGTACAGCCTGAGCCGTACCTCGCTGCCCTGCGTGACGGCTCCGACGGGGGAGCGGCATTGATTCAGCCTTGAGTCATGAAACATTTCCATTGTTTGGTTCAGCCCCTATTTCAGGTTATTTTGATCGTTCTGATTATTGGTCTGCGGATTGGCGCACAGGCTCAGCAAGGGACAGCCGCGGCAGGCCGGACGCTGGGCCCTGCATACCCGTCTTCCATGAAAGATCAGCCAGTGATGGGTCCTGATCCACAAGCTTTCCGGGATGTTTTTCATCAGCTGCTGTTCGGCTGCTTCAACCGTTTTTGCCTCCGCCAGGCCCAAACGGTTGGAGACCCTGAAGACATGTGTATCCACCGCCATGGCCGGGATGCCGAAGGCGTTGGCGAGGACGACGTTTGCGGTCTTGCGGCCCACGCCTTTCAGGCTGGTCAGTTCCTCCAGCGTATCGGGCACTTTTCCGTCAAACCGCTGAACGATGTCCCTGGCGGCCAGAACGATGTTGACGGCCTTTGACTTAAAACCGCAGGAACGCACATAGGGGAATACCGCTTCCGGCGATGCGGCTGCCATGGCCTGCGCCGTCGGGAAATCCCGGAACAGGGCAGGCGTCGCCTTGTTGACCTGGACGTCGGTGGATTGGGCGGACAGCATCGTCGCGACCAGCGTTTCAAAAGGGTTGGAAAAATGCAGTTCAGGACCGGCATCAGGGTACATGGCCTCAAGCGATTGAAGGATCTGCAGGTTTCTATTCTTGCTGTTCATCTTGCCAGTCGTTCAAAGCTTGTTTTGTATTCAATGATCTTCAGCAGCGTGATCAGTTCCACCGGGAAGAACAGGACGTTCTTGACAAGCCTCAGCGGGAGCAGGGCAAAAAAGCCTTTCCCGACGATGGTCGATATCACCAGGGTGTTCAGCGTCAGGTGGGCGATCAGCGTCACCAGGACCTGCGCGATGATCGCATGGGTCCTGGATGGTTTCGGGTGATACAGCAGCAGGCCGTACAGTCCGCCTTTGACGGCTGCGATCAGCGTGAACCGCAGGTCAAGCGGGCCGACAGGGAAAAGAAGCGCTCCCAGAAAATCCGCCCCCGCGCAGACGATGGCAGCGGGCATGGAGCCAAACAGCATACCGGCGAGCGCGACGGGCAAATAGGAGAAGGAAACGCTGATCAGCTTGTCGTTATATCCCAGCAGCCGTTCGAGGATGATAGATATCGCGGTCAGCAGGGACAGGATGATCAGTTTCTTGAGGATGGCCCCTGCCTTTGACGCGGCGCTTGTCATTGATGGCGCTCCATTGTCTGCCGTGGGTGCGGCGTGGTCTGGAATCCTCATGGAGTGGGTCCTTCGGACACGATGAAGATCTCAGGGAACATGAACTCATGCAGCAGTTCCCGGTTTTTTTGAAAATCCATCAGCTGCCCAGCGCCTCCATATTCATAGGGCCTGACCGTTCCGTCATACGGCAGCCTGCACTGTTCGACCTCACTGTGGCGCAGCATGAACGCGGTCTGAAGCGCTTCAATGAAATCCATCATGGTGATGTTGGTGTCATACCGCCTTTTTGAGGAGTCCTTCGGGACGGAGCCGACCGTAAAAATGTTGTTGTTTCGGATCCCTTCATACGTGAAGCCTTTATCGAAAGGCTGGTCCAGGATGGTCAGGATCCTGCTGAGCAGATCCTGGGCCTTGTTCAAATCAAGGGAATTGCCGAGATTGTTCGCCATGCTGCTGAGGACGTTGCGCGCCCTGAACGTTCTCCCGAAATCATTGGTGTCCAGATCGTTGGACGCCCTGTATCTCCTGATGCGCATATAGATCACCGCCGCGAAACCGTTGAGGTGGTATTCACCGGGTTTGTTCAAAACAGGTTCCGTGCTGCCGACCGGAACTGACCAGTTCTTCAGGTAGTGGATCTCATCCGACGTCAGACGCACGTCAACGCCGCCCGCTGCGTCAACGATCTCCATGATATGGCGCCAGTCCATCAGGATATACTTGTCGACCTGCAGACCGAAGTGGCGGTTGATCGTGTCAAGGAGAGCCTGGATACCGTACTGCCTGACGATGCGGTTGATCCGCCCGGGATTGCCGTCGGGACGGATGACCAGCATATCCCTGATGAAGGAGGTGACGATGACCCTGCCGGACAGCTCATCCAGGGTCAGCAGGACGATGCCGTCGTTGTAACCGGGGTTTTCTGGATTGTGCTGCCACTTGTCCATGCTGACAAGCAGATAATGGTGGACCCCTTCCGGGGTTCTGGGGATCTCTTCCTTCTGCAGGACGGAAATGTGCTCAAGAAGGTATTCGCGGTCGTTCCCGCTGCTCGCCTGGACCGGGAGCGCTGACAGCAGGATAAAAAGCGATGCGAGGATCACAAAGAATCGTTTCATACAGCTTCCCTGTCATATCGTTCCAGCGTGACCCCTGCCTCACCCAGCACTTCAAGCGCAAAGGCATCCGGATATCCCTGTTCATACACGATGCGCCTGATGCCCGCGTTGACGAGGATCTTCGCGCAGACGGAGCAGGGCTGATGGGTGCAGTATACAGTTCCTCCGTCGATGGAGATGCCCAGTTTCGCGGCCTGGATCACGGCGTTCTGTTCAGCATGGATGGCGTAGCAGGTTTCAGCCCGTGTGCCTGAGGGGATGCTGAGCTTACGGCGAAGGCAGAAGCCCCGTTCCTTACAGGTTTTCGTGCCGGCGGCAGCGCCGTTGTATCCTGTGGTCATGACACGCTTGTCCCTGACAATGACCGCGCCAATGGAACGGCTTTCATTGATACAGCTGCTCCATGTTGAAACCAAGTGCGCCATTTCCATAAACCGGTGATCCCATTTATCCACAAGCAGCCTCCGAATCATGACCTGGCCCGGCAGGTCGGACATACCTCATACCATTTTACCACATCCGGGCACAGGGGAATGACGTCATCAATCAGCCGCCCGGGACAGGAGGGTACAGTCAGGGCAAAACCGCTCAACCGAAATCGATATGCGGCAGTGTATTGATGATCCTGCGCCTGCTGGAGCCCAATGCATGCATCAGCCCCATTTGGGGGGCGTTCGCGCTGAACACCTGGGTCAGGGCGGAGCGGACGCCCCGTTGGCGAAGCAGTTCCGATGCGGCCTGCAGGAGCGATTTTCCAACGCCTTTGCCGCGCATATCCCGCTGTACGTAGAGCATGACGAGCGCCGAAGTGTCGCTGCTCGCGCCGGTCATCAGCAGTTCCGCGACAGGATGGCCTGCCCGGTAAAATCCAAGGGCCAGGAAGTAGGGCTGCTGCATCTGCAGGGTCAGGTAGTCATGCGAAATCGGTGAAAGGCGGTGACGGTTCAGCCGTGCGAGGAACGCCATCTGATCCTGGACGGTCTGCAGCGGTACGGAAGCGAACTCACACCCCATCGGCGGCTGCGCCGGGCCGGAGGGCAGAGGGAAGATGTGCTCTTCCCGCGCATCGTTCATCACGAATCCGTTCATGGTATAGAAGGTCGTCAGGTCAAACTGTGCCGGTGAAATCTCTGTATAGATACGGCCCTTCAATTGAGGGTACTGCGCGCGGAGCTGCTCCGAGCGGCCCAGGACGGCGCCCAGGAGGAGATGCCGCGCGGAGATCTGCGACTGGATGTCGATAAAGAGCTGGAGGGGACGCTCCGGATACATCTCCTCCTGCATATTCAGGATGACGTATCCGATGCCGAGCTGGACGTACTGGTCATTGGCGGCAAAAAATACATCTTCGGACGGAATCCCTTGAAAGGGGGCGCCGGGGTGTGATAAGCGCATAGATGCTCCTCGTCCTTCACTCATATCCCGTTGCCTGTCACTGCCACTCGGCTTGCTGCAGGCTGCTTCCCGGGGTCAGGTCATAGACGACTTTCCCGATCAGCGGATTGGCAGACATGACGTGCTGTGTGTACCTCTCCAGCAAATCATAGGGCAAGCGCGCGGGGATTGCCCGGATGCCGCTTCCCTGATGATTGGCGTTGACGGCGCGGAGCGCGATGACCACTGTGTCCGCGTCGTTATTGTAGGGGGCTTGGTACAGCATCGCAAAAAACTTCCAGAGCTTTCTGTTCAGCCCGGCAAGACGGATCTCCTCGCTGAACTCAGCGTCCGCACGGCGCAGGATGTCCAGTTTCTCCTGCGTGCACTCTCCCATGATGCGAAGCGCCAGGCCCGTCCATGGGAAAGGCTGCATTTTTGTCAGCTCCTGGGGCATCCCCAACGCTTCGCCGACCAGACGGATCTCATCCTTGAACAACTCGCTCAGCGGCGCGATAAATGGTTTTCCTGTCTTCATGCGCGGCGTGCCTGAGGAGGTTTCCTGTGTGCTGATCACGGCTGAGCCGGAGTTGGATTCTATCACAAGGTCAAAAGGAATCTCAAGGAGCGCGTTGTTCAGTTCCGACAGCAGGGTATCCGCGATCACCTTTCGTTTCCCATCCTGCTCTGTGACTCCCCTGAGCGCATCCAGAAAGCGCTGGCCGGAACGGATGACTTTCAGGTTGAGACCGGCATTCTGATAATACGCGATGGAATGGTCCGCCTCGTTTTCACGCAGGAGCCCGGTATCGATGAAAATGCACTGGAGCCTGCTGCCCAGCGCGCGGTGCGCGAGCAGGGCGGACACGCCGCTGTTAAGGCCCCCGCTCATCACACATACGGCATTTCCATCGCCCGCGGCTTCGCTGAGTGATGCTTTTGCCATCGAGATAAAGGCGTCTTCGCTCCACCATTTGGTGCAGCCGCAGACATCCTGGGAGAAACGGAGCAGGATCCCCATCATGTCAGGATCATTTGGCTCAAGCTGCGTTTGCAGCGCATAGATGTCAAGCGTCCTGTGCATGACGCCCAGGATCAGGCCGTCATCGTTTTGCGCCAGCGGGGCCAGATCATCCGTCAGGCCGAGGGAGTAGACGTTTCCCAGCATGCGCTCTGACTGCTCCAGATCCCCTGTGATCCTGGAAGGGTTCAGCCTGATGGTGTCCACCATGTTGATCGCGTTTTTTTCACCGATGGCCCCTCCGAGCAGGGCCGTGACCGCCGCGGCTGTATCGCCGAGGGCCAGCACCGGCATCCCCGTCCTGAGCAGCTGCCCGTCAAGCATGCCGGGCAATTCTCCTGTCAATCCGCCTGCCAGCACCATGCCAAGCGCTTCCTCGTTGATGACGTCTTCGGCAGGGATATCGCCGGGAACGATCCTGCAGCTGATTTTTTCCGCACGAAGCCGCACGGCGATGGCCGCGGCATAAATGCTGTTGAAGTTGAGTACCAGTATCTGATCCCGCATGTTGGCTTCCTTCCGGCTATATTGCGCCGTCCACCGTCCAGAACTCGGTGTGCTCCATGATCCATTGATGGGACTTTTCGGCAAGGGCGATCTGCGTCTGCTGGTTTGCGATGCCGGTCTGGGTCAGCCCGTTCATGGACTGAAAAGCCCGGACGGCCTCCTGCGTGCTGTGATCATATACTCCGTTCTCTGCGCCGGGGCCGAGCAGCCCGAGGATGATCAGATGGTCTTGAAGGTCTATGACCTTTTTGCTCTGGGCTCCGCCCCGCAGCACGATATCGGCAAGCTCGTGGACAGTGCCGTAGCCCTGGATCCGCCAGTCATCAAGCCTGTACAGCACCCGCTGCACCCTGTCCGGATTGTTTCCTTCAATGACCTGAATGAAGACCTTTCCGCCGCTGTCCTGAAGCGAGGCCTCCACGACCGCCGCGTGGGTCGTATCTCCGCTGGGCGTGTAGGAGAAGAAGACCCAGTCACCGGGCTGAGGGTGATAGCTGTTCTTCTCCATCTGGGTGGCTTCTCCTGTATACCACTGGCTCCCCCAGCCTGTCACGAATCCTGTCCGGGAAATGTACCTGCCCTGCCTGAGGAACCAGTCGCGCCCGACGTTGGCCGCGCCGTAAAGAGGATACCTGATGTTCAGCAGGCCAACGTCCAGCTCTTTCTCCGCCCTGTCGACGCACCAGCAAAGGAACTCCGCGCACCATTCCGCCTGCGGATCCCCATACCACTCTCCGTACTTGGTGCGCCCGGATGCGTCCTCCGTCACCCCAAGCTCTCCGGCCGCGATATCAAGGATCGAAACGACATCATCGGGAACCGGGTATTTGGGAGGGATGACGGCCAAATCCTGAATGTTCTCCCCGGCTGCCGATGCGACCAGCAGCAGCGGGACAAACAGCATCAGAACCAGGCGCTTGAGCATCATTCTCCCCCAAAATACGCGATTTTATGATTATACATGCAGTGACTATCGCTGGCAAGCAATGCCGCCTCAGGCGCTTTACCGGTCTGAGAGGGACGACAGGATCTCCGCAAGCTCGTTCGTTTCCGCAATGACCGCGCTTCCCGCGCGCAGGCCGAGGGCCGCCTCCATCTGTGCGCGCACGGCCCGAAGAAGCAGGATGCCTCCGGCGGCGGCCTCATCCTTGGGCAGGGCAGCCGTTTCCTCAAGGATCATGGAACAGCCGCCCAAGAACGAAGAAAACGATACGCGAAGGGCATACTCGCCCGAAAAACTGGCAAGGTCCAGTTTCTTCAGTTCATTCATCACTTCAGAGAATTCCGGATAAAACGCACTTGCCGCTGCTTTTTTTAGAGCGTCCAGCAGCACGGGGCCTTCCTGCCTTGCCAATAGGGATCTGAGACTCCTCAATAACCCTGTTTCTTCTCTTCTGAACAGGCCTGCGTGATGCAGCAGCAGCTGAAAGTTTTCCGGCGGGTTTTTGCTTTTGCTTTGAAAATATTGAAGGCGGCTGATCTTGGCGTGACGCGAAGCGATGTCCCTCATCAAGTCGAGCTTCGTGTTAAAATGGTGATAGAAACTGCCTTTGCTGCCGTTCAGGGCATCCAGAATATCCTGAACAGCGGTCTCCTCATACCCTTTGGTAAAGAACAGGTCCTCGGCAACGTCAAGGATCTCCTGCCGCTTCCTTTCGCCCTTTCGCATGTTCTCCTGCCTCCCTGTGTACCGGAAGGTGTCAGTTGTATTCGACGACCTGTTGCACCATGTTGTATTTCGACGTGAAAAGCTTCTCCCGGCGGATTTCCGCGCCGTTCTGGAGATAGATGCGGTAGGTGTCGACCACGTACCCTGTCCTGGCCTGCTTCAGCTCCCTGGTCGTGTTGGGCGGAAGGCTGGGGTTGGGCTGCATCAGCGGTTCACCTGGCGGCTGTGTGGTTGAGATCAGCTGTGTTTCAAGTCTGATGCTCTCCCCGGGCGCTCCAAGCATGCCGTACATCTCAACGGTCACGGTGCGCTTGCTGTAATAGGCAATCAGGAAGACTGGGGTGTTCTTGTCATTTCTGAACTTGAAATCAAGATCCGGCCAATTGACCGCGGCGTCAAACCCCTTGTCAAGGTAACTCACCGGCCAGGCATGGGGGGAACGGGCGACGATGGTCATCCCGGCCAGCGCAGCCGTGTTGAACAGCGTGGAGGAGACCTGGCAGACGCCCCCGCCTACGTCGTCGATCAGCACGCCGCCCAGGATGGCAGGAGCGCCGCGGTAGCCTTTTTCGATGACACGCCGGCCTGTTGCCTCGTTGAATGAGAACACCTCTCCGGGCATGACCGTCCTGCCGCTGATGGCCTGCGCAGCCAGGGCGATGTTGTTGTTCCTGTCTTCATCGGAGGTGGTCTTCGTGCTGAACGAGGCCAGCTGTGTGAAGCTGTTCCTGAGTTCGACGCTGCTGACCGCGGGCAGGATCGGCGTTGAATGAAGGATGATGGAAGCGCTGTAATTGCCGCTGTCCAGCGCTTGCGTCAGCGCGTTTGCGACGTCCTCCTCAGACATCCTCCTGCCCTGAACGTCCTGGCTGACCTTGAACTCCTTTGTTGAAAAATTGAACTCCTGTATCACGGCGTTCACGGGATCCCGGGCGAGCTGGCTGCAGATGCTCCGCGCAAGGGAAGCGACGGCTGCACGGTCGTAGGACACGCGTGTTAGAAAATATGCCTTGTCCCTGGCTGTCTGACGGGCATGCTGCCACCGTATTTCAAACGGAGTGAGGGAAGAGCCGAGGCCCGCGAGAAAGTTCTGTCTTCCGATGGACCAGGCTTCCTCTGCGACAGAGGCGGTATTCCGCGTGAAAGGGATCTCCCCGCCGGTAACAGTATAAGCTGCTTCATCGATCATCAGCTGGATGTTCAGCCGGGGATCCTTGTTCTCCGCCGTTTGGCTGAACATCGAAAGCACCTGGTTCTTACCCATCCCGCCGACGGGAACGCCGTCAAGGACGATCCCATCGAAAAAGACACCGCTTCCAAGCGCTTTGGCTTTCCGGATGAATGAGGGATAGTTCTGGTAAGCGGTGTAAACTGAATACAGGGAAAACAGAATTAAAAGCAGGGAAACGGCTGCGATCCCCGCCCAAAGGACAGGGAACCTTCTTTTCTGTATGTCTTCGGCCTGATATGTCCTGACCGGCGGGGTCTGCGCCTGTTCCTGATAGTACCAGTCCTGAGACTGCGCCGTAAAAGGCGTTTCCCATGGATCGTCCTGCCCGGAGGTTGCCGGGGAAAGAGGAACCCAGTCCGATCCCTGTTCAGGCCGTGCCTGAGGATGGATAGGGACAGGCGTCTCCTTGTCCGGAAGAAACGCGGCGCGACGCACCTGCCGGGAATGGTGCGGGTCGTTTCCGTTGCGAACGCTTCGGCGCAATGCCTCTTCTCACCTCCGAATGATGGCCTGATTGTAGATACACCCGGATTCAATGTCAAGAAACGCGGGGGCAGACCCGGCCGATCCTCAGCCGATCCTGAGGCCTGCTGTTTTTCCTTGACAGCTGCGCGCCTGATTTTCTATAATATGATTAACCGGATTTTCAGGAAAGTGAGGCTGTGCATATGAGGTTCTATTACTGCAAACATTGTGGCAACATCGTCGTGTACGCCTATGATTCAAAGGTTCCGGTCGTTTGCTGCGGGGAAGAGATGCAGGAAATGGTGCCCGGCACGATCGACGCATCCAGGGAGAAGCACGTCCCCGTGATCTCCGCCAAGGGGAACCTGGTGACCGTCAGGGTCGGGGCTGTCGAACACCCGATGGAGGAAAAGCACTACATCGCGTTTATCGTCCTTCAGACCCAAAGCGGTTACCAGTACAAAGCGCTCAAGCCCGGCCAGAAACCCATGGCTGAGTTTGCGCTTGCCCCTGACGACGTGCCCGTCGCCGCATGGGAGTTCTGCAACCTGCACGGCCTTTGGAAGGCTGAAGCATAATTTTAGGAGGAACAACAAGTGAAGAAGTACGTGTGTGACGTCTGCGGGTATATCTATGACGAGGCTGAGGGCGACCCGGATGCCGGGATCGCCGCCGGCACCAAATGGGAAGACCTGCCTGAGGATTTCGAATGCCCGATGTGCGGCGCCAGCAAGGACCAGTTCAGCCTGGTTGACTGATCATCCCTGAGCGGTAAAAGCACGCGCCGGCAAGGCGCGTGCTTTTTGCATGGGCTGAAAGAGACTGTTATCCCTCTGCTTCCGACGCTGCCTGGAGTGCCCTGGCGGCTTCAAGCTCTTCCAGCGGTTTTCCGGCAAGGATCAGGATGATGAACCCCGCGAGGAACAGCAGCAGCAGACAGAGCGCGCCGAAGGAAGACCGGCCTGTCAGGCTTCCGACCACGGCATACAGCAAGGGGCCGACGACAGTGGCAAACTTGCCGAAAATATCAAAGAACCCAAAATACTCATTTGAGCGTTTCTTGGGGACAAGCTTCCCGAAATAGCTGCGGCTGACCGCCTGGATGCCGCCCTGCATCGTGCCCACCAACGCCGCCATTGCCCAGAAAAGCCCGGTTGAAAAGCGGATCGCTTCAGTATAGTCACGGACTGATTGGATGTTGCCGTCCCTGAACGCAGTCAACCGCACGGGAAGCTCCTGCTGTGCCAGGGCCAATAAGGTCGCATCCCCAACAGATACATCCTTTGCTTCCAGCGCCAGTTGCTGAAGCAGGCCCTGATCAGTCTCGATGATCGTTTTTTCTGCATGATCCAGATAGGTTTTCAGCGCAGCACGAACGCCTTCCGGGTCATCATAGGAAGCAAACGGGAACTCCGCCTCGATCGCGCGGCGCTCAACGGCATATGCATCCTGATAGACGGCTTGGTGCGGCTCCAGTGAAAAACCCATGTAGAAACCGACAAGGCAGATCAGCATATAGACCGAGATCGCCAGCAACAAGGCCTTGCGCGTCGAAATGCGTTTGGAAAGCTTGGCAAACAGGATCGAGCTGGGCATCGCGACGATCTGGGTGACCAGCAGGGCCAGGATCATGCCGGTCGCCCCCAGGCCGAGCGCGGAACCATATGCAGTCGATATGCTGATGACCGTGCCGACCCCGTCGATATAGAAGAAGTACGCGAGGATGAACAGCAGAAGGCCGCGGTTTTGGGCGATGTCGCGGGCGGTGGTCAGGATATTGCCAAACGCGTCCTTCAGTGTAGGACGGCCGGCTTTCTCAAGGTAGTGGACCTGATCGACGTTCTTCAGGAACGGAAGGGAGAACAGGAGCCACCAAACAGAGGTGATCAGGATGGAGAACTTCTGGGCGAAGGGGCTTGAATAGCCCATGGTCATCAGCACGACGATGGAGAGCACGAAGGGGATGGTACTGCCGCCGATGTACCCCATGGCATATCCCCAGGAAGACACTTTATCCATTCGTTCATTGGTCGTCACGTCTGTCAGGAAACTGTCATAGAACAGGTTTGATCCGGAGAACCCGATTTTCGAGACGATATAGCCGATCAGCATCACCCGCCAGTTGCCGGTCAGCGCAATGGACGCGGTGCTGACGACCCCCAGCAGCATGAATGCTGTGAACAGCCTCTTTTTCATTCCTTTGTAATCCGCGATCGACCCCAGGATCGGCGCCAGAAGCGCTACGATCAGGGTCGCGATGCTGGTTCCGTAGCCCCACCAGACGTCGCCCCTGCTGCCGGCAAAGGAAACGAAGATCGTCGGGAAGATGGCGGCCATGATATTGGTCGCGTACACTGAATTGGCCCAGTCATACAGGATCCAGCTGCGTTCTTTCTGATTGAACCGGCCGTGGTCGGCTGCCTGCATCCGCTCGTCCTCCTTTATGTCCGCCTAGCTTATGAGTATATCCTCTTTCGTCTGCAAAGAAAAGAAAATCCGGTTCAAAACGCATTTCAGCGGGGCAGACACAATGAGACAATCGCTTAACAAAAAACCAGAAAAAGAAATATTGTAGTAACAATCCGGGGAAATCGCATAATTATGCTAAGCGTTCACCACTTGTTGGGTAAGGGGGAACAGTCGACCACAAGGGATAGTTGCGCGACTTATCAACAGCCGGGCTTTCATGCAGGTTTCGGAGGCAGAGACGGATTTGATTCCAGTCTTTCTTCGTGGTAGAATGCCGGGGTGGATGGCGATGGACGCGGATTTATCCACAAGCGGTTATCCACTGTTCATCAAGGGGCGTGCATACGGGTCACAGATCGCCCCGCACTGTGTATATAACATGCATAAATTAGTATCCGGGAGACGAAGTGTTGGATTACCAATCAATTTGGCAAAGGGCCTGTCAGCTCATGCATGCGGAGATGTCCGACGTGACGTATTCCACGTGGATCGAGCGGGCGCTTCGTCCGCTGGACGTCAGCGGCGACCAGTACTTTGTAAAGGCTGAAACGGATTTCTATCACCAGTTTGTGGTGCCGCGCTACTCGGCCCTGATTTCATCCGCGCTCAAGCAGGCGTCGGGGAAAGACCTGCGGCTGAGCATCCTCACGCCCAAACAGGCGACGGAGTACCAAAACGGATCCATCACGCTGAGGAAACCGACGCCGAAGCTCAACAGCCGCTATACCTTCGAATCCTTTGTCGTGGGTTCCGGAAACCGATTCGCCCATGCGGCCTCGCTTGCCGTTGCGGAAGCCCCGGCGGACGCGTATAACCCCCTGTTCATCTACGGCGGTGTCGGCCTGGGGAAAACGCATCTGATGCATGCCATCGGGCACTATATCCTGCAGCAGCGGCCGGAGACCCGGCTGGAGTATGTGACGAGCGAAACCTTTACCATCGAGCTTGTTTCGGCGATCCAGACCAACCGCAACGTGCAGTTCAGGGAGAAATACCGCAGCGTTGACGTACTGCTGATCGATGACATCCAGTTTATCGCCGGGCGCGACTCCACCCAGGAGGAGTTTTTCCACACCTTCAACGCCCTGTTCAATGCCGGGAAGCAGATCGTGATTTCATCGGACCGCCCGCCCAAGGAGATCGCGCGCCTGGAGGAGAGGCTTTGCAGCCGTTTTCTGTCAGGGCTCATCGCCGACATCGCACGTCCGGACATGGACACGCGCTGCGCCATTCTCCGGTCGAAAGCCAGAGAAGAGAACATTGAGGTGTCGGAAGAGATCATCCAGATGATCGCCCAGAATGTTGACAGCAACATCAGGGAACTGGAGGGCAGCCTGACCAGGCTGGCGGCATACTCATCACTGACAGGGAAGGAGATCAGCCTTGGGCTTGCGCAGGAAGCGCTGAAAGAGATCATCTCCGAGCACCAGCCCAGAAGCGTGAACTGCGAAGACGTTCTGCAGGCGGTTTCCGCCTATTACGGCGTAAGCCTTGAGGATCTGACCGGACCAAGGCGGAGCCGGGGGGTGACAGTGCCCCGGCAGATGGTCATGTACCTGTCGCGGAAAATCACCGATTCCAGCCTGCCGAGGATCGGCATGATGCTTGGCGGGCGTGACCACTCAACAGTTCTGCATGGCTGCGCCAAGATCGAAAGCCTGATGCAGATGTCGCCGCCGGTCAAAGCGGCCGCTTCAGACCTGACCAAACAGCTGCTCAGGCAATAAGCGGCAGAGCAAAAACAATGGGCATCAAAAAACCGGCCGTGAAGCCGGTTTTTCATCGGTAGCCCTATGACGTCAATCCGCTGAATAGGGCATCAGCGCGATGGCACGGGCGCGCTTGATGGCCTCGGACAGCTGGCGCTGATGCTTGGCACAGGTGCCCATCATCCGCCTGGGTGAGATCTTGCCGCGCTCATTGATGTAGCGGCGAAGCCTGTTGACGTCCTTGTAATCAATAAAAACAACTTTGTTCGCGCAGAAGTCGCAGACCTTTTTCCGCGGCCGTCTGCCCCTGGGACGTAGCTTTCTATCTGCTCCCTTATCCTCAGACATTTTTCTGTCTCCTCTTCACTATTTGTTAAAACGGCAGGTCGTCGTCATCCACTCGGACAAAACCGCTGCTGTTGTCCTGGGCCTGTACGGGCGCGCCGGGTTTCGGGTCGACGGCACCTTCGCCGCGCGGCGAGAGGAACTCGACCTCATCCGCCTGGACCTCAAGGCTGGAACGCTGCTGGCCGTCATTGCCGGTGTAATTCTGCAGCGTCAACGTTCCGACGACCCCGACTTTCCGCCCTTTTGCCAGAAAACGATTGCAGTTTTCAGCCAACTGCCGCCAGGTGGTCACCCTGAAAAAGTCTGCCTCGGGCTGTCCGGCTTCCGCACCCTGGCGCTGACGTCTGTTGACAGCCACTGTAAAGGAGCATACCGGGATGCCGGCCTGGGTGCTGCGCATTTCAGGGTCGCGCGTCAGATTGCCGATGATGAAGATCTTGTTCATCCTGGCCTCCGTTACTCCTCGACCGGTTCAGATGCGGTTTGGACATCGGGTTCGGGGACTTCAGC
Organism: uncultured Christensenella sp.; assembly: GCA_964629345.1. Lineage (GTDB taxonomy): Bacteria > Bacillota > Clostridia > Christensenellales > Aristaeellaceae > UBA6115. Next base: position 396 of record CAZVSG010000037.1, on the reverse strand, counting down.
GTTCTGGGTCTGCGGGACAGCGCGCTGTACCTGCGGTTTGACGTTGGAGCGCTTGTGTTCGACGCGCGTGATGAGATACCTCATGACATTGTCGTCGATCTCCATGATGCGTTCCAATTCTTTGGGGAATGCCGTGGGGGCGGAGAAGTCAGCCAGCACGTAGTAGCCTTCGGGTTTGTCGTCAACCAGATAGGCCAGCCGACGCTTTCCCCATTCTTCCACCTTTTCCACTTTGCCCTCGTGCTGCCCGATCAGCGCAGTGTAACGCGCGATGAGCTCCTTCCTGGGCTCTTCCTCAAGGGACGGGTCGATGATGTAGAGCAGTTCGTAATCCATTCCTTTCACCTCCTCATGGACGTATGGCGCCATGTCTTGCATGGCGCAAGGATGTGCCGA
>CAZVSG010000036.1:12677-20056 GCA_964629345.1 uncultured Christensenella sp. | reverse complement strand
ACCTCAACGCCATGGAGGCGGCGGAGGCGGTGCGCCTTCTGATGGACGAAGGCAGCCTGACCCAGGAGGAAGCGGCCGGGATGCTGGGCAAGTCACGCCCGGCGATCGCCAACCTGCTGAGGCTTCTGCAGCTGGATGGGAAGGTACAGGACCTGGTCCGTTCCGGGCAGCTCAGCCAGGGCCATGCCAGGGTGCTGGCCGGCATCAGGGACGCATCAGCGCAGCAGGCGCTGGCCGGCAGGGTCCTCTCGGAGGGGCTGAGCGTGCGCGCGCTGGAGGAACTGACCAAAAAGCCCCTGCCCCGCAGGAAGAAACCCGCGGAGGAACCTCTGCCTGAGATGGCGGACTTCCAGGAGCGGCTGCGCATGGCGCTGGGCGTGCGCGCGAAAATCACCGGCACGATGGAGAAGGGGTCGATCCTGCTGCGCTACGGCAGTTTTGAAGAACTGGAAGGCGTCTGGGATGCGGTCGACCGCCTGCTTGGGTAAGCATATCCAGGCCCCCAATCCGTCATATCAAGATCAAGATTCCTATCCGCCCCGTAAAACTCAGCTGAAACGAACCTGAGAGGTAGACAGATGAAACGCAAGATCGCCTGCTGTGTGCCCCTTCTGGTCCTGATCCTGATCCTCGGGGCCGCCGCCAAGCCGGCGGGACGCTTTGACGGCCTTTATGAAAGCGCAACCGGCGGCTCCCTTCTTCACGTTCAGACAGGCGGCGGGAGCGGCGGATACGTCTCCCTGGCGGAGCAGCGCGGTTTGGTCGCCTTTATCCGGCTCGACCAGCCCGAGAGCGACAAAATGAACCTGGGGCTGTTTGACCTGAAGGAAGGAAAACTGATCGCGCAGACCTCCCTTCTGGAGGACGAATACGCCTACTATGAGGAAGTCGGTTTCCTGGACGGCGGCGGCATCAGCCTGCTCAACCAGTACCGGATGACGCTCCTTCATTTTGACCGGGATCTGAAGGAAACCCTCCGCTTTACCGTGCCCGGAGGCGCGGCCTACCGGGCAGCCTATGAGGACAGGGCGGGGCGACACCTGTACTGCGCGGGGGAGGACGGCATCGTACGCTTCACGCTCCCGGGCGGAGAGAAAACGCCCATTTCACTGGGCCTGCCGGAAGGATGGCTGTTCAGCACTTTCGCCGGGGAAAGGAACGGGCGGGTCCTGTCCGTCATCTCAAGCCCTGACGGGCTGAGCGTCACCGGCGCCATCGACGCGAACGGACGCCTTTACCCAAGCCCCATCCCAGCGGCCTTCACCCCGTATCCCAGCGGGCACATCATCCTGTCGGGAAAGCGGGAGGCCCTCGTCGGCACCCTGCCCTACGACGGCGTCTTCAGCCGCATCAGCGACTGGAACGAAACGGAGTATGCCTCTGCCTGGCAGGACGGGCTCCTGCTCACCGGAAACTGGGATGAAAAAAAGCCCCTGCGGCTGATGGACCTTGAGGCAGGGACGCTGGTCAGCCAGCTGATGCGGACGGAGGGGGAAAGCGCGCTGTTTTTGGACAATCCCCTGCTGTCTGAGGACGGCTATGCCCTGTTCAGCGCAGGCGATTATGAGGAGCAGGCCTTCTCCCTGTGCCTTTGGGATTATTCAAAGGACCCGCTTGACCTGCCCGTCGGCGTGACCCGCGTCACGATGGCGGATATCAGGAAGGAACAGGACAGGGAGGCAGAGCAGATCGCCCTCAAGCACGGGGTCGGCATCCACATCCGGCAGGACGGGGCCTCCTTTGAGAATGACACCTATCAGGCCCGACAGGCGGACGACGTGCTGCGCGTAAGCGACGCGCTCCGGGAGCTGGACGCCTTCTTCAGCAAGCTGCCGCCGGGCATGACGGAGGAGGCGACGGTATCCCCCAAGACCCGTTTTGGCATCTACCTGTGCGGGGAGATCCTCCCCAAGAACGCAAGCGGCATCGCCTCGGCCTCCGGTTTTGCGTCCGGGAACGGGGAGGAGCGCTACATCGCCCTGAACGTCAGGGACGGCTCCTTTATGCGCAACCTTGCGCATGAGTTCATGCACGTGATGGAAGACCGCCTCTGGGAAACGGACCAGGGCTTGCCGGAGAGCCTCCTGAGGCAGTGGGGCAGGCTTGGTCCCAAAGACCAGGAGGGGCATGGCTTTGCCTTTTCCTATCACAACCCGGACATGACGGAATGGGCGGACAGCACTTATTCGGCCGACGCCTTCGGGGCGCAGGAGGATCCGGAGGACGTTTGGTTCATCGATGCCTATAGCCGCACGTTCCCGCTGGAGGACAGGGCGCGGATCTTTGAGTACCTGTTCACCGCCGGGGACACCTCTGGTACGCTGTTCTCCTATCCGAACTTGCTGCTCAAGGCGCAGTGCCTCAGCGCCATCATCAGGAACGCCTTCCCAAGCGTCCAGGCGCTCTCGGCGGCTTCCTGGGAGAAGCTGATCACCCCGATCCCCTATGAAACGCTGATGGAGATGCTGACCGAGATCCTTCCGGAAGAGGAGGAACTGCCCGCCGCCGGCTGATCGCGCGGCACCGGCACTTTCCCGGGTCACACATGCCTTGCCCAAGCACCGCAGATTATGCTACAATGCGCCTGCTGCGTTGAGGCAGCCATGTTCCCGTAGCTCAGCAGGATAGAGCGTTCGCCTCCTAAGCGAAAGGCCGCGCGTTCGAATCGCGCCGGGAACGCCAGGACCCCCTTGGAAAACGGGGATAAAACTTGCCGGAACGGCGAGTTTTTCTTTTTCCGTCGCAGAATATCAACAGATTTTCCATGTGGCCGAAGACTTCCGGAAAACCGCACGGGGCGTATAATGGGACCGGCGCAGGGCATTGACTTCACACGCTCTGTTCCGCCAGGGAGGTCGGACGTGGACAGGATCGAGAAAACCAACGCGATGCGCCTGCTGGACAGGGCCGGCATCGCGTATGAAGCGCTGAGCTATCCTTCAGACGGGGAAGCGATGGATGCGGCGGAGGTCGCCAGGCTCTTGGGCGAGCCGCCCGAACGCATCTTCAAGACCCTGATTCTCCAGGGCAGCGACGCGCAGCATACCGTCTGCGTCATTCCCGGCCCCTCGGAGCTGGATCTGAAAGCAGCCGCAGCAGGCTTTCAAATAAAAAGCCTCAGCATGCTCCCGGTCGCCCAGCTCAAGCCGGTCACGGGATACGTCCGCGGCGGCTGTTCGCCCTTTGGCATGAAAAAGCCTTTGAGGACAGCCGTTGACGGCAGCGCGGCAGCGCTGCCCTATGTCATCGTATCCGGCGGACGGATCGGCCTGCAGATCAGGCTGAAGCCCGATGACCTGCTCAAAGCAGCGGGAGCGTTCTACGCCCCCCTGATCCGGCAGGCGGCCGAACCGGGGCGCGGCTGACCGCACCTTCTCCAATCGTACATCTCATGGCTGCAGATACCGCTTGTCCCGCAGCCGTTTGTCATTTTATCGGAGAGGTCTTGCTCAGCCCATCTCCGTCAGGTTCTTCCAGGTATATTTCGGCAGGTGCTGCCGCTGCAGGCGCGGGTTGACGCGCTCCCTGATGGCCAGGTGATCAAAAAACACCCGCCAGAGATCCTGCAGCTCTGCTTCATCACCGGTTTCCTGCGGCGTGATGCCCGCCACCTCGAAGAACTCCGTCTTTCCCTCCCCGGACAGGCCGGCCAGGTGGCGGACCTCGTCATACAGCAGAAGCCGTTCCCCGGGGAAACGCTCCGAAAAGTGCGGCAGGATCAGGGGAAGGACGTTGTTGCGGGGGGCGAAGACCCCCAGCATGCTGCCGTCCCGCATCTGCCGCAGGCGGATCAGCCCGTTGAACCGATGCGCTTCTGAGCGAACCTCCCTCTGGCATGCGATGAAGTCCAGGATGCTGTCATCCATCAGGTCCAGCGCCGTCTTCCCCATTCCGCAGGAGAGGTGGAGCGTCCTGACGATGGAGCGGAACCTGCTCTCCCGCCTTGAAAGGAAGGCCTCCTTCACCATGAGAACGAACTCCTCCCCCAGGGAGCGGGCCATGAACCCCTTGATGCGCGAGGCTTTCGCCTCGTCATTCGGGATGAAGCAGGTCATCAGCAGGCTGTCCGCGCCCATATACTCGCTGACAGCCTCAACCTCGTCCCTTTTCCTGTACGTATCAAACACCAGGGTCATCAGCCCGTCAAAGCTGCCGTCGAAGAGATAATGCATCAGACCGCCTCCAGAAAGGAGAGCTGTTGACATCCCGCCGCGTCATCCCCGGCAAGCGCGCGGTAGACCTTCCCCGGATCCTCCGTCCAGCCGTAGGGACTGCGCCCCTGGGCTGAAAGGAAATACCTTGCCCGCGTCATGACGGCCCCGGTCTTTTTCAGCGTGTCATAGCTCAGATACGCCAGCCTCCTGCCGGCAAGGATGCGCCTGGCTGTCTTCGGGCCGACCCCCGGGACGCGCAGCAGCATTTCCAGCGGCGCGGTGTTGACGTCCAGGGGGAACAGGTGGTAGTTATCAAGCGCCCATGCGGTCTTCGGGTCCACCCTCAGATCCAGCAGGGGTCTTTCGCCCAGGATCTCCCCGGCGCTGAAGCCGTAGAACCGCATCAGCCAGTCCGCCTGATAGACGCGGTGCTCCCGAAGCAGCGGGACCCTGAAGGTACTGCCGGACGCTTCCTGCTGATTCACCGGCACATAGGCGGAGTAATACACCCGTTTGAGCTGCATCTGCCGGTACAGCGTTTCGGCCCGGGCCAGAATATCCCTGTCATCGCTGTCACCCGCCCCCACAATCATCTGGGTGGACTGCCCTGCCGGCACAAAGCGGGGCGCCGGGGCGCGGCCATACACGGAGGGCAGAAGCTCCAGCTTCCTGTCCCGCACACTGAGCATGCTGCCGATGATGCTCTGCGCCTGCTTGTCCGGGGCGTACAGCATCAGCTCCCTGTCACTGGGGAACTCGACATTCACCGACACGCGGTCCACCAGGAAACCCAGGCGTTCAACCAGTTCAGCGCTCGCGCCGGGGATGATCTTCATGTGGATGTAGCCGTTGAACCGCTCGCGGAAACGCAGGATCTCCGCCACGCGGATGAGCCTCTCCATCGTACGGTCGGCGCTGACCGCCACGGCGGAGCTGAGGAACAGCCCCTCGATCAGGTTGCGCCGGTAAAATTCGATGGTCAGCCTCGCCAGTTCATCGGGTGAAAAGCTGGCGCGGGGGACGTCGCTGCTGCGGCGGTTGACACAGTAGGCGCAGTCATAGCAGCAGGCGTTGGTGTACAACAGCTTCAGCAGCGACACGCACCGCCCGTCCGCCGTCCAGGTATGGCAGATGCCGCTGGCGGCGCAGTTGCCGATCCCGCCCTTCACGCCGCCCCGGGCGCTGCCGCTGGAGGCGCAGGATACGTCATATTTCGCCGCATCTGTCAGGATGCGCAGCTTCTCTTCAAGGTTCATACCGCCTCCATAAACGAACGTACGTTCTCTATCCGATCATACCACACCCTGCCGGAACATGCAAACAATTGTTCCTTTTTTGACATCAGCCCTTCACCGCCGTCTTCTGTCCGTTTCAGCAATTGTAAGGACTGTGCGATCTGTGCGATAATCCATGGCGGATCAGCCGCAGCCGCATGTGCGCTATCAGCAGGCCTGTGGCGCGGGATCCAGAGAAAGCAAGGGATACGGAAATCAGTTTGATGTTGCAGAATTATCTGGCGATCGGCATTGTCAATATCATGGCCACGGCCGTGCTCAGCTATATGGTTCATCACAACGACCTGCTTGATATGAAGGTGCGCAGGCATTTTCTTGCTGCCCTCCTGTGCATCGGCCTTGTCATTGCCGCTGAATTGGGGACGACCTTCACCGCATACCCGGATGCGGCCGCCGTCATGGCGCAGACCGTCTTCAACATCATCGGCTTCTCCCTGAGCCCCATTGTGCCCATCGCCATCGGGACAGCGTTCGGCGATCCGCTGATCAGGCGGAAGTACCTGTTTCTGATCCCGGCGATGATCAACCTGGTGTTCGCGGTTCTGTCGCCGGCCTTCGGCTTCATCTTCTCGGTCCTGCCCGACGGCAGCTATTTCAGGGGGCCGTGGTTCTTCATCTTCATCCTTGCCTATGCAGCCGGCATGCTGTATCTGTTCATTCAGACCATGTACGTCACCCGCGTTTATCAAAACAGGAACCAGACGACCCTGTACTGGCTTTACCTGTTTTTACTCTCCGGAACGACGGTTCAGCTCCTGCTCCCATCCATCCATACAACCTGGACCAGCGTATCCCTGGCCATGATCATGTACTATGCCTATACCTGCGATCTGGTGGAGAAGCATGACGTCCTGACGAACCTTTTAAACAGGCGCAGCTATGAGCGCCGCCTGCCTGTTCTCAGAGCAAACGGATCCGCGACCATCTTCATTCTGGACGTGGATGATCTCAAGGCGACCAACGACAGGTACGGGCATCCGTACGGGGATGAGTGCCTCAGGGCGATCGCCGGGAACATGAAGGACTCCTTCGGCAGGATCGGCCTGTGCTACCGGATCGGGGGCGACGAGTTCAGCGTTCTGAGCAGAATCACGGACAACAGCGCGCTGAGGAGCGCGGAGGAGCTGTTCAAGGCAAAAATGGAGGCGTCCAGGAAACAGGACCCGAACCTTCCGTTCGTATCCTTCGGCCGGGCGCTGTATGACCAGACGCAGACCGGCATTGAGCAGGCAGTGGCGGAAGCTGACCGCAGGATGTTCATCCACAAGCAGACACAGAAGCTGGCGAGGATGCGCGGATGACCGGCTGGTATGGCGCGGGGGTTCCGGTCCTGGCGCTGTCCGCGCGGTTCCGCGCCTGTCCCTGCCGGCGAAGCAAGGCGCGGACGGAGCATCCGTCTGACGGCGGCCTTCAGTCGGCGCTGAGGCCTTGCGGCAAACGGTCTGACGGGCAGCCAGGCGCCCGTTCGATCGTGTCCTGGCGGTTTCTTTCTCCCCACAGACCCGAAAAACCGCAAAAATACTGGGTAAATTGTGAAAATAAGTAAAAAAAGTATAGACTTTTCATTACAATTGTATTATGATGATGTCCGAAACTGCTTTAAACATCCAAGACACGCTCGTTGAGGTGAGAGATGGGCAACTGCAAGGTCTTTACCAATTCCGTGTCCGATTTGCCTTCATGCTATGCACAGCAATACAATATCGGGATCGTTCCGGATATCGTGATCGTCAAAGGAAAAGAGTATTTCTGCACCATCGACATCGATCCGCCGGCCATGTACGGCATGATGCGCGGAATGGATGAACTGCCCGGGACCTCCCACCCCAACGAATATATATACACGGACTGCTTCAGAACAGCGCAGTCATATGACGAGATCCTCTGCATCACCGTCACGTCCATCATGTCCGGCTCCTATTCAACGGCA
>CAZVSG010000036.1:10784-12667 GCA_964629345.1 uncultured Christensenella sp. | reverse complement strand
GCGGCGGCCAGGACACTGGCGGAGGAGGGCTTTGGCCCCCGCATCCACGTGTATGATTCCGCACAGGTTTCCTGCGGACAGACACTCATGGTGCTGGAGGCAGCAAAAATGGCCGGGGAGGGGAAGTCCGCGCAGGAGATCATCAAGCACCTGGATCTCATCAAAGAGAAGGTCAAGGTCTTTTTCGTCATGCGTTCCCTGAAGAACGCAAAAAAGGGCGGCCGCGTCGGGGAAATCAAATGCCTGGCCGCCGATCTGCTTGGCATCCATCCGATCCTGGCTTTCCGCGAGGGGACCATCAAGGAAGCCCGGCTGATGCACAGCTTTGGGAAGGCGGTCCTGCACCTGAGGCAATACTACAGGAAAAGCGCGCGCAGAGGCGGAAAGGTGCTCATCTACCATGCCGACAATGAGCCGGACGCGCAGCGTTTGAAAGAGCAGGTGCTTGATTGCGATCCCCAGGCCGACGTCCATGTGGACTGGATCGGTCCCGCGATCGGCATCTACGCCGGCGAAGGCACGATCGGCATCGCGTTCATGGAATGATCTCCCTCCTGCTGGTCCTCCCCGCCTTCGGGCTGATGTTCCTGTCAGACCGTCGGAAGCTCGCGGGGCGCCGGAAGCAGGGCAAAGCGCTGTTCCTGTCCGGTATCGCGGTCCTGGCCGCGGCCGGCGTCACCGCCGCGGTCAACGGCCCCCGTTTCCAGGCTGCCCCCCTGCTGAAGGCCTTCTTCCTGCTGCTTGCCCTGGTTTCGGCGGCGCTGGAGTACGCTGCCCTCTTTTCCGCGCTGCCGGCAGGGGACACCTACCTGCGGGGAGACAGGCCTGAACGGCTGGTGGAAAGCGGCATGTACGCCCTGTGCAGGCATCCGGGCGCCCTCTGGTTTCCCCTGTTCTCGCTGTCGCTGGCCCTTGGGGCCGCGAACTGGGCGCTGCTTGCGGCGGCGGGTTTGGCGTCATCGCTCAATCTCCTCTACGTCTGGTATCAGGACCGGGAGATCTTTCCCAAAACCATCCCGGGCTATGAGGAATACCGGAAGAGCACGCCCTTCCTGATCCCCACGGCCCGAAGCATCTCCCGCGCTGTCGGAAAAGAAACAAAAAAGCAGGTCAGGCAATGAAGTTTGTGGAAAAACTCCGGAAGGAAACGCCGGCGGCGATCTGGCAGGAGTACTGCGGCTTTCTTGACCTGACGATCACTGAGTATACAAAGATCCAAAGCAGCCTGCTGATGGAGCAGATCGGCCTGCTGTCCGGGTGCAGGCTGGGCAAACAGCTGCTGCGCGGCCAGGTGCCCCGGAGCGTGGAGGAGTTCCGGCAGACCGTCCCGCTGACCGCGTACGGGGACTACGCCGACACCCTGCTGATGCGCCGGTCAGAGGAACTGCCCTCAGAGCCCCTCGTATGGCTGGAGACCACCTGGGAGGGGGGCAATTATCCCAAAAAGACCGCCCCCTACTCAAAGATGATGCTGGATGCCTACACCCACAACCTCCTGTCCGCGATGCTGCTGTCGACCTCGGAGCGCAGGGGCCATTTCCGCGTCAGGCCGCACAGCAAGGTACTGTATACCCTGGCGCCGATGCCCTATGCCTCCGGGCTTTTCCCGGAGCTGATGAAAGGGGAGATCGATTTCCGCTTCATGCCTCCCCTCAGGGAAGCGGTCACCCTGTCCTTCAGCCAGCAGATGGCCCGGGGATTCGAGATGGCGGTCAGGCAGGGCATGGACCAGTTCTTCGGCATGAGCAGCATCCTGTTCTACATCAGTCAAAACCTACTGAACGGGGCCGGGTCAGGCGGCGGGCTGCAGCGGCTCCGCCGGCCCGGCGCCCGGCGCGGCCGCGGTCGTCCTGCGGAGCTTGCGGTACAGCAAGACGTAGGTG
>CAZVSG010000036.1:0-10774 GCA_964629345.1 uncultured Christensenella sp. | reverse complement strand
GCCGGGTCAGGCGGCGGGCTGCAGCGGCTCTCGGGCATCAGCCCGGTGATGCTGTACCGGCTCCTCCACGCCCGCTACCGCAGCCGGAGGGACGGCGTGCCCATGCTGCCCCGGGACATCTTCAAACTGGACGCCTTCGTGTGCATCGGCAATGATTCGACCCTGTACAAGCCCGAGCTGGAGAGATGCTGGGGGAAAAGGCCGATGGAACTCGCGGGAGGGACGGAGCCGACCCTGATCGGCACTGAGACCTGGAGCCGCAACGGGATGGTGCTGTTCCCCGATGCCTGTTTCTATGAGTTCATCCCCGAGAAAGAGATGCGGCGCAGCCTTGCCGAACCGGATTACGTCCCGCGCACCTACCTGATGAATGAGCTGAGCGCCAACCAGCTGTATGAGCTGGTCATCACCGTGCTCAAGGGCGGCTCCTTTGTGCGCTACCGCGTCGGGGACGTCTACCGCTGCCTGCGCCTGACCAATCCCCAGGACGGCCTGGACATCCCGCAGTTTGAGTTTATCGACCGGACCCCGAACGTGATCGACATCGGAGGCTTTACCCGGATCACGGCCAAGGAGATCAGCAAGGTCATCGAAATGTCCCGCCTGCCGATCAAAAACTGGTCCGCCCTGAAGGAATACAACAGCGAGATGCAGGCCTTCCTTCAGCTGTTCGTGGAACTTGAGGAAGACTCGCTGCCGACCCAGGCCGTGGCGGCGGACATCATCAAGGAGCATCTGAGCGTCTATTTCCGCTACTATGACCAGGACTACACCAACCTGAAAAAACTCATCCACATGGATCCCCTGAAGGTCACCGTGGTCAAAAGCGGCTCCTTCCGCGCGTTTTGCGAGCTGAGGGGGTATCCGCTGCATGGCGTCAACCCGCCCGCGTCCGACGTAATGGACTTCCGCGGCCTGTGCGGTCTTGCGAAAAACGGGGGGATCAACCCATGGCAGTAAACAGCGTCCTCTTTGTCGCGATCCCCGGCGCTGCGATGCTGCTCAACCTCTTCCTGCTGCTCATCTGCGTCAGCGCGAAGAAAAACAAGCTCATCTACGCGTTCATGATGCTGGTGATCTCCTTTTCCGCCTGGTCCGGCGGCTCGGCGGGGATGCGCGCCATGCTGTACCCCGGGGTCGCGTTCTGGTTCAATGTGTCCATCCTCGGCATCTTCTTTGTGCCCTTCCTGATCTATAACTTCCTCCAGCAGTACACCGGCAGGAAAGCCAGTTTCACCCACATGGTCCTGGGGATCAGCTGGCTGGCCATGGCGGTCCTGTCGGTCAGCGGAGCCTTCATCAAGTCGCCGACCGTCCTGTCAGAGAACGGGACCCGCAGCTTTGTCTATGAGGTCAGCAACTGGGCGCTTATGCCGTTCATCCTCGGCATCGTGACCATCGTGCTCTCCTTCTACCTGATCCACCACAGCATCAAGTACCAGGGCCTGCTGTTGGGCACTTTCATGCCCTTCTTCATCGGCACCGGTTTCCTGTTTTTCGGGCTGGCCGCATCCCTGCTGCCGGCCTTCGGCTCCTTCCCCATCGATCCGCTGGCCTGCGGAATCAACGCGCTGTTCCTGTTCTACGCCCTGTACAAAAAACGCCTGATCACCTTCAGGATGATCGCTTCGCGGGGACCGATGTACCTCTCTGCCGTCATCATCATGACGGCGGTGATGGCCCTTACCTATCCGTCGCTTGAATCGGCATACGATCATCTTTTCCCGGAGTATCTGAGCCAGAAGCCCATCGTGTTCGCGGTGCTGCTGTCCATTGTGACGGTGCTCGTCTACAACATCATCCGGAAGCTGATGTACGTTCTCTTCAATAAAAGCAACGCATCCAGGGAAGAGGAGCTGCGCCTGTTCAGCCGGAACATCAATGAGACGCTGGACAGCCAGCAGATCCTGAAAACCTTCTGCGACCTGATCGAGCGCAACCTGGACTGCGACATGGCCTATGTCCTTGTCCGCGAAGAAAAAGGGGATTATCAGACAAAGGCCAGCACCAGGCCGGTCTCCTCGGACGGGATTGCCATCCACAGGGACAGCCCGCTGATCGACTGGCTGCAGAAGGACAACCTGTCCGTTTCCTACCGGGACTTCACGCGGACAAAGCATTACATCGCGATGTGGGAATCGGAAAAGGACGCCCTGAGAAGGAACCACATCAAACTCATCCTCCCCATCGCGGAGGGCGGGAACCTGCTTGCCATCGCGCTGTTGGCCGATCAGGAGCGCAACAGGAATTACACGCCGGGCGAGATCACCTTCCTTGAGTCGGCAGGGGCGATCGTGTCCATCGCGGCGAAAAACGCGATGCTCTACGCCGCCATTCAGGAGGAAGCGCACGTCGATGCCCTGACGGGGCTGTACAACCGCCGCTATTTCATGGAGCTGGCGAAGAAGCAGTTTGAGCAGTCCCGCATGCACGCCTTTTCCATCGTCATCATCAGCCTGGATGATTTCCGGCTGTACAACGAGCTCTACGGCTCCTGGCAGGGCGACCGCGTGCTGCAGGATTTCTCCGGGATCCTGCGGACGGTCATCGGGGATCGCAGCTGCGCGGCGCGTTTCAGCGGGAAGGAATTCATCCTCTCCCTGCCCTTCAGGGACGCGGCGGAAGCCATCGGCATCGTCGAACAGGCGCGCGGCATGCTGAAGGACTACATCGAAAGGGACCGCGAACAGAAATACCGCCACCTGACAATCTCGGCCGGCATCTGCACCTATCCCGTTTCAAGCAACAACCTGGACGAAACGATGAGCTATGCCAGCATCGCCGTCTATGCCGCCAAGAAGAACGGCAAGAACCGTACGCAGCTGTACAGCTCGGTGGCAACCAATCTTTCCTCAACACCCGAATCCATCCGGTTTGACGAGCAATGCGCCCAGACCATCTACGCGCTCACAGCGGCGATCGACGTCAAGGACCATTACACCTACCAGCATTCCCAGAACGTCTCCGTCTATTCCGCCCGGCTGGCCGAGAGCATCGGGCTGGACTCAGAGCACGTCGAAATCATCCGGCAGGCAGGGCTGCTGCACGATGTCGGAAAGATCGGTATCCCCGAAAATATCCTTGGCAAGCAGGGCAGGCTGACGAACGACGAGTATGCCATCATGCGCCAGCACGCGGAGGCGTCCGTGTCGATGCTCAGGTACCTGCCCAGCCTGGATTACGTGGTCCCGGCGGTGTACGGCCATCATGAGCGGTGGGACGGAAAGGGCTACCCGCGGGGTCTTTCCGGCGAGGACATCCCCATTTCCGCGCGCTGCCTGTGCATCGCGGATTCCTTTGACGCGATGACGACGAACAGGAGTTACAAAACCGCCCTGAGCGTCAGCGACGCGCTGGATGAAATCAGGAGGAACCTGGGCACACAGTTTGATCCGAAGATCGGACTTGCGTTCATCAGCCTGGTGGAAAAAGGCGTGATCAACCCAAGCGTCAAGCCCGCGCAGCAGGCATAAAAAGACGATTCAGCCGCAACACGCCTGATTTGAGACGTTTTTATATAAAAGACGCCCGGCAAGCCCCTTGATTACTGGGCTTCCGGGGCGTCCTCATCCCCTGTCACAGGATCCGTCGACGTTTCCGGTGCGCTCAGGCTGCCCATCAGGGTGCTCAGCTCGATCCTGGTGAGGTGACGCCACTCCCCGGGGCGCATGGCGCCCAGGGTGATGTTCATGATGCGTCTGCGGCGCAGATGGACGACGTTATAGCCCAGGAACTCGCACATCCGGCGGATCTGCCGGTTCAGTCCCTGCACGAGGATGATGCGGAAGGAGCCGGGACCGGTTTTCCATACGCGGCAGGGAAGGGTGACCTGACCCAGGACCGGCACGCCCCTGCCCATCCGCTCAAGGAACCCGGGCGTCACGGGTTTATCCAACGCGACCTCGTATTCTTTCTCGTGCCTGCCCGAGGCGCGCAGGATGCGGTTGACGATATCCCCGTCGCTGGTCAGCAGGATCAGCCCCTCGCTGTCCTTGTCCAGCCGGCCGACAGGATAGATGCGCCCGGGGAAACGGATATAGTCGACGATGTTCATCTTTTCGCGGGGGTCCGCGGTGCTCACGATGCCCTTTGGCTTGTAGGCCGCGAGATAGACCTTGTCGCCCGCGGAACTGATCAACTGCTTTCCGACGGCGATGCGGGCCCCGTCCCTGACCCTCTCCCCGATCGCCGCCACGCGCCCGTCGACGGTCACCCTGCCCTCTTGAATCAACCGGTCCGCCTCGCGGCGCGAGCAGAAGCCGCTGTCCGCGATGTACTTGTTCAGCCGTCTGTCTTCCACGTCCATCACCCCGCGTGATTATACCTTCCGCATCCACGCTGCACAAGGCGCGGTTTTCCCGCATCCCTATGCTGACGGATCGGACCAGGCAAATCACATAGAGAGACATATGTCCTATCCGGTTCCCATCCTTGACAGTAAACAGACAGGGGGACTATAATGATTTCCGCGCGGGGGCCGGTTGCCCGCAAGCACAGCAACGCGTCAGGAGCATTCGATCCTCATTTTGAACCATCATTTTCTCAGCCTCTCCCATCCGCCATGCTTCATCATGCGCGGCGAGCCGCCGGACGGGGAATGACCGTCCGGGGTCTTCTTTGTTGAACTAAACAGCAGAAACACCGGAATATTGCTATGGCCGAGCCGGGGACGGCGTCCCCTGCGTGGCCGTGTTTTTACGCCGCCAGGCGGCAGCCGGGTCAAAACCCCGGGAAAGTCCGCGGGTATGATCGATTGAGTTTGAAAAGGAATTGAAAATATATGATTCGTCAGGACATCCGGAACATCGCCATCATCGCCCACGTCGACCACGGCAAGACCACGCTGGTGGACCAGATGCTGCGCCAGTCAGGGACCTTCCGCCTCAACCAGCAGGTACGGGAGCGGGTGATGGATTCCGGCGACCTGGAGCGGGAGCGCGGCATCACCATCCTGGCCAAGAACACAGCGGTGCACTGGAACAACGTCAAGATCAACATCGTGGACACGCCCGGCCACGCGGATTTCTCCGGCGAGGTGGAGCGCGTGCTGCGGCTCATCGACTCCTTTGAGGGCCCCATGCCGCAGACGCGCTTCGTGCTCAAGAAGGCGCTGAGCCTGGGCCTGCCGGTCCTGGTGGTCATCAACAAGGTAGACAGGCCGGACGCGCGCAGCCTGGAGGTGGTGGACGAGCTGCTGGACCTGCTCATCGACCTGGACGCCGGGACGGACACGCTGGAGCGGCCCATCCTGTATGTTTCCGCGCGGCAGGGCACCGCCACGGCAGACCTGGACACGCCGGGCGTGGACCTGATGCCCCTGTTTGAAGCCATCATCCAGCACATCCCCGGCCCGGAGTGCGAGCCGGACGGCCCCTTCCAGGCGCTGATCTCCACCATCGACTACAACGACTATGTCGGGCGCATCGGCGTGGGCCGGATCCAGCGCGGCGCCGTCGCCAGGCAGGACCAGCTCCTGCGCGTGAACTACCTGGACCCCGCCGTGAGCGACCTGTTCAAGACGACCGAACTGTCCGTGTTTGACGGGCTCAAGCGCACGCCGGCGGACACCGTGGCCGCGGGGGACATCGTCGCCTTAAGCGGCCTGGACGACCTGAACATCGGCGACACGGTGTGCGACCCAAACGCGCCGGAGGCCCTGCCTTTCGTCGCCATCGGCGAGCCCACCGTCGCCATGACCTTCTCGGTCAACGACAGCCCCTTCGCCGGGCGGGAGGGCACCTACGTGACCAGCCGCCACCTGCGCGCGCGGCTTTACAAGGAAACGCAGACCAACGTCTCCCTGCAGGTGCAGGACGGGGAGACGCCGGACCAGTTCATCGTCAGGGGCCGGGGCGAGCTGCACCTGTCCGTCCTGATCGAGACGATGCGCCGCCAGGGCTATGAGTTCCAGGTGTCCCGGCCCGAGGTCATCCTGAAGGAAGAAAACGGCGAACTGATGGAACCGATGGAGCTGCTGCGCGCCGACGTGCCCCAGGCCGCAGCCGGTTCGGTCATTGAGAAACTGGGCCGCCGCCGCGGCGTGCTCAAGAGCATGGCCGGGCAGGACCGGGTGCGGCTGGAGTTCTCCGTCCCCTCCCGCGGCCTGTTCGGCTACAGGAACGAGTTCCTCACCGACACCCGCGGCGAGGGCATCATGAGCGCGGTGTTCATGGGCTATGAGCCCTACCGCGGCGACATCCCCCGGCGCAGCGTCGGCGCGCTGGTGTGCTTTGAGACGGGCGAAACCACCCAGTACGGCCTCTTTGGCGCGCAGGACCGGGGGGCCCTCTTTCTGGGCAGCCAGACCCCTGTCTACGCCGGGATGATCTGCGGCCAGTCCAGCCGTCCGGGCGACATCGTCGTCAACGTCTGCCGCAAAAAACACGTCACCAACACCCGAAACTCCGCCGCCGCCGAGGACAGCATGCGCCTGATCAGCGTGCGGGCGATGACGCTGGAGGAATGCATGGAGTTCATCGACGAGGATGAGCTGCTGGAGGTCACGCCCGAATCCCTCCGCATGCGCAAGCGGGAACTGAGCCACGAACTGCGCGCCAAGACCGTCAGCCGGGCGAAGAAGGCATAGGCACAGCGATATCCAAAAAAGACCCCCTATCTCCGCACAGCACTTCTAATCATCCTGCGCCGTTTCCCGATGCAGGATCTTTTGTGAGCCCTCCAGCCATTCCATGTACTTTATGGTTTGCCGCCGGGCATCCTGCGCGTCCATAAAGCGTTCCGACAGCGCCGCCTGCCGGGGCAGAAAACCCAGGCAGCGCGCCAGCGCCAGTTCCCTTTTCATCTCCCGCTCCGCGGCGGCCTTCACTTTCCGCGTATACTCCGATTCCCTGACCAGCCAGCCCTGATCTCCCATGCGCCGTCCTCCTGTTTTTCTCTCAGGGTCAGCGTAGCAAAAGAGCCGGATGACATTCACTGACATGGGCTGACATCTTGCATATGCCATTCGAGATGAAGCGTTTCCTGATGGAAAACATTTTAGGGAAACAAAGAATCGCAGGCGCAGACCGAAAACGATCCATCCGTTCCTGATGGGAAGTGGTTCGTTGCTTCCAGTGCCTGGTCTGTCGCTTTTCCCAAGGACGTTTCGGAAGCCCATACGTCCGTTGGAGGCGCGAAGCGGGGATGCGCAATCCCCCGCCTTACCAATGGACACGCTCACACCGCTCCGTATCTGCTGACCACAACACGATGTCTTGAGGAATTCAGGGAGATGTGTTAGAATAAATCCCGAGAAATTGTACAGATTGAAAGCAATGAATACCCGATCATCCGAGTTGTCAAATCCTCTCAATTGAATCGATGGTGTTCTTTACGTAAAGCAAGAAGGAATCAAGGCATGTCTGCACAGAAAAATCAGGATCAGGCCCGGGTTAAGCAGCAAAGCTGGAAAAAATCCGGTAAAATTGCGTTTTTCTTTCTCTTGTTTGGGGTTGCCTGGATCCTGATTTCCGATACGATTTCCGTCAAGTTGTTCAGCGATGTACAGGGCGTCGTGGAGTTTGCGATCGTCAAGGGGCTGACATACGTCCTGCTTTCCACGCTTCTCATCCTCTATCTATCCTACACCAACATCAGGCAGATCCTGCATAAAAGCATGGTTGAAGCGCAGGACAAGGAAAAGATCGAAGAACAGCATCGCCTCATGAAAGCGCTGACAAACGCGACGACGGATCTGGTGTTCTATAAGGACAAAGATTTCCGTTTTATTGGATGCAACAGGGCTTTCGAGGCGTTCATCGGATGTTCCGAGAAAGATCTCATCGGAAAAACAAGTTCCGATTTGTTTGTGACGGAAACGGCGGAACTGCGCCAGGCCTGGGACCGGGAAGTGTTCCGATCCGGCAAGTCGATCAGGAGAGAAGAACAGGTCACCTATCCCGACGGGCGTGCCGTATGGATGGAAACGAGCAAATCCCCCATTTATAACGACAAGGGCCGCTTCTTCGGATTGGTCGGCGTCAGCCGGGATATTTCCGAAAGAAAGGCTATGATCCTTCAGCTTGAAAAGGAAAAGAAGCAGTTTGAAACGTTCATCAATTCGAGCCAGGATCTGATCTTCCTGAAAGATGATGATTTTCGGCATCTCATTGCCAACAGGGCCCTTGCGGATTTTTACGGAAAGGATATCGGGGAACTGATCGGAAAAACCGATTATGAACTGATGGACGCGGATCATGCGGACGCCTGCCGCGCGTCGGATAAGGCGGCAGTAACAGGTTGCGGAACCCTGGATTCTGTTGAGACAGTCAACGGCAGGATCTTCGAAGCGTGCAAGTTCCCCGTTGCGATCGACCTGGATAAGACAGGCGTCGGCGCGATCATCAGAGACATTACGAATGAATACAGGCAGAAGGAAATCATCAGCCGGGTATCCGAAACAAACCGGATCATTGCAGAGTGCATGACCAAACCCTTTGAGAACGTACAGCAGCAGCTTGATTATGCCCTCCATGAAGCGCTCAGCTTGACACAAAGCCAGTATGGATATATCTACCTGTATGATGAAAACACCAAGGAACTCACGCTGAACTCATGGACAAACGGGGTGATGCCCGATTGCAGCGTTGCGGATCAATAAACCAGATATCCCCTGGACAGGACAGGGATATGGGGCGAGGTGATCCGCCAGCGCCGCCCCATCATCGTCAATGATTTCAGCGCGCCAAATCCGCTGAAGAAAGGCTATCCGGAAGGGCACGTCAGCATACACAATTTTTTGTCCATGCCGATATTCGAAAACGACAGGATCGTCGCCGTCATAGGATTCGCGAACAGGAAGGACGCTTACTCCGACAACGACATCCAGACCATCACACTGCTGATGAGCGGCGTATGGATCGCAGCCAAGAAAAAGGAAAAGGGAGAAGAAACGGAGAGACTGCTGAGGAATACCCAATCCATGATCAATAATCACCAGGCGGTCATGCTTCTCATTGAGCCGGTGACAGGCAGCATCATTGAAGCCAACAAGGCAGCCACTGACTTTTATGGGTATACCAAGGATGAGCTCCTTCATATGACGATCCAGGACATCATTCTGCTGGACAAGGAAGAGGTGCGCGCCATGCGCCTGAAGGCCTTGACCCAGGACCGGAACTCCTTCACATGCCCGCATCGCCTGAAGAATGGGACAGCAAGGCTTGTGGACGTTTTCAGCAGTCCCATAGAGTACAACGACAAAAAGGTCCTGTTTGCCATCATATTCGATGTGACACAGAAAGAGGAAATCGCAAGGCAAAACCAGTACATGGCCTACCATGATCATCTCACGGGCCTGTACAACAGAAGGTATTTTGAAGAGGAGTTTAAGCGGCAGGTCGAAAACGGAGCGTTCCCGGTCGGTCTGCTGGTGGGGGATGTCGACGGTTTCAAGGTGTTCAACGACACATATGGACACGCGGAGGGGGACAGGGTATTAAAGAGAATCGCGGAAAACCTGAGAACGCTGGTCGGGAATGACGGCATTCTTGCCCGTATCGGCGGGGATGCATTCGCCATCCTCGTATCCGGAAAAGATATGGCAGGCATGATCCGCTATCTGGATAGACTGAATCAGCAATCCGATCATGCTTACGGCGACCCCTCACTGCATGAGACAATCACCATTTCCTGGGGATACGCGCTGCAGAAAGAGCGTGAAGATACGCTGGACAGCCTTGATAAAGAAGCGGAAGCCTTCATGTACAACCGCAAATTTTACAGCAATCGCAGCCTGAAGAGCAAAACGGTCAACACGATCATGCAGACATTGTTTACCAAGAGCGAAAGGGAGAAAAAACACTCCGACCACGTGGGGCTTCTGTCTCAGGCCATTGCAAGGCATATGCAGCTGTCGAACGAAGAAGTCAACAGGATCCGCGTCGCGGGCTTTCTGCATGATATCGGAAAAATCGGCATCGACGAAGCCATTCTGAACAAGACAGGCAAACTGGATGCGTCCGAGTGGGAGATCATGAAGATGCATCCAGTGAAAAGCGCGGGTATTCTTGATAAAACGCAGGAATACCAGGATATTTCGGACATCGTGATTTCCCATCACGAGCGTTATGACGGAAAAGGGTACCCGGGAAAGTTCCAGGGAGAGGACATCCCGCTGGAAGCCAGGATCATTGCTGTCGCCGATACCTATGACGCGATCACCAATGACCGGCCGTACCGGAAGCCTCTTGAGAAAAATGCGGCGATCGAAGAAATGAAACGCAGCGCCGGCACCCAGCTGGACCCGAAGATCGTGTCCGCGCTCATTGAGATGCTGACAAACGAGAATGAACAGGATGATATCCCGGATTGATGAACAGCGCAGGCCGCCTGCAATGCTGATCTGAACCGTTCACCAGACCGGCACCATGGCTGCCGTTCAGAAAAGGATGAATGGATGAACGGAAACTTTACGCTCTGCGTCTCTGGCCCTTTCTGATCCCATATAGTATGGCGCCTCTGATCTATGGGTGGAGTCCGCCGGCTGATCCCGTCTTCCGCCATTCGGATCTTCATCCTTCAAGGGACAACGCAGAAAAGGAGTCAGATGCCGTTCACCGAGCTGAACTGACTTCAAACAGAGGAGAACCTTTCCTTCGCAATGCTGAAAAAGATCCATTGTCTTCATCCGAAACATCGCCACGTATGGCGCGGTCATCCGCGCAGGAATACTGGAAGAGACTGCCGGGATGGCGTATGATACAGGGTGTCCCGAACAGACCTTTCCCACTCACAAAGGAGGATAAAATGAAAAAGCTGATCAAGAACAACGTCT
>CAZVSG010000035.1:11220-20104 GCA_964629345.1 uncultured Christensenella sp. | reverse complement strand
TGAGCCCCAGTGACTTGATAAGACGAAGCGCGTTGCGGCCCGTTTTCTCCGATGAGCCGAGCGCAGGGAGGGAGCAGGCGTGGATGCCTGCGTCGTCCAGTTTGAGGATCTCAAAGGCGCGTTTGATGATGATCAGCGCCAACGCGGAGTCCAGCCCGCCCGACACGCCCAGCACGGCGGCCCCGGCATGAATGTGGGCCATGCGGGTTGCAAGGCCTCTCGCCGCGATCTCCACGCACTCCCTGCACCAGGCGGCGCGCTCCCTGCCTTCAGGCGGGGCATAGGGCATGACAGGGTCTCCTGCCCTGACGGCGACCTCCGGCTGTGCCAACTGACTGCCGGAAAGAGGGAACCCCTCAGCCGGGAAAGACGCGGATGCGGGAACACCGGAAAACGGCTGGCTGGCGTCAAGCACTTCGCCCTGCCGGGCGATCACGGATACACCCGCAAAGACCTGATCAGTGGTGGATTCATTCGCGCCGGCTGAGGCGTAGGCGATCGCATGGCCATTGCCTGTCATCGCGGCGATCCCGGCCGTCACCTCGTCCCCCCGTCCCGCAAGGCAAGGGTGCAGCGCCGGGCACAGCAGAATGACCGGGCGGTCTGCCGGCAGCGCCGAATCCATTAAAAGAGGAAGGTCATCATAGAAGCAGACGGCCGCTTCGGCACTGCCCGCGTCCGGGACCGGAACAGTCTGCGACACTGAGCAGGGGACGTCCCTTCCCTGCCAGCGGATGGATGGCGGAACCTCCGGGGAAAAATACAGGCGCTCCAGTGGCGACAGGTTCTGCTTGACCGTAAAGCCGATGATGCTTCCGTTCAGCGCGATCGCGGCGGCGTTCAGCACCTGCTTGCCTGACCTGACCGGAAGGCCGAACACGCAGAGCATCTCCCCGCAGGCTGCCGCGATCTTCCCGCACGCACCCTCGCAGGCATCCAGCAGCACCCCGTGCCGGAACATCTCCCCGCAGGTCCCGCCGGAGAGGCTCAGTTCCGGCAGGAGAAGCAGACGGGCTCCTGCCTGACGGGCCTCCCTGACGCGGCGAAGGATCGCCTCGCAGTTTTCAGTGATATCCCCCGGCGCTCCAAAGAGGGGCGCGCAGGCCATGGCCAACCATTTTCCTGACAAATCTTCCCGCTTTCCGCCGGCTATTCCGCCCGGCCGGCCTGTCAAGTCTGCCTTTCACTATAAGTCAAGCCGCTTTCCTTTTCAATATCCGGACTTCATCGCCGGAGTGGCACGGCGGGATCGATTCCTGTATACTGATCGCAAAAAGGAGCGGAGGACCGGATATGCGCCTTGGCATCATGGGCGGCACCTTTGACCCTGTTCACGTCGGGCACACGCAGATCGCCCGCGCGGCGCTGAAGGAAGCCGGGCTTGATCAGGTGCTGTTCCTGCCCGACGGCGACCCGCCCCACAAGACGCCTTTCGCATCCGGCCCTGACCGATTGATGATGATCCGCCTGGCGATCGGCGGCGAGCCCGCCTTCGCGGTTTCCGAGAGGGAACTGAAACGGCCGGGGCGCACCTATTCCGTGGATACCCTGGAAGAACTGGGACGGGAGTGTCCGGAAAGCATTCTGCATTACATCATCGGATCGGATACCCTGTACCAGTTTCCTACGTGGAAGACCGCTCAGCGCGTGGCGCAGCTGTGCAGAATGATCGTGGTGCTCAGGCCCGGGAACCTTTTGGAAGACGTCAGGGAGGAGCAGCGGCGGCTGCATGCAGGCTACGGCCTCATCAGCACCCTTCTGACCGAGGCCGGCCCTGACATCTCCTCCAGTCAGGTCCGCATGGCCATCAAAACAGGTCAGGACATCCGTCCGTTCGTCCATCCGGCTGTTTTTAACTATATCCTGCAGAAAAATCTTTACCGGTCCTGATCGTTCCGGCTCAGCAACAAAAAAGCGCCCGGAGGCGCTTTGATCAGGAAGACCGCCTTGTCGGCGATAAGCCTTTCTCAGTAACGGGCCTGGTTGTGCTTGCCGTAGCAGTCATGGCAGTAGACCGGACGGTCACCGCGGGGCTGGAAGGGCACCTGGGTGGTGGCGCCGCAGTCATCGCAGATCACGGAGAACATCTGGCGCTCGCCGCGGCCCTGGGTGCGGCGGTTGGCACGGCAGTTGGGGCAGCGGCCGGGCTCATTCTGGAAGCCCTTTTCGGCATAGAAAGCCTGTTCGGATGAGGTGAAGGGGAATTCGGCGCCGCACTCGCGGCAGGTCAGGGTTTTGTCGGTGTACATGATAACATGTCCCTCCTTCTTGATTGTCCAAACCGATGCGGAGATGTGTTTCCATGGCCGACGCATCAGTTGCCTGATGAACAATAGCTGGAGGAACACCATAATCCCTGGGCTTGGTCCGCAGAGAACACTATCATATTCAAACCGATTTGTCCAGCGTTTTCCAAAAATTTCCGCTTGAACGGTCAATGGGGGCATGACGGATGAAAATCAGTTTGAAAAACGCCGGCTTGACACACCGCGGCACGCCGGATTACTGTAAAAACGAGCAAATGAAGGGAGAAAACGGCATGCCGGAGAGGTTTTTTGACACACCGCTGGGCCTGATGACAGCGATGGAGGAGGACGGCCGGCTGGTTCGGCTGGATTTCGTCGGGACGGGCGGCGTCCCGGGCCGCTCTGACCGCACGCCGCTGTTACTGGAAACCGAAAGGCAGATCACCGCTTATTTCAATAAGGAGTTGATCCGGTTCGACATCCCGCTGAAGCTGTCGGGCACCCCCTTCCAGCAGGCGGTCTGGGCGCGGCTGATGGAGATCCCCTACGGAAGGACCGCCGCCTACGGCCGGATCGCCCTGGAGGCAGGCAGGCCCGGGGCCGCCCGCGCGGCCGGCGGTGCGATCCACCGAAACCCGGTTTCCATCATCGTGCCCTGCCACCGGGTCATCGGTGCGTCAGGCGCGCTGACAGGCTACGGCGGAGGACTGGATCGGAAAAAGGCGCTGCTGGAACTGGAGGGCAGGGCTTGAATCAAGATGCGCATATCTTTATAATGACATCAGAAAGCGAGGAATGATTGATGAAGTTTTTGGTTGAGACCTCCGCGCGCCATGCGCACGTGTCCCAGGCGGATCTGGAAACACTGTTTGGAAAAGGCTGCCAATTGACGATAAAGAAGGATCTGTCCCAGCCGGGACAGTATGCCAGCAATGAAAAGGTGACCGTCATCGGCCCGCGCGGTCAGCTGAGCGTCACGATCCTGGGACCCGTCCGGAAAAGCACCCAGGTGGAACTGTCCATGACCGACGCCCGCCAGATTGGGCTGACTCCGCCCGTCAGGGAGAGCGGGGATACCGCGGGCTCGGCAGGCTGCAGGATCTCCGGCCCCGCGGGCGAGATCGAGCTCAAGGAGGGCGTGATCGTCGCCAAGCGCCACATCCACATGACACCGGAGGAGGCGGTGGAGATGGGCGTCAGGGACAGGGACGTCGTATCGGTCAGGATCACGACCGATGGACGCTCCCTGATCTTCGGGGACACCGTCGTGCGCGCCCACCCGTCCTTCGCGCTGGCGATGCACATCGATACGGATGAGTCCAATGCCGCTGCCGCGTCGGGCGAGGTATACGGCGAAATCATCAAGTAAACGAGAACAGATTCAGAGCATCAGCCCCCAGCCCCGCAGCGCGGGGCTTTTTCGCGGCTTGCAGCGCAGCGGGGGTGCCAGGCTTGCGCGAAGAAACAGGCGGGAAAAGGCGGAGAAGACGGGCTATACATATCTGCATAAAAGTGGTAGAGTGGTGCACAAGAAAATCAGCGGGGGAGCAACATGCCGATAGCTGTGTTCAGTGAAACCGGGCCTCTGAAGAAAGTCCTGCTCCATCGTCCCGGCCCCGAGCTTGAGCAGCTGACCCCGCCGTACCTGAGCAGGATGCTGTTTGACGATATCCCTTACCTCCGCGGCGCGCAGCGTGAGCATGACCTGTTCGCGGAAGCGCTCAAAAAGGAAGGGGTGGAGGTCTGCTACCTGAAGGATATGGTGGCCCAAAGCCTCAGAAGCCCGGAGATCAGGGCGAAATTCATTGACAAGTTCATCAGCGAGGGCGGCCCGGCCGCCTGCCATGAGCGGCAGGCGCTGACGGCCCTTTTCTCTTCCATTGAAAACCCGGATGCCCTGGTCGGGAAGACCATGGCAGGCGTCACCTATGCGGAGTCCGGCGTCTACGCGAACTATCCGCTGACCAGGCTGACCAGGAACGGGACGAATTATCTGCTGGATCCGATCCCCAACCTGTATTTCACCAGGGATCCTTTCGCGGCCATCGGGAACGGCATCGCTTTCTCGCGCATGTATGCGCCCACGCGCCAGCGAGAGACGATCTACGGCCGGTTCATCTTCAAGTACCACCCGGAGTATGCCGGCAGCGTGCGCGCCTTGTACCGCTCCGACCTTCCCTTCAGCCTGGAGGGCGGGGACATCCTCAACCTGGGGAACGGGGTGCTGGGCGTCGGGCTGTCCCAGCGCACCCAGCCGGAAGCGGTGGAAGGCCTGTGCCGCAACCTGGCGATGGATGAGCAGAGCGGCATCCGCAGCATCCTGGCCTTTGACATCCCCAACGTCCGTGCGTTCATGCACCTGGACACCGTGTTCACCCAGGTGGACGCCGGCACCTTCGTCATTCACCCGGGCATCACGAGCGTCATGAAATGCTGCCGCGTATTCATGCAGGGACGCCAGCTCAAGGCGATGGAACTGAAGGGTCCCCTTGAGGACATCCTCCGGGAGGAGCTGCAGCAGGACAACATTACGCTGATCCCCTGCGGCGGGGAGGATATGGTGGCCGCTGAGCGGGAGCAGTGGAACGATGCCAGCAATACCCTGTGCATCCGCCCCGGCACGGTCATCGTGTATGACCGCAACACCGTCACCAATCAAATCCTGACCGACCACGGCATCCGCATCATCGAGATCCCCGGATCCGAGCTTGGCCGCGGCCGGGGCGGACCCCGGTGCATGTCCATGCCGCTTTTCAGGGAATGATCAGAACAAACCAATAGGAGGCACCGCCATGCCAGCGCAGCTCAAAGGCCGATCCCTGCTGACCCTCAAGGATTACTCGGATCAGGAGATCCTGTATCTGCTGGACCTGTCACGTGACCTGAAGCGCAAGAAACGCGCCGGCATTCCCGGCGACCTGCTTCGCGGGAAGAACATCGTCTTGATTTTTGAGAAAACATCCACCCGCACGCGCTGCGCTTTTGAGACCGCCTGCTGGGATGAAGGCGGCAGCGTCACCTTCCTGTCCAACTCCCAGATGGGCAAGAAGGAATCCCTGGAGGACACCGCCCGCGTGCTGGGGCGCTTCTATGACGGGATCGAGTTTCGCGGCTTTGAGCAGAAAACGGCGGAGGACCTCGCCCGTTTCTCCGGCGTGCCCGTCTGGAACGGCCTGACGGATCTGTACCATCCCACCCAGGCGCTGGCGGACCTGATGACCCTTCGGGAGAATACCGTCAAGCCCTTGCAGGAATGCAAGCTGGCCTTTGTCGGCGACGCGCGCAACAACGTCGCCAATTCGCTGCTCATCATCTGCGCCAAGCTGGGGCTGCGCTTCACCGCGGTCTGCCCGGATGAACTGCGCCCGGACCCGAGGCTGGTGTCTGAAATGGAAGAGACCGCGCGGCTCTCCGGCGGCAGGATCGACATCACCTCAAGCCTTGAAGGGGTCAGGGACGCTGACGCCGTTTATACCGACGTGTGGGTATCCATGGGGGAGGAAGCGCAGTTCAGCAATCGCATCAGGCTGCTCAGGGATTATGCCGTCACGTCTGAAGTGATGGGAAAGACGGGCAATCCGCGCGCGATCTTCCTGCACTGTCTGCCCGCCTTCCACGACCTGAACACGGAAACGGGCCGGCAGGTCTACGAAAAATACGGGCTTTCCGAAATGGAAGTGAGCGACGAGGTGTTCCGCTCGCCTCAGTCCAAAGTGTTTGACCAGGAGGAGAACCGCCTGCACACCATCAAGGCCGTCATGGTCGCGACCATCGGCCGGCTGTGAGGAGGCTGAAATGAGGAACGTCAGGGTCGTGCTGTGGGGCCTGGGGGCCATGGGAAAGGGGATCGCCGGGCTGCTGATGAAGCGCCGAGGCGTTGAAATCATTGGGGCCTGCGACCTCAACCCCGCTTACCGGGGGAAGGCCTTGACGGAGCTGCTTGGTTTACCGCCGGACGGCCGCAAACAGGTCAGGGTCACGCCGGACATCGCCGAGGCCATGACGGAAACGCCGGTCGACTGCTGCGTGATCGCGACGGACTCCTTTGTGAAGGACGTGTTCCCCAAGATCAGGGAGGTGGTCACCCGGGGCGTCAACGCGCTGACCATCGCGGAGGAGATGAGCTATCCCTGGGCGCAGGAGCCTGAACTGTCGGAGGAAATGGACCGTCTGGCGAAAGAAAACAAGGTAAGCATCCTGGGCACCGGCATCAACCCGGGCCTGATGATGGACCTTTTGGCCGTGTGTCTCTCCGGCGCCATGACGCAGGTCAGCCACGTGCGCTGCGAACGGGTCAACAGCCTCAGCCCCTTCGGCGAGACCGTGATGCATGAACAGGGCATCGGGATGACCAAGGAAGCGTTTGACAGGGGCGTCGCGGAAGGGGCTCTGGCTGGACATGTCGGGTTTTCCGAATCCGCCGCCATGATCGGCAAGGCGCTGGGGATCGGATATGACAGGCTGGAACAGAAGATGCAGCCCATTCTCACGGAAGTTGATCGGAGATCTCCTCACGGCTTTGCCCCCAGGGGGCATGTCGCCGGCGTGGACATGTCGGCCAGGGCGATGCAGGGGGACAGGGAACGGATCAGCCTCGTCCACCCGCAGCAGATCGAGCCGCAGCTTGCCGGCGTCGACACAGGCGACTACATCACCCTCTCCGGCACGCCGGAGATCAGCATGACGGTCAAACCGGAGGTCAACGGCGGGCTTGGCACCATCGCCATGGCGTGCAACACGCTGCCCTTCCTCATCGCCGCCAGGCCGGGCCTGCTGAGCATGCTGGACCTTCCGGTCCCCCGCTGCGTGATGGGGGACTACCGCGGGATCGCCTTCGGGGAGGTGTGACGTGGCGCACAAGAATGACTGGGTCAGGATTTCCAGCGTCATTCTCGCCCCGGGGCAGCGCGCGCCGCAGGTGCCCGAGGACACGGCGAAGACGCCCCTGACGCAATGGGTCAAGGGGTGGCTGCTGGCTGATGCCAAGGTCGGCTCCCCCGCCCGTGTCAGGACGCGCACGGGGCGTGAGGTGGAGGGGACTCTTCTGGAGGCTTTCCCCTTTTATGCCCACAGCTTCGGGGAGTTCGTTCCGGAGCTGCAGCAGGCGCAGGAGGGGATCCGCCGCGCGATGTGGGGGGAGGGGGCGGAGGGATGAACGGCAGCTACCAGGCCGTCATGGCCCGCCGGAACGAGATCATGAAGGCTGCCGTCGGGCTGGACTATTCACGCTTTGAATCCGGCGGCATCGCCTTTGACTATGAGGGGATGATGAAAGCCCCGGGGCTGGACATCGCGGAGATCCTCAGCATCCAGAAAGGCTTTGCCATCGGGAACACCCCTTTGACCGAGCTGAAGAACATCACCGCGCTGGCCCGGAAATACGCGGCTCCCGGCAAAGGCGCGCGCATCCTCATCAAGGATGAGGCCTGCAACCCCTCCGGGTCCTTCAAGGCACGCCGCGCTGCGCTGAGCGTGCACATCGCGCGCGAAACGGGGTATCCGGGCATGATCACCGCGACCAGCGGCAACTACGGCGCGGCCGTCGCCTCCTGCTGCGCGAAGGCCGGGATGAAGTGCATCGTGGTGCAGGAGTGCTATGACTCAAAAGGCCTTGGCCAGCCTGAGATCATCGAAAAAGCGCGCAAGTGCGAAGCGCTGGGGGCAGAGGTGGTCCAGCTGAGCGTGGGGCCGGAGCTGTTCTACGTCTTCCTGCGCCTGCTGGAGAAAACGGGATACTTCAACGCTTCCCTCTACACTCCCTATGCGGTCCTGGGCATCCAGAGCCTGGGATGGGAGATTGCGCAGCAAACCAGGGAGCAGTTCGGGCGGGATCCTGACCTGGTCGTCGCCACCAACGCGGGGGGCGGCAACCTCACCGGTACGGCGCGGGGTCTGAAGACGGCCGGATGCGGCGCGCCAGTCATCGCCGCCAGCGTCGACCTGAGCGGGCTTCACATGGCCAGCGACGCGCAGTTCAACCGCAAGTCCTTCACCACCGGACACACCGGGTTCGGGATGCCGTACACGACCTGGCCGGACCGCTCCGACGTGCCGCGCAGCGCCGCCCGGCCGCTGCGCTTCATGTCCGGGTATTATACCGTCACCCAGGGCGAGGTCTTCTACACCACGGAGATGCTGGCAACCCTGGAGGGGATCGAACGCGGTCCTGCTGGAAACACCAGCCTGGCGGCGGCGTTTTCCCTGGCGCAGACGCTGCCGGAGGAGGCTTTGCTGGTCGTTCAGGAAACGGAATACACCGGAGCCGGCAAGCATCAGAACGCCCAGCTGGCTTTCGCTCGCAGCAACGGCGTGCGGATCGCCGTCGGGAACCCGGAAGACCAGGTGCCGGGGGAAAGCATCATCCTGCCGGAGGATCCGTCGCAGATCAAGGCGCGGAAAGTTGACCTGGACCGCCTGCGCCGCTCGCTCATCGCCAACGCCATGGGCAGCCGGAGAGCAATCCCCTCGGAGGAGGACATCACCTTCCTTTCTGAGGAGACCGCTTCAGAGGAGGCCTTTGTCATAGAAACCATTGAAAACTATCTGGAGGATAAGCATGAAGCGGGATGACGATTATTCCCTTCGCCGCGCTCACCTTAAAGACCTGAGCGATGAGCAGCTGCGCGAACGCTTCTGGT
>CAZVSG010000035.1:10242-11152 GCA_964629345.1 uncultured Christensenella sp. | reverse complement strand
CGCTAATACGCCTCGCCTTCCATCGAGCGCAGCGTGCTGCTGCGCATGGGCTTCTCCTCCCGGGAGGCGGCCGCGCTGGTGAACCTCTGCCTTGAGCATGCCCTGCTGGGGCACGGCGCGGGACATGTGGTGTACAAAATGAGCCTGAAGTGGCAATGGCCGGTCCGGGAGGCCGGGCTGAAGCTGCTGTCCGGCGAAGGCTGGGACGGGGCCGCTGAAGCCTTTAAAGGGGGGCAGGCCACATGAGCGCTTACAGGCTGAAACCGGACGCCCCGCTTGACGTACGGGAGATCCTCAGGGATCTGAAAAATTACCGCCCGCGCCGCCGCGGCTGGACCTGGCGCAAGCCTGCGCCGGGGCTTCGGATGAACGAATTCACCTATCGGGACTGCTCAGAGCCCCTCAAACGCTCCGTGCCCCTGCCGCCCGCCCATCATTTCGGGAACATTGACCCCCAGCCCGGGCCCGTCATCACCACGGAGATCGCTTCCGGCCGCTTTGAGGACGACCTCCGCCGCATGCGCATGGCGGCCCATCACGGCGCGGACCACATCATGGTCATCCGGACGGCGGGCCAAAGCCATTTCGACGGCCTGATCGAGGGGACGCCCCAGGGAGTGGGCGGGGTGCCCATCACGCGCAAGCAGGTGCGCGCCCAGCGCAAGGCGCTGGACATGATCGAGGATGAGGTCGGCCGTCCCATCAATTACCATTCCTATGTGTCCGGCGTCGCGGGGCCGGAGATCGCGGTGCTCTTCGCCGAGGAGGGCGTCAACGGCGCGCACCAGGACCCGCAGTACAACGTCATCTACCGCAACATCAACATGGTGCGCTCCTTCGTGGACGCCTGCGAATCCAAGACCGTCATGGCCTGGGCGGAGATGGCGCAGATCGACGGGGCGCACAACGC
>CAZVSG010000035.1:0-10232 GCA_964629345.1 uncultured Christensenella sp. | reverse complement strand
GAAGGTGATGCCGGAGCTGATGGTGCAGCATGCCGTCAACGCCCGGTTCTCCCTGGGCTGCGGGATGCCGCGCGACCTCATCTGCCTGTCCACCGTGCCGCCCACCGCCTCGCCCGCGCCCTGCGTGTACACGGACCTGCCCTACGCCGTCGCGCTGCGCGAACTGTTCCCGGGTTTCCGCATGCGCGCGCAGATGAACACCAAGTACATCCAGTCCTCCGTCCGGGAGGCGACCGTTACGCATGTGATGAACATGCTCATCTCCAAACTCACCAGCGCTGACATCCAGTCCACCATCACGCCCGACGAGGGGCGCAACGTCCCCTGGCACATCTACAACATGGAAGCCTGCGACACCGCCAGGCAGACGCTGGTCGGGCTGGACGGTCTGATGGAAATGGTCGAGCTCAAGGGCGAGGGCTATCTCAGGGACAAGGCCAGGGAATTGAAGGAACGCGCGGTGCTGTTCATGGAGGAGCTGCTGAAGTCCGGCGGCTATTTCAAAGGAGTGGAGGCAGGGCATTTCGTGGATTCCGGACTGTACCCGCAGCGCAACGGGGACGGCATCGTCCGCAGCATCCAGGGCGGCATCGGCGCGGGCAGCGTCATCCGGCGCGAAGCGGACTACCTGGCCCCCGTCACCGCGCATTACGGATACAACAATATCGCGCAGTACGGCCTGAAGGCAGGGGAGGACCCGGCGGAACTCATCGGCGGATGCACCTTCCAGAAACCGGAACTCATCCAATACATCGACGAACTGGACGAGACGGACAACGCGGCCCTTCGGATGGAGCAGTCCGAGCCTTTCCGCCAGCCTGGCGGGGAATGGATCAGGCCGGAAATGGAATGGCTGGGGGACGGCGTGGTGATGCTGACCCTTTTCTTCCCCTCGGAAACCAAGATCGCCGAGGCCGCGGCGCTGGAAGCCGCGCGGCGGATGAACCTGACAGACCCGGAGATCATCTCGCGGGAGGTCATGCACCCGGTGGACGGCACCCGCATCGAGCTGAAGGCCAAGGTGCCCTTCCGGATGAAGATCAGCGAACTGGTCATCCCCCGGGAGCCTGAAGTGTTCAGCGATGAGGAACTTCGGACAGCTTTTTCCCAAAAGCCGATGACCGTGGTCTGCGGCACCGTGGGAGAGGACGAGCACTCCGTGGGCCTTCGGGAGATCATCGACATCAAGCACGGCGGGATCGAAAAATACGGCATCAAGGTGCATTACCTTGGCACTTCCGTGCCGCCTGAGAAACTGGTCAACGCGGCCGTCGAACTGGGGGCCGGCGCCATCCTGGCCTCCGCCATCATCAGCCATGACAACGTCCATTATAAAAACATCGCCCTCATCGACCGCCTCGCCCGTGAGATGGGCGTTCGTGACAGGCTGGTCTTCCTGGCCGGCGGGACCCAGGTGACACCTGAACTGGCCCGGGAGGCCGGTGCGGATGAAGGTTTCGGCCGCGGCACCCGCGGCGCGCACGTGGCGACCGCGCTGCTCAGACTGCGCAAAACGACGTGACCGGGCAAGCGGGACATGACCGATAGCAACAAGCCTGTGATCGACGTTCTGGTGGCCGAGATCGGCTCGACCACCACCCTGGTCAGCGCTTTTGACGGTTTGGAAGGCGCGCCGCGCTTTGTCGGCCAGGGGATGGCGCCGACCACTGCCGCACAGGGGGACGTCACCATCGGCCTGCGCCGCGGGATCGAGGACCTGAAACACAGGCTGGGCGTATCCGCACTGGAGTGGAAGGAAATGTTCGCCGCTTCCAGCGCGGCCGGCGGCCTGTCCATGAGCGTGCACGGCCTGGTCCATGACATGACCGCCCGGGCGGCGCAGATGGCGGCGCTTGGGGCCGGCGCGGTGGTGCGCCAGGTCACGGCCGGAAAGATGGGCGCGTATGAACTGACTGCCCTTCAGAAACTCAACCCCAACCTCATCCTGCTGGCCGGCGGCACCGATTACGGCGACCGGGAGACCGCGGTGTACAACGCGCGGGCGATCGCAGGGCTGAAGCTGGGCATTCCCGCGCTCTATGCCGGCAATGCACAGGCGGCGGGTGAGGTTTCGGACAAATTTGCCGAGGCAGGGCAGCCGCTGAGCGTGGTGGAGAACGTCTATCCCCGCCTGGACGAACTGAACATTGAGCCTGCCCGGCGCGCGGTCCAGGACCTGTTTGAGCTTCACATCGTCAAAGCGCCCGGCATGGCGCACATCCGGGAAATGGTCAGCGGATCCATCCTGCCCACGCCCGGCGCGGTCATGGAAGCCGTCCGCCTGATCCACCCGGCGCTTGGAGACCTGCTGGCCGTTGACATCGGCGGCGCGACCACCGACGTGCATTCCGCCGCCGAGGGGAGCGATGAGATCGCCCGCATCCAGACGCAGCCGGAGCCCTTTTTCAAACGGACCGTCGAGGGGGATCTGGGGATCTACCTCAATGGCGGTCTGCTGGCGGATCGGATCGGTCATGACAGGCTCGATCGGGAACTGGGCCTTGATACCCGGACGCTGATGGAACACTGGCTGCCCATCCCGGAAAACGACGCGCAGGAACGCCTCGCTGCCAGGCTGGCCAGGGAGGCGGGCGCGCTGGCGATCGGCCGCCACGCGGGCAGGATCAGGCAGGTCTTTCTCCCGGAGGGCCGGAGGAGGTTCGCGCAGGGGAAGGATTTAAGCGAGGCCCGGACCCTGATCGCGACCGGGGGCGCGCTGACGAGGCTGCGCGGCCGGCTGTCCGTGCTCGCGCATCTGCGTGACGTGAACGCTGCCGGAAACATGCTGTATCCCCCGCCCGGCGTGCTCCGTGTGCTGACGGACAGCCGGTACCTCATGGCAGCCCTTGGCGTGCTCAGCCGCAGATGGCCTGAGGCGGCGAAACAGCTGATGCTGGAGAGCCTGCAGGAGGAAACGATCTGATGGATATGCCCCTCATCCGGGCGGACCTCGGGGAACTGAAGCGCAACGCCGGTGTCCTCTTAAACGCTTGTCATGTTCGCGGCGTCACGCTGGCCGCCGTCACCAAAGCCGTCTGCGCGGACCCGGTCATCCTCAGCGCCCTGGCTGGCGCCGGGGTCATCCTGATGGCCGACTCCCGGGTGCAGAACCTGGCCCGGGTGCCGGACAACATCCACAGGATGCTGCTGCGCGTCGCCGATCCCTTTGAGGCGGAGGAGGTCGTCCGGTGCAGCGAATACAGCCTGCAATCAGGGACTGAGGCCATCAGGGCGCTTGGGGCCGCGGCCCGGAAACTGAAGAGGACGCATCAGATCGTCCTGATGATCGACCTGGGGGATCTGCGCGAGGGGATCCTGTACAGCGATGAGGCGCGGATCCTTGAAACGGCCGGGGAGGCTGCCCGGGAAGAAGGGCTGGAACTGGCCGGGGTCGGCACCAACCTGACCTGCTTTGGGGGGATCCTGCCGGATGAACGGAACCTGGGTCTGCTGATCGGGATCGCCGAGAAGATCAGGAAGGCCTTCCGGATCCCGCTGCCGATCGTTTCCGGTGGCAATTCCAGCTCGCTGCATCTGCTGCTTGAGGGGCGTCTGCCGGCAGGGGTGAATCAGCTGCGCATCGGGGAGAGCCTGCTGCTGGGCACGGACACCTCCTGCGGAGAGCCCTTTCCCCAATTGAGCCAGCGCGTCTTTACGGTTTCAGCCCGTCTGGTCGAAGTACAGGACAAGCCCTCCAGGCCCGTGGGCAGCACCGGGCCCAATGCCTTTGGCGAACCGGTTTCCTTCCCGGACCTCGGACCCATGCGCAGGGGCATTCTGGCGATCGGCCGGCAGGATACGGATCCGCAGAGCCTCTTCCCCCTGGATCAGGACATCAGGGTGCTCGGCGCCAGTTCAGATCACCTGATCGTGGACCTGACCCATGCCAAACCGTACCGTGTGGGAGACGTGCTCGATTTTACCCCGGGATACGGCGCGCTGCTGAAGGCCTATACCAGCCCCTACGTCAGGAAGACCTATATCAACATTCAGGAGAACGACCATCATGCCTGAGACCCTCGTGATAGCCCTGGGCGGGAACGCGCTGCAGCGCGCCGGAATGCCGGCTGACGCCGAAAGCCAGCTGAAGGTGGTGCGCGAAACCGCTTCCCAGCTGCTGGATATCCTGAAAGCCGGCTGGCGCCTCGCGGTGGTGCACGGCAACGGCCCGCAGGTGGGCCGCATCGCGCTTCAGAACGAGGCCGCGCGGAAAATCACTCCGCCCATGCCCTTTGACGTCTGCGGCGCGATGAGCCAGGGGATGATCGGCTACCACATCCAGCAGGCCTTAGGCGTTGAGATGGAGCGGGCAGGCCTGCCCGGGCGGCCGGTCACCCTGGTCACGCAGGTCCGCGTGGACGGGAACGACCCGGCCTTCCTTCATCCCGCCAAGCCCATCGGCCCCTTCTACAAAAAGGAGGAAGCGGAGTGCATCATGCGGGAAAAGGGCTTTGTATTCAGGGAAGATGCGGGCCGCGGCTGGCGGCGCGTCGTTCCCTCCCCGATGCCGCTTGAAGTCGTGGAACTGAACCAGGTCAGGACGCTGCTGGACGCGGGCTTTGTGCCTGTGACGGCCGGCGGCGGCGGCATCCCGGTCGTTTATGAGACGGGCAGGGGGTATGTCGGCGTGGAGGCCGTGATCGACAAGGACCTGGCCGCCTGGCGCGTGGCGGAAGGCCTGGATGCCGGCACCCTGCTGATCCTCACCGAAGTGGAGAACGCCTGCCTGAACTATGGCAAGACCGGGCAGAAGGCGCTCACACGTGTCCCTGCCGCGGCGATGCGGGCCTACCTCAATGAAGGGCATTTCGCCGCCGGCTCCATGGGCCCCAAGGTGGACGCCGCCCTGCGCTTTGCGGAGGGCAGGCCGGGACGCCGCGCGATCATCACCCGGCTGGACCTGGCGCTTCAGGGGCTCTCAGGGGAGAGGGGAACGGAAATCGTCACGTCATGATGCGTCATATGCACCAAACGGTATGTATTTCGGATGTTTTCATCAAAAAAGGCCGAAAACACACCAAATGGGACATTGTTCCCTGCATATTGATGCAATATGCTCGATCCAGTGGCGATGACCGGGAACGTGTAGCGGTCCTGCCGGCCTTCAAGAGAGCTTCCGGGCGGTGCGAGGAAGCGGGCAGCAAGACGGTAAGTTCCTCCCGGAAGCCGCAGGCTGAAAGCAAAGTAGGCCGCGCCGGAGCCCCGCCGTTACCGGGGGAGGCAATGATGGTTGCCCGGAGCTGTCTTCGGACAGGAAATTGAGGTGGTACCGCGGTTTATCCGCCCTCAGCAATGGCTGAGGGCGTTTTCTTTTTAAGAAATTAAGGTAAACACATTTTTTCAAGGAGGAGACCGTCATGAAGAAGCTGACCCTGACCCTGGCTCTGATCCTGTCCC
The DNA here is from genome assembly GCA_964629345.1 of uncultured Christensenella sp. Lineage (GTDB taxonomy): Bacteria > Bacillota > Clostridia > Christensenellales > Aristaeellaceae > UBA6115. Next base: position 4,835 of record CAZVSG010000035.1, on the reverse strand, counting down.
TGTGCATTTTGGTGCTGCCGGCTTTTGCGGAACCAGTCAGGCCGATCATCGGCATCGTCCAGATCGTCAACCACAATGCGCTGGATGCCGCACGGGAAGGCTTCCTGCGCGCCCTTGCCGAAGAAGGATATGTCGACGGGCAGAATATGACGGTGGATTACCGCAATGCCCAAGGCAACCAGGATACTCTGTCCAGCATCGCGGACTACTTTGTCGGCCAGAACGTCGATCTGATCCTGGCCATCGCAACGCCGTCCGCCCTTGCCGTGGCCGGCAAGACCGAGACGATCCCGATCCTGGGCACCGCGGTGACGGATTATGTGGAAGCCAAGCTCGTGCAGAGCAACGAAGCGCCCGGTTACAACGTATCCGGCACCACGGACATGAACCCCGTGGAGGCCCAGATCGCGATGATCCAGCGCCTGGTGCCGGATGCGAAAACCATCGGCATCATCTATACCGCCAGTGAGGTGAACTCCCAGATGCAGGCGCGCCTGGCCAAAGCGGAGATCGAGCGCCTAGGCCTCTCCTGGAAGGAGACCACCGTCAACAACTCCAACGATGTCCAGCAGGCCATGTCGTCCATTGCGGCGCAGTGCGACGCCCTTTACATCCCGACAGACAACACGCTGGCTTCCGCCATGCCCATCGTGTATGAGGTCGCACTGGGCGCGAAGGTGCCGGTGGTCGCCGGGGACGGCAACATGGTCCTGCAGGGCGGCAACTTCACCCTGGGGATCGATTATGAGAAGCTGGGCTACCAGACCGGCAAGATGGCGGTCTCGGTGCTTCGGGACGGCGCGGACGTGTCGCAGATGCCCATCCAGCGCCAGAGCGAGTACAACTACTATATCAACAAGACCGCCAATGACGCGATGGGGATCGAAATCCCCGAAGACCTCCTGCCCTATGCGACAGAAATGGAGACGCCCGCCAACCCCTGAACGGATTCATCCAGCAATCAAACAGCGCCGGGGCAAAGGCCCCGGCGCTGTTTCCATCCTGAAAGCGTATCCGGAAGAACCGAAAAACGCTAAGGCGCTGGCGTTATATGCGGCAGCGGCGTGATGCCCGGCTGGATCTTGCTGACGTCCAGGAAACTGTACTCCCACCCGGGTTTGAGCGGTTCTGCCCGGAAGGACATCATTTCCGCCACGGTCACCAATTGGAAGCCTCTCTGGATCAATTGGGGAACGGCGGTTTCCATCGCCGCCCCTGTCTCCTCCCACACGTCATGGCAGAGGATGATCGCGCCGTTTACGGCATTGTCAAGGATGGTGCTGACCGTTTTGGACGCGCTGCGGGTCTTCCAGTCCAGGGAATCCACCGACCACAGGATCAGGGGCAGGCCGAGCTCCGTCAGCGGCCTGCGGGACAGGCGGTTGCTGGCCCCGTAGGGCGGCCTCATCATGATGACCTGCTGCCCGGTGATCTCATGGATCCTGTCCATCGTGCGCGTCATCTGCGACCGCACGGCGGACTCGGAGATCTCATTGAGATTGGGGTGCGACCAGGAATGCGCGCCAAGCTGGTGTCCGCCTTCCGCGGCGCGCTTCAGGATCTCCTCATTGCCCTTGATGTTTTTCCCAAGGATAAAGAAGGTGGCCCTTGCGCCGTATTTTTTAAGGACTTCCAGCACCTTGAGCGTCTGAGGCTGGGGGCCGTCGTCAAAGGTGAGGGCGATCATCGGCCTGTTCGGGTCGATCCCGCGCTCCAGCGCTCTCTGGCGGGCCGGGTCAGGCGTGGGCTCCGGGGCGGGGGTCACGGTTTCCATCGGCGGCAGACCGTTTTCAAAACGGAGGTACTCCTTCATCATGTACCCTTCCTTGCCGCCGTCTGTCCTGACGCGGCAGAAGACCTCCCCGTCCGCGATCACCCTGACCCTGGTGCCGCTTGGATACCGGCCCAGGGAAAGCGAGCCCTTGTCCGGCTTTGCGCGCAGATGCAGCGGCCCGCCGAGGACCATAGCGGTATAGGAAACATCCTCCGCGGCCCCCTTCATTCCGGGAAAAAACGCGGACAGAAGGACGGCGCACAGGAGAAGGGAAAGGGCTTTTCGCATACGACCTCCGGATCCTGCCGTTTATCATACCCGCCGCGCTTCTGTCCGTCAACGGGCCTACCTTCCTGTATTCACTTTGTTTTTCGGGGGGAATAGCGAGAAATGGGAAAATTCATGCCAAAAAAGACATTGAGCGCCGGTGTGATTGGAGTCTATGATTCCCATATCAAAGGCGATGACCGGGAACAGGTAGCCCTTGTCCCGCCCCTTCAGAGAACTGCCGGTCGCTGCAAGGCAGCAGGGGAAGCAAGCGCGAGTACATCCCGGGAGCCGCAGGCTGAATGTAAAGTAGGCTGAGCCGGGTTCCCCCCGTTACAGGGGAAGGCAATGTTGGTTGCCGGTGAGCTGTTTTCGGACAGAAAATTGAGGTGGTACCGCGGATCTTCCGCCCTCTGCTATTCGCAGGGGGCGTTTGATTTAAACAGACAATATTTTAAGGAGGAACCCGGAATGAAAAAGTTGTTGACCCTGGTGCTGTCCCTGATACTGGCCGCTGCGCTGCTTGTGCCCGGTTATGCGCTCGGGGAGGGTGAAAAGCCGCTCATCGGCATCCTCCAGTTTGTGCAGCATCCCGCGCTGGACGCGGCGCGTGAGGGCTTCCTGGCGGGTCTGGCCGCGGAAGGCTTTGTGGACGGTGAGAACGTCACCATTGATTACCAGAACGGGCAGGCCGCGCAGGACATCTGCGCTTCCATCGCCGACAAGTTCATCGCCGACGGGGTGGACCTGGTGCTTGGTATCGCGACGCCCGCCGTGCAGGCCGTCGCGGGCAAGACGGACAGCATCCCGATCCTGGGCACAGCAGTCACCGATTATGTCGCCGCCAACCTGGTCAGCAGCAATGAAGCCCCCGGCTTCAACGTCTCCGGCACGACGGACATGAACCCGGTGGCAGACCAGATCGCCATGGTCAAGAAGATGGTCCCGGACGCCCAGACCCTGGGCCTGCTGTTTACCGGCAGCGAAGTCAACTCCCGCGTCCAGGCTGACATCGCCAAAGCTGAGGCGGAGAAGCTGGGGATGAAGGTGGTGGAGGTCACCGTCAACAACTCCAACGACGTCCAGCAGGCTGCCGCCAGCATCCTGGAACAGTGCGACGTGCTGTATGTCCCCACCGACAACATCATCGCCTCCTCCATGGCCCTGGTGGCGGAGGAAGCGCTCAACCGGAAAATCCCCATCGCCTGCGGCGAGGAAGGCATGGTCCGCGGAGGAGGCACCTTCACCCTGGGCATCAGCTACTTCAACCTGGGCGAACAGACCGGCAGGATGGCGGCCGCGCTGCTGCGCGGGGAAGCCGTGGTCTCTGAAATGCCCATTCAGTCGCAGACTGATTTCCAGTTCCTCATCAACAAAACCTTCTGCGATGAGATCGGCCTGGAAATTCCCGAGGACCTCCTGCCCTTCGCCGAAGAGATCGGTAAATAATCATTCAATGCCCCTCCCCGGGAATCCGGGGAGGGGCCATTCTGACAACTGAGGACTTTATGGAACAAATACTGCTGGGCGCTGTTTCCCTGGGCCTGCTGTGGTCCATCATGACCCTGGGCGTCTATATTTCCTACCGGGTATTGGATGTGGCCGATCTGACAGTGGAAGGCTCCATCACCCTGGGCGCGGCGGTCTGCGCGCGCATGATCAGCACCGGCGGCGATCCTTTTCTGGCGCTGCTGATCTCCTTTTTTGGCGGCATGGCAGCCGGGTTGGTCACGGGACTGCTGCATACCAAGCTGCGCATCCCGGTGCTGCTCTCGGGTATCCTTACGATGATCGCCCTTTATTCCGTCAACCTGCGCGTGATGGGCATGGCCAACGTCTCCCTGCTGCGGATGACCACTGCCTACTCCCTCATCGGCGCCCTGCTTGGGGTAAGCAAGACGGTCTCCGTCATCATCCTGGGTGGGCTGATGGCGCTGGCTATTGTTTTCATCCTCTACTGGTTTTTTGGCACGGAGATCGGCAGCGCCATCCGCGCCACCGGCAACAACCCCTATATGGTGCGCGCCCAGGGCATCAATACCGACAGTACGGTCATCATCGGGCTCATGCTGGCCAATGGCCTGGTCGCCCTTTCCGGCGGGCTCATCGCCCAATCCCAGAACTATTCCGATGTGCAGATGGGCACCGGCGCCATCGTCATCGGCCTGGCCAGCCTGATCATCGGCGAAGTGCTCTTTGGCAAGCGCAGTTTCCTCAGCCGTTTGCTGTCCATGCTCTTTGGCGCCATGACCTACCGCATCATCATTGCCCTGGTCCTGCGCATGGGCATGCCCGCGGATGACCTGAAGCTCTTTACCGCCCTCACCGTCGCCCTGGCGCTCTCCCTGCCGCGGTTCAAGGACCTGCGGGATACCCTGAAGGTGTCCCTGAACGGGAGGAAGAGCCATGCTTAAGGTCACAGGGCTCAATAAGATATTCAACCCGGGTACCATCAACGAGAAGACGGCGCTGGAGAATGTCAGCCTGTACCTAAGGCCCGGGGATTTTGTCACGGTCATCGGCGGCAATGGCGCCGGCAAGTCCACCCTGCTCAACTGCATCGCCGGCGTTTACCGTCAGGAAATGGGCACCATTGAGCTGGACGGCCTGCGCATCGACAATCTGCCCGAACACAAGCGCGCCAAATACCTGGGCCGTGTTTTCCAGGACCCGCTCATGGGCACCGCCGCGGACATGGAGATCCAGGAGAACCTGGCCCTCGCCCTGCGTCGGGGCACCTTCCGCGGCCTGGGATGGGGGGTTACCGCGAAGGAGAAAATAGATTTTCACAAGC
>CAZVSG010000034.1:0-20431 GCA_964629345.1 uncultured Christensenella sp. | reverse complement strand
GGTGAAGCTCTCCACCCCCATGCCGAACAGCTTGCTCTCCAGCGCGCAGGGGGCCGTGTCCATCCCGTTCCTGTCGGCGAAGATCTCATCCAGCGAGGCGGTCATCCGCTCCCTCAAGGCTGGGGTATTGACGCAGGTGTCCTTGGTGCCGTCGGGCATCCAGTAGTCGACGACACAGGGCTGTTTCAGCTGCCTGGCGAATTCCGCGCCGATCTCACGGCAGCGTTTTCCGTGTTCGATCCAGAAGCGGCGCTTTTGGGGATCCGGGCTGGACAGGGACAGGTTGCCGTCCATCATGGGATGCGAGAAATAGGTAGGGTTGAAATCAAGCCCCAGGTCCTGCGCCCTTGCGAAATCGACCCACGGCTGGAACTCGCGGATGCCGTAGGCGTCCCGGTCCGGCTGGCGGCCGTCCTTGACAGCATAGCAGGCGTGCAGGTTGAGCTTCGACTTCCCCGGGATCAGCGAAAGGGCCTTGACGATGTCCTGCTGCAGCTCCTGAAGGTTCCTGGCTTTGCCCGGATAATTGCCGGTCACCGCGATGCCGCCGGTGAGCGAGTCCGCGCCGTCAAAACCGGTGACGTCATCCCCCTGCCAGCAGTGCATGGACAGCGGAACGGCGTCCGCCTTGTCCATGGCCTCCTGCACGTCCACGCCAAGCGCCCCATAGGTTTCCTTCGCGTACTCAAATCCCCTGAGGATCAACTGCTCGTTTCCCATAGGATGCTCCTTCTTGTTGCGCTGTTTTCCGCGCTGATGACGGCGGGGTGAGGTCTTGCGGTCACCGGTTTTCCTTCGGATGAAGGAAAACTTGCTTCAGTTGGACGGAGGTGCCTGTCTCCGGATCAAAATCCATGACCATGACGTCCTTCATGTATTTGTTCCACCTGTCCACGACCGGGCTTTGCGCCTGGACACCGGCGGCATACGCCACGCTGTCGCACTCATAATAGCCGAACAGCTCCGCGCCGTCTGTCCAGATGGTGTAGTTGCGGATGCCGGCCTCATCAAGCACTTCAGACATCTCCGGCCAGATCCGGTCATGCCGTCTCCTGTACTCCTCCAGCATTCCCGGCTTCAGCCGGGCCTTCCAGGCGAATCGCTCCATGTCATCCCTCCTGACAGATGGTGTCGTGATAAAAGGTCACGACTGTGATTCCGGGGGCGGGCATAGCCCGCCCCCGGAGGGGTCAGAATCGGTCAGCTGTCAATAGACAGTCTTCCAGTCCTCAATGTTGTCAGCGTTGAATTCAAACGGGGGTCCAATGATGATTTCCGTGCCCTTGTCCCCGGCCTCGGTGACGGTGTAGGTGACGCCGTTGGCTGCGGTGAAGCTCTCGCCCAGGGCGCCGGTCAGCTGGCCGTTGACCATCTCAAGCAGCGCGTACGCGGCGGTCCTGCCGACGTCGATCGGGTTCCACAGGAACATGTAGGGGCAGGCAACGGGGCCCTGGCCCATGAACTCAGCCATTTCAGACGGCAGGCCCAGGCCGGTCACGATGACCTTGCCCTGAAGCTCGTTGTCCGTGATGACCTTGGAAGCGGCGGCGATACCGACAGTGGTGGGGGCGTTGATGAGCTTGAGGTTGGGATAGTTCTGCAGCAATGCCTGGGTCTCATCCACAGAAGTCTGATAGATGTCATCGCCGTAGGCGATCTCGACCAGGTTCAGCTTGGCATATTTTTCGTCCTTCAGAAGTTCCTGCATCGCCGCGATCCAGGCGTTCTGGTTGGAAGCGGTCGCGGTGGCGGACAGGATCGCCCACTCGCCTTCGCCGCCCATCAGGTCATAGGCCGCATCCACCAGCGCTTGGGCCACTTCGACCACGCCGGCCTGGTTGATGTGCGTCAGACGGCTGGCGGGATTGACCGAGGAGTCCAGGGAGACGACCTTGATCCCTGCAGCCATGGCCGCTTTCAGAGCGGTTTCCAGGGCGTCAAAATCGTTTCCGGCCACGGCAATGCCCGTGACTTTCTGGGCTACCAGCTCGTTGATGAGGGTGATCTGGGCTTCAGCGGTGATCTGGGCGGGATGCTTGACGATGACGTTGGCTCCGGCTGCCGTGATCGCCTCTTCAAAGCCGCTGGCTTCGCGCTCGTTGTAGGGGTTTCCCGCGGATTTTGTGATGATGGCATAGGTCTGACCGCTCAGGTCAGCGGCTTGCGCAACGGCTGCAAGACCGGCTACCATCATAAGGGCCAGGATCAGTGCGGTGAGTTTCCTCATGGGTGATTCCTCCTTTTTTATTACTATACACACAAGGTGTTATAGTCAGGTCGTCTTTATGCCGGGCTTCCGGCGGGCCTTCAAGTTGGGCGCCATCACGACCACGATGAGGATCAGGCCGATGATCATCAGGATGGTCTGGGAGTTGACGTTGATCAGGCCCAGCCCGTATCCAAGCAGTCCGATGATGAAGATGGAGATGATCGCGCCGGGGAAGGTCCCTTTCCCGCCCGATGTGCTGATCCCGCCCAGGACCGCCACGCTGATGGCCTCCAGTTCATACCCGGTCGCGATGTCAAAGCGCACGGTGCCCATCCAGGAAGAGTAGAACACGCCGGACATGCCGCATACCAATCCCATCAGCGTGTAGCAGATGAGGCGGTGCCTCTGGACAGGGACCCCCGAATACTTCGCGGTGAGGCGGTTGGAGCCGATCGCAAACAGCTGGCGGCCAAAGATGGTCTTATGCAGCACAAAGCCAAAGCCGAGCGCCAGCAGGCAGAAAAAGAAGAACAGGTAGGGGACCGGCCCGAGCCTGGCATAGTAGATCTGATAGAACCAGTCGACGTTATGGAAACCGCCGGTGCTCTGGCTGCCGAGGATCATCTCGGAAATGCCCCGGTAGAGCGTCATGGTGCCAAGCGTGACGATCATGGACGCAAGTTCGGTAAACCGGGTCAGGATCAGGCCGTTGAGCAGGCCGCACAGCGTGCCGCAGAGCAGCGCGATGAGGATCGCAAGGCCCATCGGCACCCCCGCATTGTATGATACCCCCAGAAGGGTGGCTGAAAGCGCCACCGTCGATCCGACAGACAGGTCGATGTCCCCCAGCACCAGCAGATAGGCCATGGGCATCGCGATAAAGCCCTTGACCAGGAAGGAATTGATGGCGGTGAACAGGTTCCCCGCGTTGAGATAATAGGGGGATATGACCGCGTTCATGATGTTGATGGCAAGGAACAGGCCCAGGAGCAGAAACTCCCAGCGCATGAAAACCGACTTGAGGCTTTTGTTCCTCGCAGCCAGAATGCTGCGGTCAGGATGTGCTGTCATATCTGCCGCTCCCTCGCTCTCATGGCGTTGCGGTGGATCGCCCGCTGGGCCAGAACGTTGATGATGATCGCGATGAGGATGATGATCCCCTTGATCGCCTTCTGCCAGAACTGGGATATCCCGATCAGCGGGAGCGCCTTGGAGATGACCGTCATGGTCATCGCGCCCAGCAGAACGCCCGGAACACCGCCCTGGCCGCCCGAGAGGCTGACGCCGCCCAGAACGCAGGAGGCGATCGCGTCCATCTCCATCCCCATGCCCATGTCGCTCTGGGCGGACGCGTACAGGGAGGTGTACATCGCGCCGATCAGGCCCGCGAAACTCCCCGCGATGGTGTAGACGGCCAGCTTGACCCTGTTGATGTTGATGCCGCTGATGCTCGCGGCCTCCGGGTTGGAACCGACCGCATAGATCCTCCGCCCGAAGCGCGTCCAGCGCATGATGACGAAAAACACCAGGTAACAGACGAGGGCGATGAAAACCAGGTTGTTCATCAGCCCGAAGGTCAGCGTTCTGGTCTGGGCGAAACGCTTGAAGGCCGAATCGAACTGGTAAGCGGAGACCCAGCGGCTGTCCGAGATGATATAGGTCGCGCCCCTGAATATGTTGGTGAAGCCCAGCGTGGCGATAATGGGAAGCACCTTGCCCCGGCTGATGACCAGGCCGACCAGCAGGCCGCACAGCGTCCCGATCGCGGTGCTGACCAAAAACATGACCAGCGTGGAGGAATACACGCCGTCCCGCATCAGCAGGGAGGCGCTCATGCCGGAGAACGCCAGGGTCGCCGAGACGGAGATGTCGATCCCGCCGATGAGCAGCACGCTCATCATCCCAAGCGCCAGCGTGATGGTGGTCGAATAGTTCTTGAGCATGTCGTTGATGGAGCGGGACGACAGGAAAGTGCTGTTGCGCAGCTGGATCCCCGCAACGATCAGGATCAGGATGCCCAGCAGGCTCAGTTCGCGCGACGAGAAGACGCGGTCCCTGGTCAGTTTGACGCGGCGCCGGTTGATCTGCATGCTGTTTCCCTTATCCTTCCACCGCAAGTGCTGTTTTTTTGAGCATCGCCAGTTCCAGGATCTTCTCCTGCGTGGCCTCTTCACGGTCAAGTTCGCCCATCATCCGTCCGTCGTGCATCACGTAGATCCTGTCGCACATCCCCAGGATCTCAGGCATCTCCGAGCTGATGATCAGGATGGACATTCCCTTCATGATCAGGTCGCTGATGACCTCATAGATCGCGGCTTTCGCGCCGACGTCGACGCCCTTGGTCGGTTCGTCCATGATCAGCAGTTTCAGTTCGCTGGTGAGCGCCTTGGCGACCACCACTTTCTGCTGATTCCCTCCCGAGAGGGAGGAGGCCTTGTCAAACACGGACTGCGCCTTGACGCCCATCTGCTCGCACAGGGCCTTTGCCGCCATGTTCTCAACCGGGTCCTTGGTGATCTTTCCCCGCGCGTATTTGGCAAGCGCCGGCAGGGTGACGTTGCGCCCGATGCCCCAGTCCAGGATCAGGCCCTGGTTCTGCCGGTCCTCCGTCAGCAGCCCGATGCCCAGTTTCATGGCATCCTGCGGGGAATGTATTTCGACCGCCTTGCCGTCCAGATAGATGGTGCCGGTATCATAGGGCTCCACGCCGAAGATCGTCTGGACCACTTCCGTGCGCCCCGAGCCGACCAGCCCGGTCAGCCCTACGATCTCCCGCTGCTTGATGTTCAGGCTGATGTCCTTGAAATATCCCGTCCTGCCGAGGCCTTCCAGGCGGAAGACTTCATTCCCGATCTTTGCCTTGGGCTTCGGGAACAGCTCGTTGATCTCGCGCCCCACCATCGCCTTGATCAATTCCGGCGGCGTGATCTCGCTGACCTGATACGTTCCGATGTAGTTCGCGTCGCGGAAAACGGTCACGCGGGAGGCGAGGCGGTACATGTCCTCCAGCCGGTGGGAAATGATGATGATGGACTTGCCCTCGTCCCTCAGCCGCTCCGTGATCCGGTACAGCTCCTCCGACTCGCTGTTGGTCAGCGCGGCCGTCGGCTCATCCATGATGATGATCTGCGCGTTCATCGACAGGGCTTTTGCGATCTCCACGATCTGCTGCTGGGCGACGGACAGCGTGCCCATCAGCGCGGTGGGCTGGAAGTCGACGTTGAGCGGCCTGAGCAGCTCCTCAGCCGCCTTGTGCATCTTCTTCCATTGGATGATGCCTCGTTCGACCTTCTCGTGCCCGATGAAGATGTTTTCCGTGACCGACAGGTCCGGATAGCTCGTGACGTTCTGGTAGATGGCGGCAATTCCTTCCCGCTGGGCGGCCAGAGGCGATCTGAACGCTACCTTCCTGCCGTTTAGAATGATCTCTCCCTCATCAGGCATGTGTACGCCTGTGATGACCTTGATGAAGGTGGACTTCCCCGCTCCGTTCTCGCCCATGATCGCGTGGATCTCGCCGCGTTTCAACTGGAAATGGACCCTGTCCAGCGCTTTGACACCGGGAAAGGTCTTTGTGATCCCCTTCAGCTCAAGCAGGATTTCAGACATTGACGCTCCTTAAACCTCCCGGAGACTTCGTTTTCATGCCTTGATACGGCAGGAAACCGTTGTTTTTCCGTTGATGGATCGGCGGTCAATTTCCGTTTATTTGCGGGATATATCACGGATTATTGTACCGGGGTCCTTTTCAACAACCTAACTGGATAGTATAATATCACAAGGGTTTATCAATTTCATCTGACTATATTGCGATTTCATATCACTATCTTGGTCAGGAAAGGAAACGAAATGCCGGTAAAGCTCGATTATCAGATGGACCTGTCTGCAGATTCCGTTTGGCTGACGGTCACTCCGACCGGCCTTACCAAAGCCAACATCCCCTACATCCAGGAAGCGGGCGATTTCTACGCCTTCCCCGCCTACTATACCAGGCGGGAGGGATTGAACTCTTTCCTGATCAAGTACACCTTAAGCGGCGAAGGCATCCTGGAATATGACGGCAGGAACTATGCCGTTCTTCCCGGCCAGGCGCTTTGGATCGATTGCATGAGGCCCCAATATTACAGGCCCAACCCGAGCGCCGGCCACTGGCACGTCCTGTGGATCCATTTCCACGGGCCCTCCTGCCGTCAGTATTACAAGCTGTTTGAACAGCAGAACAATCATTCCAGCGTGGTCACGCTGCCGACCGCGTTTGAAGCCGCCTCGCTTCTTCGGCAGATCCTCAGGCTGTATGAAAGGGGCGACAGCAGCTTTTCAAACGACGTGTTCGCTTCCTCCCTGATCACCTCGCTGATGACGCAGTGCATCCTGGGCGCCAGCGCGCCGCATGAGCTTGAGGGGATGCCGGAATACATCATGAAAGCGCGAAGTTTCCTTTTGGACCATTTTCGGGAACAGCATACCCTGGACAGCCTCGCGGAGCGCTTCTCGATCAACAAGTATTACTTTCAGAAGCAGTTCAAGCGGTATACCGGCTATACGCCCAATGACTTTCTGCTGTCCTCGCGCATCAACCGCGCCAAGGAGCTGCTGCGCACCGGCGGGGACACCGTCAGCCAGATCGCCGGCCAGGTCGGCATGGACAACGTCAGTCACTTCATCGTCACCTTCAAGAAGCGCGAAGGCGTGACGCCGTCCGTCTACCGCAGCAACTGGTACCGGCGGTAAGTCTCAGAACGTCCGTCTTTCAGTCATTTCCCGACGCGGATGAACTCGATGCCCATCAGTTCCGCGGCCATTTCAAAGAGCTCCGCATTATGCCCGAGGGAGAGGGCGCAGTGATGCGTGGGGGATGCCTTGAACCACTCGTCCATGTAGGAATCCGGATCCATGCCGAAGTCGATGTGCGTCTGCGTATTCCCGATCGTGAGGATCGGGTATTTTTTCGCTTCTCCCTGGCTCGCGATCAGGCGCAGTTTCCCGTTGCGCAGTTGGGTCAGCCCGAGGGTCGTCACAGGCCCCGATATCACGTTGGCTTCGACCGAGACTCCGCTGCCGTGCTTGCCGTGATAGATCCCCATGCCCCGCAGGATGGGCTTGCCGTCGGAAATGAGGATATGGAAGGGTCCGTCATGCCCGATGAGCATGGTTCCCCTCAGATAGTCCATCGCGACGATCTCGGAATAGCTGCCGCCCTTCCCCAGAAGGTCGCACAGCTTCATGGCGATGCAGGTCTTGATGTCCCCTTCGCCCGCGCAGGGGACGCCCGCCGCCGTCAGAAGCGAATGGCCGACGATGAAGCCGGACTGCAGCTTTTCGTATTCATTTCCTTCCGCACCGTGGTAATAATAGCTCAGCGCGTCCAGCTTGCTTTCGCGGACCAGCCGTTCCTGCGCCGCGGCGACGCGGCAGGACCACTCCAGCTGCTCCTTTGTCGGCCTGCGGGCGATGGGGTCAGAGGGCGAGTCGCCGCTGATCTGGAAAAAATGCCCGACTTCCCTGATCTTTTCATCGACTTCCTCCTGGGTCACCAGACGCAGATGCCTGTCAAGGTCGCACATTTCCAGCAGCTCGACATGGATCCCCGCCTGGGACTGCAGCATCGCGAAATCACTGTACATATCCAGCATGCCGCTGTAACAGTTGCCGAGGAATCCGAAGCGGGATGATTTCAGGGAGCGCACTGCACCGGCGGCCAGTGCCCACTGCCCGATCTTCCGCCAGGCGCGCTGCGCTTCCGGCCGGTGCGCGGTGTTCTCATCCGCCTTTGACATGATCGGCGTCACGTCAAGCCCCAGCAGGCCGTTGACGTAGTGAAGCGGGATGCCGGCCCGCTCAAAGGCGTTGCTGGCCTCCGGCACCGGGCAGCCCACGCAGAAGGCAAGCCATTCGCCCGTGCCCGTTTCGCCGTAGTTCATCTGCGCCCCGGGCTGAAGGTTGAGCATCACCGTGAAAGCGCCGCAGATCTGGTGGATGGGAAGGACGCAGGAACTGGTGAAGTAGGTCGCGCTGTGCGCGAACAGGATGTCCACATTGTTCGCGTTGAAGTACTCGCCGGCCTCCCGGGCTTTGGTCTCCTCATCCACAAGGCCGAAGTTGAAGACCTGTCCCCACCGGCCGAGCCGGTCCTCAATGAACCTGTTATACCCTTCCAGCCTTTCCCGAAGGCCCTCAAACTGGGGCCAATATGCTTTCAGCCCGGCGCTGTAAAGCCCGATCCTCGCCGTTTTTGCTTTTCTTGTTTCCATAAGGACCTCCCGCTATTTGTATCTTTGTGGTTAATATATCATACACCCCTTTTCCGCCCATCCCCGCATCTTGCCGAATCGTCACGGTTTCTTGATAAGTACGTTGATGATGCCGTACTTCTCACTGACGGATGGCTGTTTCCCCTCTTGCAGTCATGTGCGGGATGTTTCACGTGAAACACTCGATACGTGCAATGGGATCGATTATTGAAAAGGCGCGTGAACGCATTGACCGGACAGAGGGAAGGCAGCCCGCAGGGAACGCTGCTGACCCGGCGGATCATAACTGTGCGGATTTATGCGTGTTTGATTGAAAGAGAGATGGATGTGAACAACAATGGCTAAGAAACCACGAAAAATGCTCGGTTCGACGGATTCGCCGAATATCCTCTCGCTGATGGCGCTGATCCAGACCCAGAGCAGGAAGACCATCGCAACCTGGTGCATGGATTACGCGGAAACGCACATTCTGCCCATTTATGAGAAGCACCGCCCGGGCGATGAGCGGCCGCGCCACGCGCTTCTGGCCGCGAGGGATTGGCTGCAGGGCCTGGTCAAACTGCCCTGTATAAAAAATATCATCCTCAATGAGGCGCATGCCGCCGCGAGGGAAAACGAGGATTTTCCCGTCGTGCAGGCGGCGGCCCGCGCTGTGGGCCAGGCCGCGTCCAGCATCCATGTACCGGTCCATGCGCTGGGCGCCGCTTTCTACGGCGCGGCAGCCGTCGCCTATGACCGCCTGGGTATAAAGGCAAGCCCGGAAACCTATGACCGCGTCGCTGAGGAGGTCTTTGCGGACATGGTTTCCGCGCTGCGGGAAGCGGCGGGGAACGAACCCGATCCGGCATAAATCATCAGGCTTCGATGGCCGGGTTTTGACAAAATCATGACGCCTCCGTTTTGCGGGAGGCGTCTTGTCTTTGGTGACCGTGCCGCTAAATGAGACTGCGCATCAGCCGGTCGAGGGCATCCGGGTCGTTCCTGCGCCCTGAGAGCACCTGTCCGTCCCTGAGCGCGGCATGCTTGCTGCGATAGTCCTCCAGCGGCTTTTCATACAGCACGCCGATGGGGATCCTGTCGCCGAATTCGGCCGCCAGCGCCATGGCCTTTGCCAGGTCGCCCGTATCATGGCTTCCATCCAGTTCGTGGATGCGGCTGCTGTACCAGGCATAGGTGTTGAGTTTGTTGAAGGATACGCAGTTCTGCAGGATGTCCACCAGCGCGTAGCCCTTGTAGCGGACGGCGCGCTTCATCAGCCCGGCCAGATGCTCCGGCTTGCCGGAAAAGCCCCGGGCCACAAAGCCCGCGCCGGCGCCCAGCGCCATGAGCAGGGGATTGAAGGGGATGGCGCTGCTGCCGTCCACCTGGACGGGGGTCACCATGCCTTCCATGGTGGTGGGGGAAGCCTGCCCCTTGGTGAGCGCATAGAGCTGGTTGTCATGGACAAAGTGCGTGATGTCCACGTTGCGCCGGATGTTGTGGATGAAGTGGTTGCCGCCCTCGCCGTAGGTGTCGCCGTCGCCGCACGATCTCCTGCGCCTGAGAGAACGTCCGCGGCGTCGTGGCCGTATCGATCACCACGCGGATGCCGCCCTCGCCGTAGGTGTCGCCGTCGCCGGAGTTGATGATGACGGTGAGGCGGGGGTTGACGATCTTGGCGGCCACCGCCGCGGGCACGGCGCGGCCGTGCAGCCCGCAGAAGCTGTTGGTCTCAAAGTATTGGGGCATCTTGGCCGCCTGTCCGATGCCGCCGACGATCAGTACGTCATGCGGGTCCAGGTCAAGCCCTTCCAGCGTGTTTTTCAGCGCGCTGAGGATGCCGAAATTCCCGCAGCCCGGGCACCAGGCTGTTTCCCGGGTTTGAAATGCCTGCCGATTCATCAGTAGCCCTCCTTTCTGACCCTGTCCGCGATCTGTGCGCCGGACAGTTGGCGGCCGTCGCAATTGAGGATGCTGGCGTTCATCTGAAGGCCGGTCTGCTCGCGGATGAGGCCGCCCAGCTGACCGGTGTAATTCTGCTCGACGTTGATCAGCGCTTTGGCTTTTGCGGCGAGTTTCATGAGCCGCTGCTGCGGCAGCGGCCAGACGTCGCCGAAGACCAGGGCGGCGAAGCGTTTGCCCTCTTCCCGGGAAAGCAGGCTGACTGCTTCCTTGAGGGGACCGGACATGCTCCCCCAGCCCAGCAGGAGGACCTCAGGGTCACTTGACCCGATGTGCTCAGGTTCCTGCAGCTCCTTTCTGAGCAGTTCAAGCTTGCCCATGCGCTTGTCCATCATCATGACGCGCGTCCGGGCATCCTCAATGATGTGTCCAAGCTGGTCGTGCTCATCCGAGTCAGCGGAGGCAAAGCCCCGGGGATCGCCGGGAAACAGCCGCGGGGAGATGCCGTTGTCCGTAAAGCGGTAACGCGCGTACTCCTCTTTTTCGGAAATGTCCCCGGGCTCAAAGACCCTGACATTGTTTGGATCAGGCAGCGGAAGGGTGGCCGTGCTGTCCTGCAGAAACTGGTCCGTCAGCAGGATGACGGGGATCTGGTACTTCTCCGCCAGGTAAAAGGCCCGCGCAGCCTGATCATATGCGTCCTGATGGCCGCGCAGCGCGATGACCATGCGGGGAAACTCCCCCTGTGAGGCGGAAATGACAAAGCGGAGATCGGACTGCTCCGTCCGGGTGGGCAGGCCGGTCGCGGGGCCGGGGCGCTGCGCGTCCACCACCACCAGAGGGATCTCCGCGATGCCTGACAGCCCCAGGGCTTCCACCATCAGGGAAAAGCCGCCGCCCGAGGTGCCCGTCATCGCGCGCGCGCCGGCGAAAGACGCGCCGATGGCCATGTTGACGGCCGCGATCTCATCCTCGGCCTGCTCGACGGCAATGCCGGTTTTCCTCGCAGACTGGGCCAGAAACTCCAGGATTGACGTGGAGGGGGACATCGGGTATGCGGTGTAGAACTGAAGGCCGGCAGCCAGAGCGCCCAGCGACAGCGCCTGGGCCCCCGAGAGCAGCATGTCCTGCGCATGGCCGCCCGTCAGCGTCGGGAATTTCTGTTCCACGGCAGCATACCCGGCCATCGCGGCTTTGACGTTGACGTCCACCAGATCCCCGCGCAGCGTTTGCGCGAAGATCTCCCCGGCCAGGTCGCTGTGCAGCGGAATGCCGAACAGCTTGAGGGCGGCGCCGACCGCCACGGAGCCGGAAGCGCGCGCGTTGCCCAGGGATTTCGCGATGCCAGCCGCGTCCAGCCTGATGACGCGGGGGTCATCGGATGAACCCGCGCTGTCCGCGATGGCGAAGCCTTCGTCCTTCAGGTCTTTCAGGTGGATGTCCAGGGTCTCCTCGTTCAGGGCAATGATGCCGTCCAGGCGCTCGGTGTGGGACAGCGGCACCTCCTGTCCAAAGCGCAGACGGGAAAAATTATGGCCGCCGCGGATGCGCGACATCAGATCGCGCATGGTGAACACGCCGCAGCCGGCGCGCTTGATCAGCCGTTCCAGGACGCCTGTGACAGTGTCCACGCCCTGGCCGGCCGCGCCGCCGATCAGTAAGTTGTACATCGTTTCCTCCCTTTGTTATCCGGATCAGTGGGCAATGACGTATTGCTATGATACCCAATCCGTCCGGATCGTTCAGGCAGGGGGAAAAGGAACAGACCGCCCGCTCACGGTGCCGCGTGACGGGCGGAGATATGGATGAGTATTTTCTGGATATTTACTTTGCCTTCTCCTTGCCGCGCAGAAAGCCGGCGATGGCGTCCGCCCGCTCATCCCGCCGCAGCAGGCGGTAGGCCTGCTCCTCAAAGGCCAGGGACAGGACCGGAAGCCGCAGGGAGGAGACGCTGACCCACTCGATCAGGGGCGGCAGGAAGGCCGGTTCGGCCCAGGAGCCATTCAGATCCATCCGGCACGAATCGCCCATCAGGTCGACCTCCACGCCCTCCAGCCTGAACTGCCCATAGTATGAGCGGACGTACCTGGCGGCAGAATCGGCCTCCACCGGTTTGATGCAGCAGTCGCTAAGCAGCGCGCCGATGCGCAGGGCGCTGTCCCTGTCCGCCGCGACATCGATGTCATTCGCGGGAATGTCCATCCCTTGTAATGCGAAGGAGGTGCTGCCGGTCAGCGCCCAGACCAGCCCTTTCTGACCTTTAAGCCTTTCCGTCAGGGCACGCAACGCGCGGATGTGGGAGTCGGGTATGGCTGGCATGGCCGTTGCTCCTGTTATTATGGTGTTCCACGTGAAACATTCCTTGTCCGTTGTTGCTCTACAACCCAATCATGCGTTGACCCGTTGAATTTCCGAATATGATTCCGGGGTCAGGGGATGAAATCCCCTGCCAGGGGGCATGGGGGGACGGCGTCCCCCCACCGTTCTCCCTTACGTCCTCTCAAACTGGCTCTCGTACAGCTCCCTGTACCTGCCGCCCTTCTGCATCAGCTCGTCATGGCTGCCGAACTCGGCGATGCCGCCCTCGTGCATGACCAGGATCATGTCGGCCTCGCGGATGGTGGACAGGCGGTGGGCGATCACGAAGCTGGTGCGCCCGGCCATCAGCGTGCTCATGGCGCGCTGGATGCGGTGCTCGGTCAGGGTGTCCACGTTGGAGGTGGCCTCGTCCAGGATCAGCACCGGCCGGTCGGCCAGCACGGCGCGGGCGATGGTGAGCAGCTGTTTCTGCCCGGAGGAGATGTTGTCGGCCTCCTCATTGATCTCCATGCCATAGCCGCCTGGCTGGGTGAGGATGAAGTGCTCTGCATGGGCGAGCCTGGCGGCCTCCCGGACCTCCCCGTCCGTGGCGTCCGGGCGGCCGTAGCGGATGTTGTCCATGATGGTGCCGGAGAAGAGCCAGGTATCCTGAAGGACCATGCCGAACGCGCTGCGCGCCTCGCCGCGGGGGAGGGTCTTCAGGTCCACGCCGTCCAGCGTGATGCGGCCGGCGGCCGGGTCGTAAAAGCGCATGAGCAGCTTGACCAGGGTGGTCTTGCCGGAGCCGGTCTCGCCGACGATGGCGCAGGTCTGCCCAGGCAGCACGCACAGGGAGAAATCGTGGATGACGATCTTCTCCGGATCATAGCCGAAGCGGACGTTCTCAAAGCACACGCGCCCCTTCACAGGCGGCAGAGCCGGCGCGTTCTCCGGTTCCTTCTCCTCCTCAATGTCGATGAAGGCAAACACGCGCTCCGCCGCCGCGGCCATGGTCTGGACGGCCCCCGTGATCTGGGAGAACTGCATCAGCGGCTGCATGAAGTTGCGGACATACTGGATGAAGGCCTGGATGTCGCCCACGGTGATGAGCCCCATGGCGGCCTGCGCCGCGCCGAACACCGTGACCAAAAGATAGCCCAGGTTGCTCACAAAGGACATGATGGGCTGCATGAGGCCGGAGAAGAACTGGCTTTTCCAGGCGCTCTCATAGAGCGTTTCGTTCTTCTTCTCAAACTCCGCCAGAGAGGAAGCTTCCTGACGGAAGGCCTGCACCACCTGATGGCCGGCGTAGCTCTCCTCCACCTGGCCGGAGATGTCGCCCAGCACCTTCTGCTGGGCCTTGAAGTACTTCTGGGAGCGGGAGAAGATCAGCATGGCCAGCGCCATGGACAGCGGGACGACCAGGATGACCAGCAGCGCCATGAACGGGCTGATGGTGATCATCATGATCAGCACGCCCAGCAGGGTCGCCAGACCCGATATCACCTGGTTGAAGATATTGGAGATGTTCTGCGCGACGGCGTCCACGTCGTTGGTGATGCGGGAGAGCACGTCGCCCACGCTGGTTTTTTCATAATAGCCCACCGGGATGCGGTGAAGCTTGTCCCCGATGTCGCTCCGGAGCGTCCTGCTGAAGTCGGCGGTGACGCCCGCCACCAGGCGCTGCATGAGGAAGGAGAACAGCGCGCTGATGAGGTAGAGCCCCAGCAGGAAGAGCAGGACCCGGGCGACCCTGTCAAAGTCGATGCCGCCCGTCCCGCGCACGCGGGCGATCAGGCCTTCAAAGATGGCGGTGGTCGCCTGCCCGGTGATCTTGGGGCCGAAGATGCCGATGGCCGCGCTGAGCGCGGAAAGAATGCCGCAGAGGATCAGCTGCACGCGCCAGGGGCGCAGCACCTTGAGAAGCCGCCTGACCGCGGTCTTGAAATCCTTTGGCTTTTCAACCGCCATGCCGTGGCCGGGCGGGCCTCCGGGGCCGCCGGGCCCTTGACGGCGCTCTGTCCTTCTCTTCTCAGACATGCTGGACACCCCCTTTCCCGGTAAGCTCAGCCTCGGAGAGCTGGCTTCTGGCGATCTGCTGATAGGCCGGGCAGGCGGCCATCAGTTCTTCATGGGTTCCCTGGCCCGCCAGGCGGCCCTCGTCCAGCACCAGGATCCTGTCCGCCTGCATGACCGTCGCAATGCGCTGGGCGACGATGAGCACAGTGGTATCGGCGAGCTTCTCCTTCAGCGCCTGGCGGACCAGCAGGTCGGTGCGGTAATCAAGGGCCGAAAAGGAATCGTCAAACAGCAGGAACCGGGGATTGGAAGCGATGGCCCGCGCGATGGACAGGCGCTGCTTCTGCCCGCCGGAGAGGTTGCTCCCGCCCTGGGTGACCGCGCTCCGGTAACCCTCCCCGCGCTCAGCGACAAAACGCTCCGCCTGGGCCAGGGCCGCCGCCTTTTCCATGCGCTCATCCGGCATGGTCCCGTCAGCGTATTTGATATTGCTCTCAACGCTCCCCGAGAACAGAACGGCGTGCTGGGGGACAAAGCCGATCATCCCGCGGAGATCCGTCAGGGAAAGCTCCCGGATGTCGACGCCGCCGATGGTGATGCGTCCCTGCGTGACGTCAAAGAAGCGGGGGATCAGGCTGAGCAGGCTGGACTTGCCCGACCCGGTCGCGCCGATGACGGCGGCGGTCTCGCCCGGGGGGATCAGGAAGTTCAGGTCGTGCAGCACCTCCTCCTGCGAATCCGGATACCGGAAGGAGACGTGTTCAAAGCGCAGGCCGTCCGCGGACCCTTCCGGAAGGGGCGTCGGATCATCAGGGTCTGTGATGCCGGGTTTGGTCTGAAGCACCTCGTTGACGCGCTGGGCTGCCACCTCGGCCCGCGGCAGCATGACCGCGCCGGCCATCGCCATCATCATGAAGGAGAAGGCGATCTGCAGGGTATAGCTGATGAAGGCGATCATGTCGCCCACCTGCATCCGTCCGGCCTGGATCCCCTGCGCGCCGAACCAGAGGATCGCCAGGGTGACGCCGTTGATGATCAGCATCATCAGGGGCATGACGTAGCTGAAGGCGTAGTTGATGAAGCGGTTCACACGGGTAAGGTCCTCGTTGGCCCTGCCGTAGCGCGCCGTCTCATCCGCCTCCCTGGAGAAGGCCCGCACCACCTGCACCCCGGTGAGGTTTTCCCGGGCGACCAGGTTCATGCGGTCCACCAGTTTCTGCAGCGTCTTGAACCTGGGCGTCACCACCGACGCGATGACGACCACCAGGACCACCATCACAGCCACGGTGACGGCGACGATCCAGCCCAGGCCCGTGTTGGCCCGGGTCACGTGCCAGATGCCGCCGGCCGCCATGATGGGCGCGTAGAGCAGCATCCGCAGCATCATGACGGAGGTGGTCTGGATCTGGCTGACGTCATTGGTGGACCGGGTGATGAGGGAGGCGGTGGAGAAGCGGTCCACCTCCGCCTTGGAAAAGGACAGCACCCGCGAATACACCTGGCTCCTCAGGCTCTTTCCGATGCGCGCTCCGGCCTGGGATGAGATAAAGCTGGTGATAATCGCGGCAAGCCCGGCCAGCAGGGTGATGCCCAGCATGATCAGTCCCCTGTTCCAGAGGAAGGCGTTGCGGATGCGCGCCAGGTCCTCCCCCAGGCGCTCGTACTCCGCCCGCACGAACTGCACCGCCGCCTGTTCCAGAAGCTGCTCCGCCTCTTCGCCCTTCAGGGTCATCATTGTCCCTGCGCGTTCAAGGATGGCTTCGCGGCTCATCAGGCCGCCGCGCAGACCGGCCAGGAGCATGTCGGAACCGGGCATGCTGCCAAGCCCGAAGAGCACGGCCATCGGCATGTTCAGGGCCTTGCGCGCGGACTCCTGTTCAGGCGCGGAAAGGTTTCTTTGAAGGACGTAAACGTCCCCCTCCAGGCTGTAGGCCGCGCTGACGGCGGCCTTCCCCTCATCGTCCATCAGCAGGGACAGGCTGTCCATCGACTCACGGGAGAGTTTTTCCGCCAGGGAGGAGGGGATGCCGCTTTGCTGCACGCCGACATTGACCAGGGAAGAGGTGTAGCCCGGCAGCGCCAGTTCGCAGGCGACCTGCGCGATCAGCAGCAGGAAGACCAGCATCATGGCCTTCCACTCGGGCTTCATGAAACGGAATAGTTTCAATTGATCGTCCTTTCTGGGAATGTTTCACGTGAAACAGGGGGATGCCCGGCGTTTATGCCGAACACCCCGATGATCATTCATCCTCTGTCCTGATATCCTCCGGGCGGGAGGACTTGAGCAGGAGCCTGACGGCCTCGATGCGGGTATTGCCCGCGCGGATCACCTTGAGGGTGAAGCGGTCCGACTCCACTTCCGGCTCCTCGCCGGGCCTGGGGATGTACCCCAGCAGCTCGATCATGTAACCGGCGATGGTGTCGGCGCTGTCGGACTGGACGTCCAGGTCGAACTGCCGGTTGAAATCGGCAAGCGGCAGGCTGCCCAGCAGGACCGCTTCCTGATCGCTGATCACCTGTACGGGGGAATCGTCGTCATCGTCATACTCGTCCTGGATATCCCCCACGATCTCCTCGATCAGGTCCTCCAGCGTCACGATGCCCGATACGCCGCCGAACTCGTCCACCAATACGGCCAGGTGCTGCTTGGATTTCTGGAACTGCACCAGCAGCTCGTCGGTGTACATGGTGTCGGGGACGAACAGGGCAGGGCGCGCGATGTCGCGCAGCTCCATCTCATGTTTCTGCAGCGCCTGCAGGTTGAGCAGCACATCCTTCATGTGGATGATGCCCAGGATGTGGTCCTTGTCCTCCTCATACAGCGGGATGCGCGAGCGCAGCCCGGCGAGAAGCTGCTCCATGTTCCTTTCAAACGGCTCACCGGCGTCCAGCATGTCCGTGTTCACCCGGGGCACCATGATCTCGCGCACCAGGCGGGTATCCAGGGAGAGCACGCCGCGCATCATGTTGAACTCCTCCGCGCCGATCGCGCCGTCATTTCGGCTGGAGTTCAGCAGCGCCTTCATCTCCTGGCGGGTGAGCTTCTCTTCCCTCTTGGTGAAATCGATCGGCGTGAGCCGCTTCAGGATGCCGACAGAGGCGGTGAGCAGCCAGATGAAAGGCCGGAACGCGCCGCGCAGAAAGAGGATGGTCCCGGCCGAGCGCATGGCGTAGCCTTCCGGCACCTGCAGCGCGAGCTGCTTGGGGTACAGCTCCCCCAGGACCAGGGAGACGTAGGAGATGATGAGGGTCAGGATGAGGTTGGCCACCGTCGCGGCCGCCGGGATGTTCCCAAGCGCCGGCAGCAGGCGGCTCAGGAAGGTCTGGGAGGCCTGCGCGGAATTAAAAAAGCCCGCGAAGGTGATCCCGACTTGGATCGCGGACAGGAAGGAATCCGGGCTGGCAAGCAGTTTTTCTACTTTTTTGGCACGCCGGTCTCCGTTTTCCGCCAGATTCCTGATCCTGGCGGGATTGAGCGACACGAAAGCCATTTCAGCACCGGCGAGGAAGGCGTTGACGAGGGTGAAGAACAGGATGAGGAGGATCGAGCCCGCGACAGATATGCCAGGGTCGTCCGGCAAGGAAAACCACGCTCCTTCAATCTGGAATGCCCAGATTATACAGGGAATCCGGCGGGTTTGCAATCACACGGCGGCGGCGCCGCCGAATCATGACAAGCCCCTGCAGTGAAAGGCGCGTCCCGGACAAAGATTCGATCAAAGGGGTATTGTACGGGACCCCTTCCTTCCCATATCATGGATGGGCTGGCACATTGCCGCAGCGGCGCGCATTTCTGTTTGAAAGCCCGCGCGTCAGGGCCGGGCTGATCCATTACAGACCATAAAGGAGTCCATGATGCCGAAAGACCTTTTCCTTCACCGGATATCCTCCGCGGTCCTCCACTTCTTTAGCCCCGGCGGCGAACCGCTGAAGAACGCCAGGGTCCATGCCCGGCAGACGGGGCACGAGTTTCTTTTCGGCTTCGGCGCCTTTGACGCTCTGGAAGTTGCCTCCGGCCTTCTGCCCCCCGACAGGCAGGCCGTCCTGGAGGACCGGCTGAACAAAATGACGGACCTCTTCAACTTCGGCACCCTCCCCTTTTACTGGGGCCGGTTTGAGAAGGAGGAGGGCAAGCCGGAGACCGCGTCCGTCAGGGCGGGAGCGGAATGGCTGAAAAACAAAGGCATCCGGCTGAAGGGCCATCCCCTGTGCTGGCACACCGTCTGCGCGCCCTGGCTGCTGAAATATTCCAATCAGGAGATCATTGACCGGCAGACGGCGCGCATCCGCCGTGAGGTCAGCGATTTCAGGGGGCTGATCGACACCTGGGACGTGATCAACGAAGTGGTCATCATGCCGGTGTACGACCGATATGACAACGCGGTCACCCGGATCGCCAGGGAACTGGGCCAGGCCGGTCTTGTCAAGCGCGTGTTTGATGAGGCGCGGCAGACCGACCCGGACGCCGTCCTCATCCTGAATGATTTCAACACATCCCCGGAGTATGAGCGGCTGATCGAGCGCTGCCTTGACGCCGGCGCGCCCATCGACGTGATCGGCATCCAGTCCCACCAGCACCAGGGCTACTGGGGGAAGGAAAAACTGCTGAACGTGCTGGAACGCTTCTCGCGCTTCGGCCTGCCGATCCATTTTACGGAGAACACCCTGATCTCCGGCGACCTGATGCCCAAACACATCGTGGACCTGAACGACTGGCAGCCGGAGAGCTGGCCCAGCACCCCGGAGGGGGAGGAGCGGCAGAAGCGCGACGTGGAGGAGATGTACGGCATCCTGTTCGCCGCGCCCGGCGTGGAGGCGGTCACCGTATGGGACGCGGTGGATGGCAAGTGGCTGGGCGCCCCCTCAGGCCTGCTGCGCCGGGACAGCTCCGTCAAGCCCGCCTACACCCGGCTAAAGGAGATGATCCGGAAGGAATGGTCAACGGACACGAGGCTTCTGACCGGGGAGAACGGCGAGGCGGTGCTGGAAGGCTTCCGGGGCGAATACGAGCTGGAACTGGACGGAAGAAAGGCGCGGATGACCCTGCAGAAGGATACCCGGCAAGCAGACATCGTCCTTTGACCGATACAATGCAATGGAAAACGCCCGGTTCCCTCTGTCAGGGATCCGGGCGTTTTCCTTCTGGGCTGCTGTTTGCGGCGCCCACTCCGCCATACCGGAGAAAGGTTGGGTGCTGGCTGGGGTGGCAGGGTTCGAACCTGCGGATGCGGGAGTCAAAGTCCCGTGCCGTACCGCTTGGCTACACCCCACCGCCGGGTGCCGGGAAGAGAATTTGGGGTGGGTAGTGGGAGTTGAACCCACGACTTCCAGAGCCACAATCTGGCGCTCTAACCACTGAACTATACCCACCACAGGTTGGCGCGCCTGAAGGGATTCGAACCCCTGACCCACGGCTTAGAAGGCCGTTGCTCTGTCCGACTGAGCTACAGGCGCATCACCGTCGGCCCGGCGCGCGCGGCGAAACCGAAAGTCCCGTCCCGCTGGCAGGAAGTGATGGTAACACAGCCGGTCATTGGTGTCAATTGCCCGTTTCTGCTGTTCCCCGCCGCCCGGGGAGAGCGTTCAATCGGGTTTTTTGAAAATGTTGACACCGCGCCTCTGTACGGATATAATCAACTCTGCTGTTTCGGCAGCCCGGTTCCGGGACCGAAACGGCGGCACTCATCCGGTGCTGTGTCCGAGACGCGTTGACCTGTCTGACCCATTAGCTCAGTCGGCAGAGCACTTGACTTTTAATCAAGGTGTCCGGAGT
>CAZVSG010000033.1:0-20488 GCA_964629345.1 uncultured Christensenella sp. | reverse complement strand
CTCAACTGGATCATCGACCTGCACCGATTGGACCGCAGGGAATGCGTCATGATTGGGGACCGCATCATCGACGCCCAGGCCGGACGCAACGCGGGCATCGCCGGCGCGCTGTTTGACCCGGACGGTTTCTTCAGCCCGGAGGACGCGGATTTCGTGTTCAAAAGGCTGGAGGACATCCCGGAAAAATTGATGCAGGGCTGCTGACGGTTCCTTACAGATCTTAGGACGTTTTTAGTGTATCAAACGGCTAGGAGGGGGAGACCCCTCCTTTTTGCTGGGACCGGCCTGCACAAAGGCCGTGTGCCTGCGGGGCGTTTATGATATGATGGTCACAGCAAGAGAAACCGGAGGTCAGCATGGCAAGCATTCTTGTAGAGGTATGCGCAGGGACGCACTGCGTGATGATGGGATCCATGAACATCATCGATGCCGTCCACTCCCTGGAAGAGATCAGGGCGCAGGGCCCGGATGCCTGTGAGATCCAGGTCAGGGCGATCCCCTGCATGGGCCTGTGCAGGGAGCAGTCGCACGGGCCCTTCGTCAGGGTGGACGGCGAGTTGATCGGGCAGGCGGAGAGCGAGTCCGTGATGGCCGCCATCATGGAGCGCTGCGGCGGAGGCCGTGAACAGCCATGAGGGGCATCTTTACGCCCATCACCAAGATCCGCCGCCAGGTTTTTACCGAGGTGGCAAAATTCGCCTTTGAGCGGGACCTGGACCAGTCTGACTTCAACTACTTTTATGAAAGCTCCTACCGCATCATTCCCGGCGAGGTGGCTACCTACCGCGACAGCGTGTTCAAGGAGCGCGCCATCATCAGGGAACGGATCCGCCTGGCCATGGGACTGCCCATCCGCCCTTCGGGCACGCACACCCCGCTGACCGAGGGCATGGCGGAAACAGCGACAAGCGAAAAGAAGCTGGAGCTGCCCCTGGTCAACATCATCCCCTTCGCCTGCGCAGCCTGCCCGACTGACCGCTTCCAGGTCAGCGACAACTGCCGCAAGTGCCTGGCCCATCCCTGCACCTCCGTCTGCCCGGTCAATGCGGTCTCCATCGGCAGGGCTGCCGCCGAGATCGACCAGACGAAATGCATCAAGTGCGGCCGATGCAAAGAAATCTGCCCTTATCACGCGATCCTGCGCTTCGGCAGGCCCTGCGCGGAGGCCTGCGGCGCCAGGGCCATCGGCTCCGACGCGCTCGGCCGCGCGGTCATCGACCAGGACAGGTGTGTCTCCTGCGGGCTGTGCATCGTCGCCTGCCCCTTCGCGGCCATCGCGGACAAGTCGGAGATCTTCCAGCTCATCACCGCCATCCGCAGCGGGCAGACCGTGTTCGCTGCCATCGCCCCCTCCTTTGCGGGGCAGTTCGGCCCCCTGGCGACGCCGGGGAAAGTGGTGGCGGGGATCAAGGCCCTGGGCATCAGGAGGGTCATCGAAGTCGGCTGGGGCGCCGATATCAGCTCCCTTCATGAGGCGGAGGAGTTCATCAGGGACGTGCCGGCCAAAAAGCCATTCCTGGGTACAAGCTGCTGCCCGTCCTGGGCGATGTTTGCAAGGAAGGAGCAGCCGGACCTCAGCCGCTGCATCGCGCAGACCCATACGCCCATGGTGGCCTCGGCAAAGAGGATCAAGGAGGAACACCCGAACGCCAGGGTGGTTTTCATCGGTCCCTGCGTCGCCAAGAAAATCGAAGCGCTGGAAGAGGAAGTGCGCCCGTACGTGGACTACGTGATCACGTTTGAAGAGCTGATGGGCCTGTTTTCCGCCAGGCAGATCGAACTGAGCGGGATGGAGGAAGTGGATCTGATGAGCTACGCTTCCCGCGACGGGCGCAATTACGCCCTGTCCGGCGGGGTCGCCCAGGCCGTCGTGAACGTCATCCATTCACGCGATCCGGAGCGCGAGGTCAGGGTACTGAAGGCGGACAGCCTGGCGGACTGCGGCAGGATGCTCTCCCTGGCCAAGGCCGGGAAGGCGGACGGCTGCCTGATGGAGGGCATGGCCTGCCCGGGTGGCTGCGTCGGCGGCCCCGGTACCCTCTCCCTCATCCCCAGGGCCGGAAAGGCCGTCGCGTCGTTCGCGGAAACCTCGCCCTACAGGACGGCGGGGGACAACCCACTGAGCGGCGCGCCTGGAACGCGGATGGATCAAACGGTCAAGTTCACCCCGGGCGGATGACCGCCCGATCCCTTGCGAAGCGTCCCGCCAACCCTTATAATGGCTTGGAGGCAAATCCAAAACAACTCAAGGAGGAATATTCATGTCAAGGAAGACCCTGTCCCTGATCCTCTGCCTGACCCTGATGCTGGGATCATTGGCTGTGATGGCCGAGCCCGCCGGCGTCAGCGGCACCTTCACCGGGGAGGCTGAAGGTTTTTCCACTGAATCCCCCGTCAAAGTCACCGTTACCCTGGCGGACGGGAAGATCACCGAAGTGACCGCTGTCGGCGAAAGCGAAACCGAGGGCATCGGCACGCCCGCCCTGACGGAAGTGCCCGCCCGCATCGTGGCGGCCAACTCCGCGGACGTGGACGTTCTGGCCGGCGCGACCTGGACGTCCAAGGGCGTTATCGAGGCCGTGAAGGCCGCCCTCCTTTCCGCCGGCATCGGCGAGGCCGCCGCCCCGGAAGCTGCCGCTGAGCCTGTTGTCATCCAGGGCAGTGGCGTCACCGTCGGCCTGGGCATCAACAATACCGGCCGCATCGGCCCGGGCAAGGACGACAAGGACGTGCAGGTCTATTCCTTCAATCAGGTCTTTGCCGCCGTGCTCTTTGACGGCGAGGGCAGGATCCTGTACGCCAAGCTGGACCAGCTGGAAGTCGCCACCCCCAACTATGAC
Source organism: uncultured Christensenella sp. (assembly GCA_964629345.1). GTDB lineage: Bacteria > Bacillota > Clostridia > Christensenellales > Aristaeellaceae > UBA6115. The sequence continues at coordinate 17,648 of CAZVSG010000033.1, read as the reverse complement.
GGCGAGGGCATGCCGCATTTCGCAGGCTTCCCCGGCCAGTACCCCTATGTGTATGATTCTGACCATGACGCAAAGATCGACAGCGTGATGGAAACCAGCGACGAGCTGTTCCAGTCCGACATCGCGGGCTGGCTGACCAAGCGCGGCCGCGGCGACGGCTACAAGATGGGCACCGGCACCTGGTCTTCCCAGATGGACGCCTATGAGGCCTTCTTCGCGGGAAAGACGGTCGCCGAAATCGAAGAGTGGTTCGCCAAGTACACCTCAGACAGCAATGGCCGCCCGCTCAAGGACGGCAGCACCAAAGAGCAGGACAAGGCCAAGTACGACGCGCTGAGCGAAGAGGACAAGGCGATGCTGGCTGACGTGACCACCAGCGCCACCATGTCCCTCAACGACGGCCACGGCAACCTCATCGCCGCGCTCAAGACTGCCTATGAGAACCGGAAACCCGTGACAGCCAGCGCCGCGGCCCTGGGCCTGGGCCTGAACTTCACCGGCCGGATCGGCCCGGGCAAGGACAGCACGGAGACACAGGTCTATTCCTTCAACGAAGTCGCCGCCATCACCCTGTTTGACGCGGAAGGCCGCATCGTCCAGGTGGTCATGGACCAGGTGGAGGTGGCGACCCCCAACTATGACGGCGAAGGTATGCCGCATTTCTCCGGATTCCCGGGACAGGGTGGATACAACTATGACTTCAACCACGACGGCGTGATCGACGGCAAGCTGGTCACCAACAACGATGGTTTCCAGGCTGAAGTCGCCTCCTGGCTGACCAAGCGGGAGCGCGGGAACGGATACAAGATGAACACCGGCACCTGGTCTTCCCAGATGGACGCCTATGAGGCCTTCTTCGCGGGAAAGACGGTCGCCGAAATCGAAGAGTGGTTCGCCAAATATACCTCGGACCTCAACGGCCGCCCGCTCAAGGACGGCAGCACCAAAGAGCAGGACAAGGCCAAGTATGACGCGCTGAGCGAGCAGGACAAGGCGATGCTGGCCGACGTGACCACCAGTGCCACCATGTCCCTCAACGACAGCCACGGCAACCTCATCGCCGCTTTGCAGGACAGCCTGGACAAACAAGTCAAGATCGAGCTGACGCTGGGCGACTGAGCCCCTTGTCAGGTCTGACCCCGGAGCCGGGAAACCGGCTCCGTTTTTTTGTCCGGGAAATTGACTTCAATCAATTGAACCTGGTCGGTCTGTCCCGCTGCCGCAGGTCCGCAGAGGCTCATGTCCATAATGGTATAGGCTTTTTAACTGGTCAGACATCAGGTTTCTCTCGCCGGGCCCGGCTGTGGGCAACCTTGTGGAACGCCTGTTGATAAGTTTGTGGATAAGTTGATAACTATGCATCTTCCCTGCGCAGCCCTGCTCAGAGCTCTGATTCTGTGCGCGGGTGATGTTCCTTCTCCTCCTACCGGCCGGGCAGCCAGAGCAGATCCGCACTGATGTCCGCCAGAGTCCCGCAGGCGGTGCGCGCCATGGCACCGGCCAGTTCGCCGGTCATGCGGCTGATCTCTTCCCGGACGCCGTCCAGGCCTTTTTCCTGAAGCGGCCCGATGATGACGCGGCCCGCGCAGGCGGCGTCGGCCCCCAGGGCCAGGGCCTTGAACACGTCATACCCGCTGCTGATGCCGCAGTCGGCAAAGATCTTCAGCCTGCCCTTCACGGCGCGGACGATCTCCGGCAGCACCCGAAGCGGCGGCACGGCCCAGGGCATGATGCCGTGATGGTGGGACACTACGATCCCTGCCGCGCCCAGTTCCTCCAGCGCCGTTTCCGCGTCCCTTGCGCTCAGCACGCCCTTGAAGATGAAGGGCAGGCCGGATGCCTGGACAAAACTGCGCAGCTCATCCCTGGTTTTGCCGGACATCCTCTCGCCCAACACGGCGTCATGCTGCCCTCGCCCGTCAAAGGCATGGTCCATGTCCATCCCGACGGCCAGCGCACCGTGGCGGGCCGCGTGACGGATCTTCGCAAGGATGCGCTCATTGTCCTCATATGGCTTGATGATCTTGACGACCCTGGCGCCCGTCGCCAGCATGTCCTCCAACTCCCCTTCATCCCCCATGCCGGCCCAGCAGACGGCGCCAGCGGCGGCGCAGCCCGCGGCCATCTCTGCCATGCCGCTGCCCGTCCGCCCCTTCAGGTGGGAGAGCGCGGCGGTCATGACCGGCGTGCTGAAGGACCCGCCGAACAGCGAAAAGCGGGTGTCCGGCAGAACTGCGCCCAGGTGGCGCATCTCGATGAGGATGGAATCCATGTATGCCCGGGTGATCACGTTGGAATCCCCGGGCGTATGGTCCTCCGGCATGCCTTCTCCCTTCCGGTCCCGTCAGCTCTCAGCGGCTCATAGGGCAGGGCGTTCCTTCTCGATCGCCGTCATCATGTCGACGCGCTGCTGATGGCGCCCGCCCTCAAACCCTGCGTCCAGCCACTGGGTGACGATCATCCTGGCCAGGCCCGGGCCGACCACGCGGGCCCCTAGCGCCAGCATGTTGGCATCATTGTGACTGCGCGACAGCACGGCGGAGAAGCACTCGGAACACACCGCGCAGCGGATGCCCGGCACCTTGTTGGCGGTGATGGACATGCCGATCCCTGTGCCGCAGAAGAGGATCCCCCGCTCGCACCGGCCGTCCGCGACCGCCTCCGCCGCGATGCGGCCGTAGACCGGGTAATCGCAGCTCTTTTCGCTGTCTGTCCCGAAATCCGTATACGCCAGGCCCTTCTCCTCCAGCAGCCTGATGATCTCCAGTTTCAGCGGCCTCCCCGCGTGGTCGCTTCCCAGTGCGATCATGTCACGCCCCCTTCCGTTCGTTGATCAGTCTTCCTGCGTCACATTTTTGCAATCAATCCCCCGCGCCGGCTTGGGGACAGCCGGATTCTCCGCAGACCGGCGCAGGATAAAGCGCCCGGGGCGATACCCCGGGCACTTCCAGTCCTTTACAGCCCCAGTGCGTTGTGGAGGTACTGGCGCGAGATCATCGCGGACTTGTAGTTGCACACCGGGCGGCTGTCCAGCTCCACGCACAGCACGCCGTCATACCCGCCTTCCCTGAGGACCCGGTAGATCCCACGGAAATCGATGGTGCCGACACCCAGTTCGCAGAACGATTGCATGGGGTGTTCGGACATGGCCAGTCCCGGATCCACGTCCTTCAGATGCACGTAGCCAAGCCGGGGCAGCCAGCGCTTGAAAGCTTCCACCGCGTCCATGCCCGCGATCGTCGTATGCGCCGTATCCAGGCAGAGGCTGACGAGCCCGGGATCCGTGCTGTCCAGGAACAGCTGGACCTGGTCCCTTTTGTAGACCGCGGTCTGGGCATGCGGGTGGAAACAGGCCAGAATACCGTTGTCACGGCACAGCCGCCCGATCCGGCCGCTCAGCGCGGCGTACTCCCTGATCTTTTCCTGATCAAGCGGCCTCTCAAGCGGCGCATCTCTCCACATGGGCGCCTGGAGGTTGAGGTATTTGGCGCCGATGCCCTTCATGAACGCGACGAATTTCAGCGCATTCTCAAAGTCCTTTTCATCATCATCCGAGAAATGCTGGTAGAGGTTGGCCATCTTCAGCCCGTACTTGTCCAGCAGTTCCTTGACCCGCGAGGCGTCATTGTCAAAATAGTCCGTGATGAAGGCGAAGTTCTCCACTTCCTGGTAGCCCAGGTCCGCGGCCTCGCGCAGGAACTGCTCAAACTCCCATGCATGGTTGTCCTTGTGGTTGACCAGCCAGGTCCATCCTGTATAGGCGATCCTCATCTTGTCCTCCCTGTCTTGCTTTATTGCTGCCATTCATCGGAAGTGTAGAGAATATTGCCCCGATATGCAAGAGCCGAGGGATCCTATCCGGAGGATCCCTGCGGCAGTTGATACCAGGCCGGGACCAGGGCACGAAAGCCCTGGTAATCCCTGTAGGCCCGCTCACAGCGGGCGATCATGCCCTCCACCTCCCTTGGCCCGAAAGGCGCGGCCCAGAGGATGGAATACAGCGAGGATACCGCCACGTGCACCGCGAGCCCCTCCCAGAAGGTCGTGGGCACGCTTTTCGGGAAGTACCCGTCGATCTGCCCGCGGGCAAAGGGGATGCTGGTTTCAATGGTGAAGCTTTGGAGCTTGTAGAACTCCTCGACCGGATCGCCCACACCCCAGCGGTTGAAATCAATGGCATAGACCCCGCCTGACACAGTATAGATGAGGTTGCCCGGATGGAAGTCCCCGTGCTGGGTCACCAAAGCATCCCGCTCCAGCCAATGGACGTGCTCCCTGACAAAGCGGACCATCTCCGAGCCACAGGGAACGGTCAATCCTGCGTCCTCAAAGCGCCTGGTCTTGTGCAGCGCCTTGTTTTTCATGCTTCCCGCCGGCAGCGCGTTTCCCGGGACAGGGGTCCGGTGAACGGCCCGCAGCATCTCCCCCGCCGATCGCCCCAGGCGGTACTGCTCCGCCTGCGGAAGGCCCGGCAGGACGTCGGCCAGGTCGACGCCGGAAACCCAGTCCAGCAGCATGTAGCTGCCCTTCCCGCCGCCCGCGGGCCCGAAGGCGTGCGGCCGGGGCACAGGGAGCCCGCGGGAGGAGAGGCTTCGCACGAAGTCGTATTCCCTCCTGTGGGCCTCCTCCTGCGCGCCCTCCCTGACGCGCAGCAGCAGCTGCGCGCCGCCATACAGCTCAAGGCGGAACTTGTGCTCCCGCGACCATCCCCCCTGTACGCGCTGAAGGCTGATGAGACCGGGCGGGAGCGGTATATCGCGGTATGCTTCGGGCAGGGCGTTCAGCAGGTCGTCCATCGCTCTCCTCTGGCAATTTGATCGCAGCCAACGAGTATTGTACCACCTTCCATCAGGCGCGCAACGCCGGATAAAAAGCGGCGCCCCCGCGCACAGCGCAGGGGCGCGGGAAATCAGGCGGCCGTATCAGCCGCCGAAGAACACGTCGTTGATGACGCCCTCCAGGTATTCCTGCCGTCCGGAACCGGGCAGGGGCGCATTGCCTTTTTTGACGGCGGCGCCGGCCAGCTCTTCCAGCGTGGCTTTGCCGGTACGGATCTTCTGGCCAAGCTCGCCCGAGAAGGAAGCGTAGCGGTCCCTGACAAACTCATCGATGCGGCCGTCCTCAATCAGCGCCGCCGCCTTGATGAGCCCCAGCGCAAAGCTGTCCATGCCCAGGATGAAGCCTTCGAACATGTCCTCATGGGTGTAGGAAGGGCGGCGGTTCTTCGCGTCAAAGTTGAGCCCGCCCCGCAGCCCGCCCGCCTTGAGGATCTCATACATCGCCATCGTCGTCTCATACACGTTGGAGGGGAACTGGTCCGTGTCCCAGCCGAGCAGGAGGTCGCCCTGGTTCGCGTCCACCGATCCCAGCATCCCGTTGATCGCGGCCACGCGCAGGTCGTGCTGGAAGGTGTGGCCGGCCAGGGTGGCATGGTTGGCCTCGATGTTGAGTTTAAAATCCCTGTCCAGCCCGTACTGGCGCAGGAAGCCGATGGAAGTCGCGGCGTCAAAGTCATACTGGTGCTTCATGGGCTCCTTCGGCTTGGGCTCGATGAAGAAGTCGCCTTCAAAGCCGATGGAGCGGCCGTACTGAACGGCCATCTTCATCAGCGACGCGATGTTCTCCTGCTCAAACTTCACATCTGTGTTCAGCAGCGTCTCGTACCCTTCGCGCCCGCCCCAGAACACGTAGCCGATACCGCCCAGCTTGACGGTGCAATCCAGCGCCTTCTTGATCTGCGCCGCGGCGTGGCAGTAGACGTCCACCGAGTTGCTGGAGCCCGCGCCGTTCATGTAGCGCGGATTGCTGAAGAGATTGGCCGTGCCCCAGAGGCACTTGATGCGGGTGCCCTTCATCTTGGACTTGATGTAGTCCGTGATCTCATCCAGCCGCCTGTTGGTCTCCTCCAGCGTGTCCGCTTCGGGGACCAGGTCGGCGTCGTGGAAGCAGAAATATTCGATGCCCAGCTTGTCCATGAACTCAAATCCGGCGTCCACCTTGGCCCTGGCGTGCGCCATGGTTCCGGTCTTTTCTGCGCCGAAGGCTTTGTCCGCGGTTCCGGAGCCGAACATATCCACGCCCGTGGCGCTGAGGTTATGCCACCAGGCCATCGCAAACCTGAGGTGTTCTTTCATCGTTTTACCAAGGATCACGCGCCCGGCGTCATAATACCTGAACGCAAGGGGATTCCTGGACTTGGGGCCCTCATAGGGGATCCGGGGCAGGTTTTGGAACACCGACATTTGATATCCTCCTTATTTTGGAAACGGTTCTATGACTGGATTATACCACAACGGCAGGGCGATGCAACGCGGGCTGTCCGCACAGATTCTATTCCTCTCACAGGGCGGCGAGTTCCTTGTAGCTGTCCTTCAGCGCGGGATACAGTTTCCGGAAGAGCCGGTGATACTGCTCGTACCGCGCTGCGTTCTCCGGTTTTGGCTGGAAGACGCTCGCCGGCTGTACCAGCCTTTCGCAAGCCTCCTCCACGCTGGGGTACAGCCCCGCGCCTACGCCGGCCAGGATGGCGACGCCCAGGGCGGGCCCTTCCGCGCTTTTGATGGTCTGCACGGGGCAGTTGAACACGTCTGACAGGACCTGGCGCCAGAAACTGGACTTCGCGCCGCCGCCGGTCAGGAGCATGCTCTGCGGCCTGACGCCCATGCCGTCCAGGATGTCCAGGCTGTCCTTGAGGGAATAGCTGACCCCCTCCATCACCGCGCGGATCAGGTCATTCTTCCTGTGCATCGCGGAGAGGCCGAAGAACACGCCGCGGCAGTCCGGATCCAGGTGGGGCGTGCGTTCACCCATCAGGTAGGGCAGGTAGATGAGGCGGTTCGCGCCGACGGGGCTGTCCCCCGCCAGGGCGTCCAGCAGCACGTAGGGATCCACGCCGGTCTTCTCGGCTTCCGCGATCTCCTTCTCGCAGCAGGTATCACGGACCCAGCGCTTGGACAGGCCGGCAGACTGCACCACGCCCATCACGTGCCAGGCCCCGGGAACGGCACAGCAGAAGGTGTGCACCCTCCCCTTCGGGTCGATCGCCGGGCTGCTGGTGTGGGCAAAGACCACGCCGCTGGTGCCGATGGTGGTGAAGGCGCGGCCGTCGACCACCGTCCCGGTCCCCACCGCCGCGGCCGCGTTGTCCCCCGCGCCGCCGACGACAAGGGTATTCTCCGACAGCCCGGTCAGTTTCGCCGCCGACTGGCTGATGTGCCCGGTGACTTCAGGCGACTCATACACTTTGGCCAGCATCGCTTTATCGATCTGAAGCCTGTCAAGCACCTCATCGCTCCAGCGGCGATTCGGCACGTCCAGCAGCTGCATCCCGCTGGCATCCGACACTTCCGTGGCAAAGTCACCCGTCAGCTTGTACCGGAGGTAGTCCTTGGGCAGGAGGATATGGCGGCACTTCCTGTAGATCTCCGGCTGGTGCTTCCTGACCCAGAGGATCTTGGAGGCGGTGAAGCCGGTGAGCGCGGGGTTGGCGGTCACGGCGATCAGCCGGTCATAGCCGATGAGCCGGGTCATCTCGGCGCACTCCTCGCCGGTGCGCTGATCAGCCCAGATGATGGAGGGGCGGAGCACTTCGCCCTTCTCATCCAGCATCACCAGGCCGTGCATCTGCCCGGATATGCCCAGGGAAGCGATGTCGGAAGGGTCGACCCCGCTTTCGCGCACGACATAGCCGATGGTCGCGACCGCGGCATCCCACCAGTCCTTCGGGTCCTGCTCCGCCCAGCCGTTATTGGGCTGATAGAGGGGGTATTCGACGGATTTGGCGAGGATCACCTCACCGGAAAGGTTGAACAGCGCTGTCCTTGTGCCGGAAGTGCCCAGGTCAACGCCCAAGAGGTATTTCATTTAGTCTCCTCCCCTGCCGGTTATGGCCGGCTGACTGTCTTTCTATGATTTCCAGGCCATATGGTAGCCAATTTTCATAGGATTGTCAATTAAATCACGGCAGTGCCGTGTTGCAGAGTCCGACAAAATGTCTGCGGACACTTTGTCGTTTTTTATAGAAACGGGCATTTTCACTTGGTCGCTGCGCTCCCGGTCAGCGAGAATGCAAGGAATGCATTGCTACGCAATTCCCCCTGGAATTCGTTTGTAAAAAATCATAAAAACAGCAGTGCCGCGTACATAAAGAGTAAAGAATACCTGTCAGCGGCCGGCCGCGGCCACTTCAGTTCAGTTTAAAAGGCTTTCCTGCGTCTGCGGATCGAACAGATGGATGACCTTGCTGGGGAAATTGAAGTACAGCGTATTCTCCGCCTTGAGCATGGCGCGCTGATCCTCCGTCAGGTTCACGGTGGGGATCCGCAGGATGACGTTCTGATCGTTCCCTGTGACCACGTGCAGGTGCAGCTCGCTGCCCATCATTTCATTGACAGCCAGGGTGCCCTCCATCGCGTTGCTGTGCCCTTCAAACTGCACGTCGGCATGCTCGGGGCGAACACCCAGTTTCACCGCCTGGCTTCGGATCCCGCGTTTCTTCAGCGCCGCGCACTTGGCGTCGTCCAGCTTCAGGTGCATGCCCGGCAGCTCCGCCGCATACCCCTCGCCTTCCTCCCTGAGCTGCGCGTCAAACAGGTTCATCTGCGGGCTGCCGATGAACCCCGCCACAAACAGGTTCTTCGGCTTGTCAAACACTTCCTGCGGGGTGCCCACCTGCTGGATGAAGCCGTCCTTCATGATCACGATGCGGTCCCCCAGCGTCATGGCCTCCGTCTGGTCATGGGTCACGTAGACAAAGGTCGTGTCCAGCCGGCGCCTGAGCAGAATGATCTCCGCGCGCATCTGGTTGCGCAGCTTGGCGTCCAGGTTGGACAGCGGCTCGTCCATCAGGAAGACGGCGGGCTCGCGCACGATGGCGCGCCCGATGGCCACGCGCTGGCGCTGGCCGCCCGAGAGGGCGCGCGGCTTGCGGTCCAGGTATTCCTCGATGCCCAGGATATGCGCGGCCTGGACGACCCTGCGGTGCACTTCCTCCTGCCTGATCTTCCGGATGCGCAGGCTGAACGCCAGGTTCTCATACACCGAGATGTGCGGGTAGAGGGCGTAGTTCTGGAACACCATGGCGATGTCCCGGTCCTTGGGCTCCACGTCGTTGACCACTCGGTCGCCGATCTTCAGGACGCCTTCGGAAATGTCCTCCAGGCCTGCGATCATCCGCAGCGTGGTGGATTTTCCGCAGCCGGAAGGGCCGACGAACACGACAAACTCCTTGTCCTTGATCTCCAGGTTGAAATCCTGGACAGCGACCACCTTGTTGTCATAGATTTTTTTGACATGCTCGAGTGTTACGCTTGCCATCTTCGTCCCTCCTCAACCTTTCACGGCTCCGCCGGTCACGCCTTCCACATAATACCGCTGCAACAACAGGAACAGGATGGTGATGGGGATCGCCACCAACACGCCGCCCGCGCAGAACCTGGTGAAATATCCCATCATATCCCGCGTGTTCATCCACTGGTAGAGGCCGACGGCAACGTTGTAGCTGTCGGACTTGCCAAAGGCCACGTAGGAGGCGAACACATAGTCGCCCCAGGGAGCCATGAAGCCCATCAGGATGGTGTAGATGACGATGGGCTTGGCCAGCGGCATGATGATCTTCCTGAACACGTAAAACCGGGTCGCGCCGTCAATGCGCGCGGATTCATCCAGGGACTTGGGAATCGTGTCAAAGAAGCCCTTGGAGATGTAGTACCCCATGCCGGCGCTGGCGCAGTAGATCAGGATCAGCCCGGGGATAGCGCCCTCCTGGGTCAGGCCGATCTGCTTGAGCAGGAAATAGAGCGCGATCATGGTCAGAAAGCCCGGGAACATGCCCAGGACCAGGATCACGTTCATGATGAAGCGGCGGCCCTTGAAGCGCATGCGGCTCAAAACGTAGCTGACCGACAGCACCATCGCGGTCTGGATGACCGAGCAGAACAGCGCGATGATGAGGGTATTGGAGTACCAGCGCAGGTACTTGCCGTCCTCAAACAGGAAGCGGTAGTTGTCCAGGGAGAAGACTTTGGGGAGGAGATAATCGACCATGCCGCCGTTTTCGATCAGGTAGGAGCGGAAGGACTGCAGCACCAGGAACACGAAGGGGGCCAGCCAGATGACGCTGATGACGGAGAGCAGGACATAGATGCTGCCGTTGACCCTCTTCTCATGCAGGCTCTTGCTGCGCAGCACGGGCGGCGGGACTTCCCGGATGACCCCGGCCTTCTGGTCGACCACGATGTCGACTTCGGGTATCTTCTGCTGTTTGTTCATCACTGGAAGTCCTCCTCATTCTTCACCGACGGGATCAGGTTGTACACGGTCACGTTGATGACGGCGGTGATGATGAACACGATGATGCCGATGACGGCGGCGAGCTTGTAGTTGGTGTTGTTGACCGTCATCTTGTACAGCCAGGTGATCAGCAGGTCCGTATAGCCGGCGTTCTCCGCCATCTCCACTGAGTACGGGCCCCCGCCCGACAGGAGGAAGATGACGTTGAAATTGTTGATGTTCCCGATAAAGGAAGTCAGCAGGTAGGGGCCGGTCACGAACAGCATGTAGGGCAGCGTGATCCGGGCGTAGGTCTGCACCGCGTTGGCGCCGTCGATGCGGGCGGACTCATACAGGTCGGCCGGGATGTTCATCAGGATGCCGGTCGCGATGAGCATCAGGTAGGGGATGCCGATCCAGATGTTGATGACGATGATGGTGATGCGCGCCCAGGTGCCGTCCGTCCAGAAAGGCAGCGCCTTGTCGATCCAGCCCCACTTGAGCAGGTAGCTGTTGATCAGGCCGTCCGCGGCGAACATCCTGGATACATAAAGCAGGCTCACGAACTGCGGGATGGCGATGGTCATGACCAGGATGGTGCGCCACATCTTCTTGAGCCGGATTCCTTTCTTGTTGATCATGATGGCGACCATCATGCCCAGGAAGTAATTGAGGAAGGTCGCGAAGAAGGCCCAGATCAAGGTCCACAGCAGCACCTGGGAGAAGGTGGAGCCGTAGTTGGCGCCGCCGGTGGACAGCATGGTCCGGAAGTTTGTAAGGCCAACCCACGTAAACAGCTTGCCGGGGGGTTGGTGTGTCCTGTCAAACTCGGTAAAGGCCACCAGGACCATGAACACAATGGGCAGGATGGTGAAGATGAAGATGCCCAGCATGGGCAGGGACAGCAGCGTCTTGTGGAACTGGCTGTCCGCCAAGGCGGCCAGATCCTCCCTGCCGGGTCTGAGCTTTTTTCCGCCGGCCAGGATCGCCTGGGCAGCCTTGTTCTGCCGGACGTTCACCCGCCAGGTGTAGAGGAAGGCGATGATGAAGAACAGCGTGAGGATCCCGTAGAGCAGGATGAAGAAGCTGTTGTCCCCGTAGATGGTCACGCGGCCCTGTCGGGCGGTCTCCACCGTGCCCAGGGTGCCCAGCTTGGACAGATAGACCCAGCCGAAGGCCAGCATGTACAGGAAGAACACCGCCTGAAACAGGAGGAACAGGATACCGCGGAGAATCTGCCCGCGGGCCAGGGAGCCGAAACCCATGACAAAGAAGGAGGTCCGGGTCTTCCAGTCGCCCTTGACAAACGTCTCCCCCAGGTCCTTCACGTCCAGCGCGGCCGTCTTGATGGAGCGGATCACCGTCCTGAAAAGCTTCAGCAGTCCCTGAAGGATCCTGCCAGGCAGTTTCAGAAAGAACCCGGTGACGTTATGGACCAGGCGGGCCCCCTTGTTCATCCTCAGGTATTCCAAATCAGCCATGCCATCACCAACCTATTCCCGTGTCGTTGAGGTATTCTTAGAAAAATGCGGGCTGGGGTTTTCCCCCAGCCCGCTTGAGATCGGATTACTTTGTGACCAGGCCTGCGCAGACATCCTGGAAGATCTGCAGCTGTTCCAGCAGCTGTGCGTCTGTCATGTCGTTGAATTTGCCGGCAATGACGTCATCGCCCAGGCCGGTCGCGGTGCCCCAGTAATCCCCAGGGTACTGGCCCTGCCCGACGCTGAAGTTCAGCTGGGCGGCAAGCGCTGAGAGGGCAATGTCCGCCTTCACGGCGTCCATCTGCTGGGCCTGCAGGTTGGAGGGGCCCCAGAAGAATTCCGTATAGCGGGCGGCCTGCACGTCAAAGGAAGTGAGGTAGAGGGCCAGCGCGTCGCAGGCGGCCAGTTTGGCCTCGTCGACCTGGGGCTTGACGCCCAGCATCTTGAAACCGCCGAAGCCGCTCATCTGGTAGGTCTGGCCGTCCACGGTGAAGGTGGGCAGCTTGGCCGCCGCGTAGTTCTCGCCGAAGGCGGCCTTCACGGTCGCCGCGTCCCAGGTGCCGCTCACCAGGGCGGCGTAGTTGGAGGCGTTGGCTGCCTGGGAGCCATTGACAAAGGCTGGGCTCTTGTTCAGCGCGATCATGGCTTTCAGGGCTGCGACGCCCTTGTCGGAGGCGTAGTCGATGTTGGCCTTGACGAGGTTGCCGTCCGTGTCCACGTCATAGGTCAGCGTGGCGCCGGTGCCGAAGAAGAAAGCGGTCTGGTACCAGCCGGAGTTGATCTCCATGTAGAACTTCTTGCCGGCGGCCTCGATCTGGGCCAGCACACCCTCCAGGGTGGACGGGTCGGTGACGACGGATTTGTCATAATACAGGAAGTAGCCGTTGTCGCTGGTCATGGGGTAGGCGTACAGCAGGTCGCCCAGGGTGACCGCGGCCACGGAGCCGCCGTCGTTTTCCGCCGCGACGATCGCGGCGTTCTCAGGGGAGAGTTCGATCAGGGCGCCGGCGCCGACCAGGCGGGCCAGCTGGTCCTGAGCGAAGCCGAAGATGTCCGCGCCGCCCTCGACGTCGGTGATCATGTTGGTGGCGGCCGTTCCTTCGCCCACCGGCTCGACCAGGGCGGTCAGCCCGGCGTACTCGGGATGGGCGGCCTTGAACTCTTCCACCTTCGCCTTGGTCAGCTCGACCATGTTGTCGGCGACCCAGATTTTGACTTCACCGCTGAAGCCTTCCGCGGACGCGAAGCTGAACAGGGACAGCATCATCACCGCGGACAGAACGAACGCCAGGAATTTCCTCATGGTATCCTCCTTAGTGTTTGAGTTTTCACTCACTGTTATCCAGTCAGGGCTGTCAGACCCCTCTGATAGACAGATTATACCCAAATCCGCACAAAATGTATATGAACGAAATGGTTGCCCTAAAAGAATCATTGACTGTTCAGCCTGGCGTCGTCGATCTTTCCCCAGGCACCGGCGCCCAGGCACCTGATATAGACGCCCACCGTGACAAGGTCACCCTCATCCACTGTGATCCCCTCAATGACGGGGGTGTCCCAGCTGTTGTACACCGTGATCTGACCGGGCATGGTGTGCATGGTCTCACCGTTGATTTTGACATAGCTGTAAATGTCCGTCTGGCCGCCATCCCCACCCATGAGGGCGATGCTGTAGCGGTAGGTGCCCTCGGGCAGATCCTTCACCTCCTGCTCAAGGGTAAACTCCACGCTGGCGGCCGCGGCGGAGTAGAAGTGAAAGTGCTTTGATCCGGTCAGCGAGTCGGATTTCTTGTCCTCGACGTACAGCTGCTCGGTGTTCCCCAGGTTGACTGCCGTCCAGGCAGTGTCCTCCTCGTCCTCAAAGCTGTGGTTTTTCAGGAAGTTGTACTTCACCATGTCCACATAGCACAGGATTTCAGCGCCGCCGGCCTCGCCCCGCACCTGCCAGGTCTTCTCCCCGCCCGCCTTCATGGCCGCTTCGTCAATGGGGTCCCAGGTGACCGGGATCTCCTGCCTGCTGGCGTCGTTCATTACTGCAAATACGGTCTGCGGCATGAGGATCCTGCCATTCAGGTCCACTGTCAGATGCGCGTCCTCGATGGCGTCCACGGTCAGGGGCACCCGGTTGCCGATGCGGATCAGCCGGAAAACCTGAAGCGAGGGCAGTGCCCTGCCGTATCTGTCAAACATCGCCTGATTGTCGCAGGCGCTGCCGCCAAAGTACACACCGGCGTCCTTTGGGTCGTAGGAAGAAGCGAAACTGCTGGCCCAGCCGGAGCCGAACGCTTCCCACTTGGCGGCGTTCTCCGCCGGGCCGTCCCCGACGCTCACCCAGGCGCCCTCCCAGTAGAAAACGCCGATGCCGCCGATGTCATTGACAGCGCGGATCAACTCCGCCACGGCGTTGGCCTGGCCCTGAACGGTGAAAGGCCAGGGCTTTTCATAGCTGCCGCCCTCCCCGATGGTATTGGGATGGAAGTCCGTGTCCTCCGCCGTGTAGGCATAACTGGTCTCCGCCACCATGACTTTTTTGCCGTAGGCGGCCTGCACCTCGCCCAGCACCTTTTTCAGGTTGTCCAGCGTGCCGTGCCAGTAGGGGTAGTAGCTGGAGGCGAACACGTCGTAGTCCAGATGATAGTAATCCAGCTTGGAGGCGTAGGTCAGGTAGCTGCCCGCGGTCTCCGGATTGGTGAAATGCACCGCCACGAGGATGTCCGGGTCCGCTTCCCTGACGGCTCTGCTGCCGGCCTCCGTGAGTCGGAAGATGTTCATCCAGGTTTTCTCTCCGGCCAGCCTTCCGTTTGTCTCGTTGCCCAGCTGGACCATTCCGACGTTTGCGCCGGCCTCCCTGAGTCTGATCAGGCTGTCAAGGGTAAAGGCATATACCGCCTCCGCCTTCTCCTTGATCTTCATCTGCCCCCAGGCCTTGGGGGCCTGCTGCTTGCCGGGATCTGCCCAGAAGTCGGAATAATGGAAATCGACCAGCAGTTTCATCCCGTACCGCGCGGCGCGGCGGCCGATCTTTTCGGCGGTCTCAATGCCGCAGTTTCCGCCCCCGTACCCCCTGCCCTGCGCGTCAAAGGGATCGTTCCATACCCGGACGCGGATGTAATTGATGCCGTTTTCCGAGAGGATCTGGAACAGGTCCTTCTTCACACCGTCAGCGTCAGCGTAGCTGACGCCGCTGTTTTCCAGGCTGATGACGCTGCTCACGTCCATGCCCAGGATGAAATCATCCGAAAGTTCCGCTTTCTTCACATACAGCGCGCTCTCCGCCTGTACGCCCATCAGCAGGAACAGCAGGAGGGCCGAGAACAAACCAGCCGTCCGTCTGCGCATATCCTTTACTCCCCTTCCCCCAAATAGACGATCCCGTAGGGCTGCAGGGTGACCAGGGTGACCTGCCCCTCGACTTTTGCGGAAGAGGGAACATCCGCCGTATCCAGCGCGTCCAGGAGCCTGAGCCGCCCCGGGATGCTCACTTCCCGCGCTTCCTTCGCGGAAAAATTGACCGCGATATAGACGCTGTCTCCCTCAAACCGCCTGATGAGGACACAGGTGTCAGACGTGAGCGGCCCGTATTCCGTCTTTCCCAGCGCGATGGCCGGCATCGTCCGTTTCTGGAGGTTGAGCTTCCTGACATAGTTGAGCAGTGAAGCGGGGTCATCCTCCTGTTCCCTGACGCCCGGGAAAGGGTATTCCACGGCGGTCACGCCAGGCGGCGGGCTTGTTTTGTTGCCATCTCCCCAATCCATGCCCAGGCGCTTGTTCGGGTCCGCCCCCGAGCCCGCCATGCCGATCTCCTCCCCATAATAGGTGAAGGTATATCCGCCCATCAGCGCGATGAGCGCGTGGGCGAACTTGACCCGTTCCGGCGCTTTCCGTCCCTGCACCAGACCGACCGTCCTGCCGGTATCGTGGTTGCCCAGAAAGGGAGTCAGCAGGCCCCCCGGAATGGCCTCCAGCGCGCGTTTCAGGTTCTTGACATAGGTTTCCGCCGGCCGCCTTGCGCGCATCGAAGCGACGACGTAGCCCTCCGCCTGGGAAGCCGGGAAAAGGAAGAAACTGTCAATGCCGCTCCGGTAATAATCAGCGATCGTATCCAGCCCCTTCCAGCACTCCCCGACCAGGAAGCTCCCCGGCTTGATCTCCTCCGCAGCAGTCTTTAAAAAGCGCAGGAAGTCGATGTTTTTCGCGTCATCCCCGGTATAGAAACTGGTCACCGCGTCCAGCCGGAAGCCGTCGACGCCGACGTCCCGCAGCCAGAAGCCGAGGATCCCGCGGATCTCCTCCCGGACGGCGGCGCTGTCCAGGTTCAGGTCGGGCATCCTTCCGCCGGCAAACTGCTCCTCATAATACCAGTCAGTACCCGCGATGTTCACGTGGCTTTGCGCGGGGCCTTTGCGAAAATGATAATAGTCAGCAGAGGGGGCCTCAGGATGCCCCGCGCGCAGCGCTTCCACGGCATCCAGGAACCAGGGGTGAAGCGTGGAGGTGTGGTTGAGCGGCAGATCCACAATGATCCGGATGCCGCGCTCGTGACAGGCGGCCACCAACGCCTTCATGTCCTCCAGGATGCCGTACTGGGGATCCACAGCGCGGTAATCCGTCACGTCATATTTGTGATAGCTTGGGCTGGGCATGACCGGCATCAGCCACAGGCCATCAAAGCCCATGCCGCGGATGTAGTCCAGCTTCGACAGGAGACCCCGCAGGTCCCCGATGCCGTCTCCTGTACTGTCCCTGTAGGAGTAGACAAACACTTCATACCAGTTGTAGTGCGCGTCCGCGGCCGCGGCCGGGAAGGCGTTTGCCAAAAGGCCCAGGATGAAGGCCAGGCAGATCATTCTTTTCATTTTCCGCTCCTGAGACGGGTCCCCGGCATCGGTCAGCCTTCGCCGCCGGGAGAGAATGCTTCTGTTCCCCCCGATAGTATCACGCACCCGAGAGCCGGGCAAGCAGTACGCCCGGCAGCGTCAGGCCCGGGGCGATTGTCCTTCACCGGGCGATATGCTAAAATCAATGGAAGTTGCTGACGGTCTGTTTCCGGAGGAAACAAGGCCATCGGATACAGCCGGTACCGTAAAGCCGGCCCTGAAAGGACAAGCGATATGCGCCAGAGCGGGATCCTCCTGCACCTTACTTCCCTGCCCTCCCCGGAGGGCCTGGGCACCCTGGGCGCGGAAGCGCGGCATTTCGCCGATTTCCTGAAAGAGGCGGGCATGCGGGTGTGGCAGGTGCTGCCCATTTCCCCCACGGGCTATGCGGAGTCGCCCTATCAGTGCTTTTCCACCTACGCGGGCAACCCGCTTCTGATCGACCTGCGCACGCTGAAGCGGCAGGGCATCCTGAAGACAGCGGAGCCGCTGGAACTTCCGGGTGATCCGGAGAGGGCCGACTACGCCCCGGTCATTGCGCACAAGAACCGGATGCTGAGCCAAGCCTTTGAACAATCCTATAAGCGCTTGAAGGACAAGGTGCAGCAGTTCCGGGATGAGAACGCCGGGTGGATCGAGGACTTCGCGCTGTTCATGGCCATCAAGCGATCCTTCGGCGGCATCTCCTGGCAGGAATGGCCGGATGAGGGCATCCGGATGCGCAGCGCAGGGGCGATGCGCAGGTATAAAAAAGCGCTGGAGCGGGAAACGGATGAGCAGGTCTTCATCCAGTACCTCTTTTTCCAGCAGTGGTCCGCGCTGAAGCGCTATGTGAATGAGCGGGGCATCAGCCTCTTCGGCGACATGCCGATCTATGTCGCGGAGGATTCCTCCGATGCATGGGCCAACCCGAAGGTGTTCCAGCTGGACAAGACCCGCCGCCCGACCCGCATCGCGGGCGTGCCACCGGACTATTTCTCCGCCGACGGCCAGCGCTGGGGCAACCCGCTGTACAACTGGC
>CAZVSG010000032.1:0-21239 GCA_964629345.1 uncultured Christensenella sp. | reverse complement strand
GGTCGGCGAAGATCGCGTCCACGAACGGCGCGCAGTTGTCCGCGATGACGAACTTCTTGAGGAACCCCCAGAGCATGAGGGTCGCCCCGGCCCTGAGGGCCGGGCCGTCCAGGGAGACGCGCTCCCGGAGCTGCGGCAGGAACTGGCCGCCCCGCACGATCGGGCCGGCGAGCAGGTGGGGGAAGTAGGAGATGAAGAGGGCGAAGCGGGAGCGGCCCCGCTCAGGCGCGAGCGTGCCCCGGTAGACGTCCACGACGTAGCTGATCGCCGAGAAGGTGAAGAACGAGATCCCGACGGGCAGGAGGAGTTCGAGGGCGGGCAGGTTCAGGTAGTAGGCCAGGGGGAGGGGGAGCTGGCCCAGGATCTCGACGCCGAAGTTGTAGTACTTGTAGAACGCCAGCGGGAGGAGGAGGGCCGCGAGCGCCAGCGCGAGGACGGCCTTTCGCCGTCGGGGGTCCGCCACGCGGGCGAGGGCGTCGCCGGCCCCGAACGCGACGAGGGTGATGAAGAGGATGACCAGGAAGGCTTCGCGGGATACGGTCAGTTGATCTGCCAGGAGCGAGCCGCCCTCGACAAAGTAGGGATTGGAGATGTTGGGGGTCAGCATGAAGATGCCCAGCAGGCCCATGGTAGCGCCCGCGACGGAGTAGATCAGGTACTTGATCCCGGCCGCGACTGCTTCCTTGCTGCGGGTGTGCAGGACCATGGGGACGGAGATGAAGGTCATCATCTCAAAGAAGAGGTACATCGTGACCATCGTGCCCGACAGCGTCAGCGCCATCAGGGAGGCCAGGGTCATCAGATAGAAGGCGTAGTACGTTCTCTCATTCTGCTCATGCTGCATGTAGCTGAAGGAGTAGAAGCCGGAGATCGTCCACATCAGCGCCATGACCACGGAGAAGATCCGGCTGGTACCGTCTGAATGAAGCGCGATGGGCAGCTGCTCAGTCATCTTGAACAGGACCAGCGTCCTCTCCGAGTCCAGCGCGATGAGCGCGACCACGACGCACTCCAGCACCATCACCGCGCCCACGAACAGGCAGCGGTCCTTCCTGTTCATGTTCAGCCAGGGCAGCATCATGACCATGACGGATCCCGCGGCCGGCAGAAGAACGGCAATCAGCAGCAACAAACCTTCCATGTTGAACATCCCTCCTTATGTGAACATCTTCAGGCCCGCTTCAATGACCCGCATGATCGGCCCGGAACCGACGCCCAGATAGATTGTCAGCATCATCGACAGGAACAGCGCCGCCGCGACGCGGCGCGGCTGTTTTTCAGGCAGTGTGTACTCAATATTATCCGGCGGCCTGCGGTAGATCGACACGACCGTGTGAAGGAAATAGACGGCGTTGAGCAGCGTGCTCAGGGCCAGCGCGATGAGGACCAGCGCGGTGGTCCAGCCGCCCAGGGGCATGCCTGCCGCGGCCAGCTGGAGCTTGGCGATGAACCCGCCGGTGAAGGGGATGCCCACCATACTCATCGCCGACACCGTGAACACGATCCCGGCCGGTACGTTTCGGTACCCCGCGCCGTGCAGATAACGGAAACGTTTGTGGTCGCCCGATACGCTGACCAGTTCCCAGGTTGACAGGAAGAGGAGTGATTTTGCCGCCGAATGGGCCAGCATCTGGAACAGCGCCGCTGCCAGGCCCGCCTCGGTGCCCATGCCGATGCCGATGTAGACGTAGGAGATCTGGGCGACCGAGGACAGGGCGACCATGCGCCTGATCTCCCGCTGGCTGATGGCCATCACGGAGGCCAGGACCATCCCCGCGATGCCGGCAAAGAAGAGGAACTGGCTGATCTGCTGCTGGATGATGATGTCAATGCCGATGACGCGCCAGAAGAACTTGATCAGTAGGAAAAGATAGGCCTTGCTGACCACGCCGCTGAGGATCGCGCTGCTCATCGGCGGCGCGTAGGCATAGGTGTCCGGGGCCCAGGCGTGGAAGGGGAACATCGCGCTTTTGATGCCCAGGCCGGCGGTGATCAGCGCGATGACCACTGTGAGCGGGCCTGCATACCGGCCTGATTCATGGATCCTGAGCACTGCCTGATGCAGCGGCTCCATCAGCAGGTGGCCCGTGATGCCGTAGAGCATCGATATGCCAAGCAGGACAAGGCCCGAGGCCAGCAGGTTCATCACCATGTAGCGCGTAGCGGCGACCAGCGTGTGGCCGTTCTGCCGCACGGCCACCAGCGCGCAGGAGGCGATGGTCATGATCTCGATGAACACGTACGCGGTGAACAGGTCATTGGTGTAGATCATCACCAGCGTCGCGGCCAGCGCCAGGTCGATCATGATGAAGTAGAGGTTCTGCTTCTTTTCGGCCACAAAGGTGGGCGTATGATACAGACCGGCCGCCAGAGCGATGAAGACAACAGCCGAGAAACCCGTCGCCATCAGGGCTTCCAGCTGGCCGATCCGGATCTCGTTGCCCCAGGGGGCGGGGAAATGGCCCATCATGAAAGGATAGGCGTCCTTCAGCCCGAGGGTCAGGGCAAGCGTAAAAGCGCCGAGGACAAGGGAGACCCCTGCGACCGCCAGGGTGAACCATTTCGCCGCGCGGGGTTTGAGAACGGAGGTGAATATGCCTGAGACCATGCACAGCAGGATGGAGAAGAAAGGAAAATTATGCACAAGGCTCATGAGGCGTCCTCCGCTTTCGCCATCAGCGCGATCTGGTCGATGTCCAATGTCCGGTATCTGCGGTACAGCCGGACGGTCAGCGCCAGCATGATGGCGGTGAAGCTGACGGATACGACGATGCCGGTCAGCACCAGCCCGGCCGGGATGGGATTGATATAGGCGGATGCGTCCTGCACGCCGCCTGCGACGATAGGAGCCTTGCGCCCGTTGATGAAGCCCATGGAGGCAAGGAAAAGGTAGACCGCCGTGTCCATGATGTTCAGCCCGATGATCTTCCGGATCAGGTTGCGCTGGAGCAGCAGGATACAGAATCCGATGCCGAACAGGATCACGGCGACGGCCTGCTCGAGGTTCTCATACAGCAGCTGCCACATGCCCGCCCCTCCTCACAGCCCGCCCTTGCGGAACAGCGCGTAGAAGATGTACATCGTGCAGGCCACCACCATGCCGACCGCGATGTTCAGCGGCATGATCAGCCCGCTTGACAGGATGGCGCCGGGGATGCCCAGGGGGATGCCGCTCTCCAGTCCATTGGCTCCGCAGTAGAAAGAGTAGGTCTTGGCAAGCCCGTAGAACATCAGCGCGGAAAAGCTGACCCACATGAAAGTCCTGTATGTGAAGAACCGCCCGGCTTTCTTGAAACCAAACGCGTTCAGGTACAGGATCAGCCCCGCGGAAATGATGGAACCCCCGGAAAAGCCGCCGCCCGGGGAGAGATGTCCGTTGAGGATGACGTAAATGCCGAACAGCAGAACGATCGGGGTGAGGATCATCGCGCTGGCCTGAAGGATGCGGTCATTCTTGGGCTCATAATGCCGGTCGTCCGATTCCTCGGCGATCAGCTCCAGCGCCGGGCCGGCCTTCTCATCCCGGTCGATGCGCAGCAGGATCAGCACGGCGCAGGCAGCGATGAACAGCACCGTGCTCTCCCCAAGGGTATCAAAGGCGCGGTAATCCAGGATCATGCCGGCCACGATGTTGACGGCGCCGGTCTCCTGAAGCCCCTGTTGGATATACCGGTCGGTCACCTCGTTGATCATGGGCGTGTCCGGTGAGCCGAAGCGGGGCATCAGCGCAACCGTTTCCAAAAGGAAAAAGATCATCAGCACGCCCAGGGTCATCGCGAGCACAGTGTACAGGCGCGAGAGCAGTCTGCGTCCCTTTCTGCTGACCCAGGCGTTCAGATCGTATTGAGCCAGACGGTCCAGCGCGATGCCGCGCTCATGCCGCCAGGTGTCCGCCATCCTGCGGTGCTCATCTTCCGATTGCTCCGAAGGAAGGGTTTCCGCCGCATCCTGCCTGAGTGAAACAATGATCTCGTCATCCAGGCTGGAGAACCCTTCCCGCATCCACCGGGCGAAGCGCGCCTGGGGACGGGACTCCCAGTCACTTCTCCGCTTGCTCACGTCCGCTCTCTCCTTTGATGGCATGGATCTTCTTCAGTGTGACAAAAAACAGCACGCTGGTGATTCCCGCGCCCACGGCAGCCTCGGTGATGGCCAGATCCGGGCTTTCCAGCAGCATCCATATGACCGCCATGATGAGGCTGTAGGACATGTAGACGATCAGGGAGGTGAGCAGGCTGCGCGTCAGGCTGACGGCCAGGGCGCACACGATCAGCATCCCCAGCAGCACGATGTGTACAAAGGTCATGGCTCTCTCCCTCCTTGCTCCGTCTCCGGGGGCGGCAGCTGATGCCAGACGGGGTTCACCGTCACCTCAAGCCGGGCGATCAGGTGGCTGCTCACGGGGCTGGATAGCCACAGAAAAACGATGATCAGGAGCAGTTTGAGCACCAGCCATCCGTCCGGCGCGCCCGTGATCAGCGCAAGCATGCAGAACAGGAGCCCCAAGGTGTCGCCCATCGCGGCCGCGTGCATGCGGTTGAGCACGTAATCAAACTTGAACACGCCGATCATGGCGGTCAGCAGGATCATCAACCCGGCGGCCATCAGCGCGGAGGAAACGGCGAAGCGGATCCAGTCAAGCATCCTTTCCCTCCTCCTGCGCCTTGGCGCGCCGCTCCAGAAAGACGCCCATATAGACCTTGCAAAGCAAGACCACCGCCAGGAAACTGATCATCGCGTAGATCAGCGCGACGTCAGCCAGGTACCCCTCGTTGATCATCAGCCCGATCACGACGATCATGATGATGGTCTGTGTTCCCATCATATTGACAGCCACGATCCGGTCAGCGAGGGCGGGGCCTTTCACCGCGCGGACAAAGGCCGCGATGAGCAGAAGGGACAGCACGCAGAGGCTGATGATGTACAGCACGGCGTAGGCGTTTGCAGCGCTCATTCCGGCTGCTCCTTTTCAAAGGAGGCTTCGATCGACTTGAGCATCGTTTCAAAGGAACTGCCGTGCAGCCCCTCTTCCAGGCTCTCATCCAGGCAGTGAACGAGGTATTCATCATCCTGCAGATGAACGGTAATGGTTCCCGGGGTCAGGGTGATGCTGTCCGCCAGCGCCGCACGGGCCGGGGCGGTCTTCAGGTCAGCCTTGAAGGAAGCGAGCTTCGGGACCACCTCGTCGCTGTCGGACAGGATCATACGCATGACTGAGAACGTCGCCAGCGCGATCTCCTTGACAAGAAGAACCCCGTACCGCATAAAATCCGGCAGGTGCCGGACAGCTGCCCATTGCTTTTTCATGGTAAAGTCCGGTGCGATGAAACGCTGCGTAAACCAGGCCAGCGCGAAAGAAATGGCCGCGCCGAAAGCGGCCAATTCCCAGGTAAACTTGCCGTTGAAGAGGATCCACAGCAGGAAAAGAGCCAGAGCGACCAAAAGGATCACCTACTTTGTCAAATCCTAAGGTGTGGGCAGACTCTGCTCACCGCATGGATTATACCAGTCCTATATTGAAAGTCAAATGACGGAATGACCGCGGGCTGACGGAAAAGCGACGTACGGCGGAGGCTCATGCCCGCCTGCATGAAAACGCCGGGGCCGTATAAAGCACCCGGCATCCTGTCACAAAGGGCGTTGCGTCACTTACTCCTTGCGGATAAGGCCAGATAAGCAGCGCCGTACAGACCGCTGTCGGGGTAGAGCGCAGGAGGCTTGATGTAGTCGGTCATCTCCGGCAGGGTATCCTGGTCGATGTATCCGTTCACCAGGCGAAGGAAGTGCTGACGGACGCGTACGATGAGCTCCCCGCTGTGCATGACGCCGCCGCCCAGCAGGATCGCTTCCGGGGAGACCGTCATCAGCGCATCGGCGCAAAGCTGCGCGAGATAATATGCTTCAATGTCCCATCCGCGGTGGTCCTCCGGCAGATCTTTGGCCGGAACGCCCCAGCGCGCCTGGATCGAAGGCCCGGCCGCGAATCCTTCAGCGCAGTTGGGGTGATAGGGGCATACTCCGTGCAGCAGGGGGTCTTCCTCATGCCTTGCGAGCAGGACGTGGCCCCATTCTGGGTGCAGCAAGCCGTGGATCAGCTGCCCTTCTGCATACAGGCCTCCCCCGATGCCGGTGCCGACGGTGAAGTAAAGGCAGTTTTTCAGCCCCTTGGCTGCGCCCATCATGGATTCAGCCAGGGCCGCGGCATTGACGTCAGTATCCAGCCGGCAGGGAACCCCCAACCCCTCGCTGAGCGTTTTCAGCAAAGGGTATTTCTGCCAGGCGAGCTTGGGCGTGTTGAGAATGGTTCCGTAATCCGCGGACTCCGCGCGCACGTTGACAGGCCCGAAGGCCGCGATGCCGAGGGAAGTGATCTTCTGACCGGCAAAGAATTCGATGATCCGGGGGAGGGTCTCCGCCGGCGTTTTGGTCGGGATGCTGGTCTGCGCCAGCAGCTTCATTCTGCCGTCGAATACCCCCAGGACCATCTTGGTCCCTCCGGCTTCCAGTGCACCCAGTCTCATATCAGGACAATTCCGAATCAAGGATGTCGATCTGATCTTTCAGCATGGTCTGGAAGCGCTGCCTGAACTTCTGCGCCTCCGCTTCCAACGCTTCGATCTCTGTTTTCAGCGCCTTTTTCCTGGTCTCCAGGTCCATGACTTCCGGATCAGGGTTCGCGGCGACAGCCTGTTTCATGATCTCTTCTGAACGCTTGTTTGCCGCCGCGATGACCTCATCACAGGCTTTCTGTGTTTTTTCAAGCAGGAGTTTTGCTGTCTTCAGGTCGCTGGGGACCGCGGGCTCGCTCACCGGCGCGGGAGCGAGGGAGGCCAGCGGGAGCGGCGGCGCGGAAACCGCCGGCATATAGGGGGCGGCGGTCTGCTGCTGCTTCAATTGATCGCGAAGCTGCTGGATGGTCGCGTTCAGGCTTTCCATTTCATCGCAGATCGCGTCAAGGAACTCGTCCACTTCCAGGGGATCATATCCGCGGACGGTCTTCTTGAATTCTTTTTCCTCGATCATGGTGACGGTGATGGCCATGCTCTTTCTCCCTTCGATCACAGGTTACAACCAACCATTGTTACAGCACGTAACGCTCAAACTCATTTGTGACGCTGCCCTGGAACTGCGCGGGCGGGGCATAGGCGGCCTGGGCAGGGGCGTAGGGGCCGGGCTGCGCGTACGCCTGGGGCTGATAGACCGGCTGAGCCGGCTGCTGATAGGACTGCGCCTGGTATTCCATGTCAGCCTGGGGGGCCGGATTGCCCTGGGAGGCCCATGGCTGCTGGACCGCGGCTTGCTGGGGGGTTACGGGTCTGACTTGCTGCATGTTCGCGCTGGCGGTCAGCGGGTCCGTGTAGACCATCATGCCGCTGGGGGCAAGAAGGTAGAAGCCGACCTTGAGCGACAGACGCGTCATCGTGCCCCCCAGGGCAAAGCAGGCGCCGTTGAGCATATCCACATAACGGCGCACCTCCGCCTTGTCCACCAGCTGGTCCATCACGACCAGGGTGCACTGCCCCTTGCGCAGGCAGGACATGGCTTGCCTGCATCCGGTGATATTGGTGATATTGACGACGTAGGCATCCACCTTTGGCCGTTCAGGCTCCGGCGCGGGAGCACCGGGAAAGTGAACGATGTTGTCCTGCTGCTGCGGCTGTTCCTGTACGTGCTGGGCGGCGCGGCGGTTCCGCGTGACGTTTTCCCCCTGCATCTGGTTGAGCTGCATCTGCTGCGGGGAGGAAGGCTGCTGATAGGGCTGTGCGTACTGCTGCTGATAAGCCTGAGGCCCTTGCCAGGCTTGCTGCGGGTTGCCCGCGGCATATGCCTGTGCCGGCTGCGGCTGATAAGGATATGCGCCCTGCTGGACAGGCTGCTGATAAACAGGCTGCGCAGCCTGGTAAGCGCCTTGCTGCTGGCTGTAGGGCGCTTGCTGGTAGGTGTTGGGATAGACACCCTGGGTGGGGGCCGTCTGCCGCGGATCCTGCTCAGCGGCAGATGCTTCATTCTGCCCGCCTGTGCCGTAAAAGAAGCTGTTGTCCCTGCTGAAGACAGTCCTGATCCTGTCAGACGCGCGTCCAACCATGCTTCGCAAATCCATTAGGAGCCCTCCCGCGGTTCCAGGGGAACCGGATCGTTGATCATTTCGTTCAGTATAGCGGAATCGCTATGGCCGTGCAAGCCGGGCCGCCCGAGGGGCTAAAACAGCCTGACGACCAGCCCTTCATACAGGTGGCCTGGATACAGCGGTACGACGTGCGCCTGGGTGGCGTCCTGACTGACGATATCCACAGGCACCAGATAGGGACCCTCCCTGTATTGGACCACAACGCCGATGACTCCGTCCTGGTTGATGATGGCAGAAGCCGGGACGGCGTAGGTGATGACTGATTTGGACAGCTGCACGCGGGCTGAGCGGATGTAAAGGATAGGATCCACCGCGCTGTCCGCTTTCAGGCGCACCAGCATTTCCCCGCCCGCGCGCGTGACGGACTCAACGGTCACGTTCACCGTGGTGCTTTCAAAGCTTTCGATCAGCATCCTGTATTTTTCGCCGACGACCGGGTTCCAGTTCAGATCGTCGGCCAGCATCAGCGCGCCCCAGTCGTACTGGCGCACCAGGCGGAAGATGTCCATCGCGTTTTTGGGCCGGCTTGCGATATCCGGCACCTGCCCGGAGAGCATGCTGCGGACTTCCTGGGGGCTGTATTGCTGAAAGCTGGCGGCGTTCAGCGCGCCTTCAAAGCCATCGGTATAGAAACTGACGATGCCGTTGTCCATGGCGGAGAACTGCTTGGTCCAGGTCTCGATGCGCTGCAGCTGGCTGTTCTCATTGTCATACAGCCTGGTCAGCTTCGTGTCCTCGATGTATTTCTGCTTCAGGTAGGAGTGCCTGGCGTTGATGGCCTCCTTCAGCAAAGCCTCCTGATTGAGCAGGTTCCCCTGCGCGCCGCGAACCAGCGCCTGGGTCTCCTGCGCACGTTCCAAAACCATTGTCTCAAGCCTTGCCAGCTGCGCGTCCGGCGTCGTGGAGGAGCTGAGCAGCACCTTGTGGTAATCC
Source organism: uncultured Christensenella sp. (assembly GCA_964629345.1). GTDB lineage: Bacteria > Bacillota > Clostridia > Christensenellales > Aristaeellaceae > UBA6115. The sequence goes on along the minus strand of CAZVSG010000032.1, from coordinate 12,178 downwards.
TTGATCTGGGTGCGGTAGCTCTGCAGCCTTTCCAACTCCCTGATGGAGAAACCGGAGGTGTACACCGTGCAGACCGGGTCGCCCCTGGAGACAGCCTTGCCCTCCTCGGCGAGGTAGCGCACGTCGGATACGTTCTCCTGCTGGAAAACTGACTCGTTCCTGACGATCAGGGTCTGGCCGGAGAACGTCGTCCCCTGCTCGGAGATCGTGACGATGGCCGTATTATCTTCCCGCCGTCCATAAAACTGGCTGATGGCGAGCGCGGCAAGGACGAGGACCAAAGCGGCAAGGCCGACGTACAGCCACGTCAGCATTCCGCGCTGCTTTGGAGGGGCGCGGAAAATCATCCTGTCGTCCGGCGGCTCGTCATCCAGCGATCCGGCAGGTTCCTGCGGCGGGATGAAACTGTTGATAGGGTTGGTATAGGGGGGAGGCGCATCGAAAACGGGCGCAGCCTGCGGATTGGCCTGGGGAGGAACGGGGGTGAAGTAGCCGTCCGGATCCGGTGCGGTCCATGCGGGAGGAGCAGGCGGGATCTGACCCTGGTTCCATTGGGGCGCCGGAGCGCTGCCGTTTTGCGGAACGCCTGGATTTTGCTCCTGCCAGGGGCCTTGTGACATCCTCTGCTCCCTTTCCTCTCCCGTTTTGCCTTTCACAGGATACAGCGAATCCCCCCTGATGTAAAGGCGGCGGTATTCCTGCCATCTATTGACCATACTGCTTTCGGGTCCATTTTTATCTGAGGCACGGCTCTGATTTCACGCTCATTGTATGAAAGGTACGCCGCACCCTTGAGCGCCGTGCCGGGATATGATAAGATGTCGGCAAGCCAAAGAAGGGACATTCATGCTCATCCGGTGTCATATCTGACTCGGTATTCTGGATGATGACTGGAGGCAGACGCACAGCTTAGCCAAAGAATGATTGGTCATATCGATGATTGGCCTTTGCAGTCTTGCACATAAAACGAACGGATACAGACCCGCGGAAGCTGGTATTCGGGAGTGTTTCTGCCCGATCTTGATCTGTGCAGGCTGATGATGAAATCGGTCCCTAGCCGGCAACCGGGCATAAGATATCTGGGTTCCGGTACTCATTGATAGGGGGTGTTTTTTGAAAAAAGCTCTGCTGGTTCTGGATATTCTGAGAATAGCCGCCGTGGGCATCGCTTTCTTTTTCGGATATCAAATTGGATTTTCCGGCGAAACATACGAACCCTTGTCTCAGATCCACTTCATGGTTCCGATCCTTATACCGGCCGTTGCCGGAACAAGCGGGCTGGAGGGCCTGTTCTTTTCCAGGCAGTCAGCAGAAGGCAAAGGATTTGAAACCGGCAGCAATTACCAGAAACAATCGGCTTTTGCGATGCTCTCGTTCGCAGCGGCGGCGTTCCTTGTTTATTTTGCCAATTGGGGGCTTTTTGCCGAACTGACGGTTCTTTTCGTTTTTTGCCTGTTCTTCCTTTTATCAGGAATCAATCATGCGAGGGATGCGGTAAAGAACAGGAACTACCGATGGCAGAACATCAACCGGCCGATGATAACGCTGCTGATGCTGATGGGTCTGGTCTATCCCGTGATCCAGGCGCTTTGATGCGGCCCATCGTTCTCCCCGGGGATCCCCGGTCAGCGCGGACGGATGGATGGACCGCACTTGCTGTCTGGACAATGATCTTCCGTTCTGTTGCCTGTCCCGGTCAAGCGGAAGGAGACTGACATTCATGAAGAATGCGCTCTGTCTGGTTTTGGTCTGCTGCCTGCTGGTCACCCTCCCGTTTTTTGCGAATGCCTGCACGACCATCATCGTCGGGCGAGATGCCAGCGCGGACGGAAGCCGCATCTTTGGCAGGACGGAGGACAACCATGGCCTGGCGGTCAAAAAGCTGGAATTCATGCCGGAAATCTCCGGTGAAGCGGACATCCCCTTCACCGACGCTTATACTGGGCTGACCCTCAGCCTTCCCGGCACAGGCGTCGGCTACCTGTGCATCCCCGAAGCCCAGGCTCTCAACCCGGGGCGATGGGAAGAGGCGGCTGTCAACGCGCACGGCGTATGCCTGACAGCGACGGAAAGCATTTATGGCAGCGAAGCCGCGCTGGCAGCGGATCCGCTGATCGGAAACGGGATTTCTGAGAGCGCGATCCCCTCGCTGGTGATGCCATACGTTAAAACGGCGCTTGAAGGGGTCGTCAGGCTGGGTGAGCTGATCGGTCAGTACGGCAGCGCTGAGGGCAACGCCGTGGCCTTTGCCGATGAGGACGCCATATGGTACATGGAAATATACAGCGGTCACCAGTGGGCTGCCGTCCGGTTCCCGGAGGATTGCTATACGGTCGTCGGCAATGACGGCCTGATCGGCCCAATTGACGTGGAGGACAGGGAGAACGTGATCGTCTCGCCGGACTTTGTTTCACTGGCCCGTGACAACGGCTTCCTCCACATGCAGGACGGCCTTGTTGACACCGCTCTCACCTACTGCGGACCCAAAAGAAACTACAGCCAGATCAGGGTTTGGGCCGGTCGGAGGATGTTCAGCCCCGCGCAAACCGGGGAATACGACGTCAACGCCTCCTACGGCTTCGCGGTGAAGCCCGATCAAAAGATCGCGCTGGAAGACGTAATGGACCTTCTGCGCTGGCGGTATGAAGGCACGCGCTACGACGTCAACAGGAACCCGGGGATCCGCGCGATCGGCATCAACCGGACAGCCGAAGCACACGTTTTCTGGATGCGCCCGGAAAAACCAAACGTCATGTGGGTGGCGCTGGCCAACCCGGAGATGAGCGTATTCCTGCCGTTATACTGGAATACGGATCCGCTGCCCGGCGCTTTCACGCTGGACGTTGCAGACTATGAAGAGAACAGCGCCTACTTCAAGTTCCGCAGGGTTTCCGCCTTTGCTGTCAATGACCGTGATGGATTTGGCGCGGAGGTCCGTGCCCACTGGAAACACACGGAGGGGCAGCTGATCGCCGGAGTGGAGGAACGCGACGCCGCTTATCTGGCCGCGGGCAGCTCCGCGGAGGCCGCCAGCGAGCTGTTCGCCGGCATTGCCGGCAAAGCGCTTCAGGACGCCGATGAGCTGTTCGCAAAAGGCCTGACGGCCTACATGCTGTCGACCCTGTCGGACGGCGGTTCCGACGCGCCGGATTCGTCCTATGACGCGATGATGGAAGCGGAGATCCAGAAGTAATCAGACAACTGCCCCGGCGTCCCCGGCCGAAGTCGGCAGAGTTCTCTTCCGGCAGGACGTCCTCGGCCATCCCTGTAAGCAGGGGATCAACCCAGTGCCCGTACTTCCATTCCGGGCTGACAGAAGGGGATGGCGCTGCCTGCCCGACGCTCAGCAAGCCTTTTCGTTTTGCAAATAAAAGCCCTCCAGTTTTTCACAGAGGGCTGTTTGAGCTTTGCTTTGCTATCGGATGAAGGGCGCCGCCGCCGCTGTCAGTGTTTCTGAAGACGCGTCCGCCGTCACGGCGACGGCGCGGTTGATGCCCGCATCCTGATCAAACCAGGTGATCAGTCCCTCCCCTCCCGGAATATAGCTTAGGATCGCCTCAAAGGGCCCAAGCGCCGCGGTTTCCCATCTGGCCCAGGGATGGGGCACTCCGGAGGGTTCAAAGGGCTTTTCACCTTTGCGTGCCCAGCAGACCTGCTGCATGCCTTCCGCCTCATACCGGACAGCCGCCAGGTACGAAGGACCGCTGCGGGCGTAGAGGTAATACTGCGGGTCATCAGCGCCCTGGGGCGTTTCTAGGGGGAAACCCAGGGCTTCGGTCACCGCCTGGCCGTCTGATCTCTCTGCCCATCCCAGATTGGGCAGCACGATACCCTCAAGGTCCTCGCCGGGTACTTCGGGGGGCTCCTCATACTGCCACTCGGCCATGTCATTGGCCAGCACCATCATCTTTTCCAGTGACGCTCCCTCTTCCATGGAGACGGAGTAGGTCGAACCCTGAAGGACGTCATACCACTGGGCAACCCCCGGGCCGCCGTCAACATACATCACCCGGCCGTGGAAAACGCCGATGCGCATCTCCCGGTCAAAGGCCCAGTCATGGTACATGCCGGAAAAATCCACAAGCTCGTCTGTAAAGGCGCCGCGAAGCAAGCAGCGCGCCCCCTGATAGACGAACGACGCCTGGGCGATGACCATGCCGTCAGGATCACTTTCAGGGGTGTCGATGTAGCTGTAATCGGCGTCATCAACCCCTTCGGGCAGCGGGGGCAGGTAAAACCATTCACCGGCCGCCTCCTCCGCTTCCTGGCGGGTGGCCTCGTGGATGGGGTTGGCCAGGCCCGTCATCTCCGCCAGGGCGGCGGAGGAGAGCATTGACGTCATCAGTGCCAATACCAGAAGAATTCGCAGGGTTTTCATGTGATTGCTCCTCTTTGATCGATTGCAAGCCAAATCAGTTCATTCCATGGGCAATCCAGTACACGTGAGAAAGGATCTGTCAAATGAACCGGCCCCAAAGAAGAGCCACCGGAACAGACCGGTAGCCGGGCAGAAGCCGGGGCTTCAGTTCATCGTAAAGGAGACCATGCCGGCGGCGATGTAGACGGTGGTGCCGTTTGGCAGCATGATCTGATACCAGCCATTGGACGGAATGCCCACGACTTCATAGATGTTGCCGGGATCCGCTTTGCCGACGATGTCCGCCTTCATGGAGGGTTCCGCCCGCAGGTTGACCTGGCGGCTGTGGGTCACCAGGACTGTGCCGATGCCGGCGTAGAAGGAGTGATAGAGGCGGTACACGCCCAGAATGGCGTCTGTCCGGGTCAGGGGATGGGTGGGGAGGAAAAGATGTTCCGCGTCAAGGCTCATCACAGGGTGCCCGGAACCGGCGTCCGCATGGTCAAGCACGGTGATCACCATGTCCAGCAGGGGAAGCCGGCGCCAGTCCGAACTGCCTGCGGCAGCCGCCACACCTGCGTACTCCTGGGCCAAAACGACGTCAGCGGCATCGGCAATATAGGGGTCATGGGAGTGGTTCATCGCGGGGTTTTCCTCGCCCATATCGATCAGTGCGCCGTACATCTCTGCCGCTGCCACGCCGCGCAGCACGATGTTGAACTGAGCGCCGGCGTTGGCGGCCTGGTATTCTTCCAGGGTGAGGTAAACGTGGCTTCTGATGGCGGCGGAGTTCTTTGATTTCAGGCGGACGGCATTGGTAAGCAGGCCATCCAGCTCCTGCCAGGAGACGTTTCCTTCAGACAGCATCCCCTGGGGCACAAGGCCCAGGCTGCGGGCGGCCTGGATCTCCCGGGCAATCAGCTCCGCCGGGGAGGGCGTGGGGGTGGGGGTGGGCTTCTGCGTAGGCTTTGCGGTGGGCTTGGGCGTGGGCGTGATGAAGGGCTTTGGATGGCGGTCTGTGAGAAACTCCGTTTTCACATAGCCGTTGAACATGCCGTACTGGATGTGGTACCACACCATGCCGAGGAAATCCGAGTACACAGTGACCTCAGCACCGTAGGGTATCTTGGTCAATACCTTGGCGTTCGGATCAGGCTGCTCGCGCATGTTCAGCTTGTTGCCATCGGGGGTCACCACGTACATGATGACGGCGTCCGGGTCATAGATGGACGCGGCGGCGGGCAGCATCGCTGCCAGCAGAAAAAGGGCGGTCAGAAGGCTGAGGATTCTTTTCATGCGGTGTTCCTTCCTTTCGTCTTGTAGGCAGTGGCTTTATATGGGAGCCCAGTGTCCCGGGCTGTACACAGGGGGCTGTTGCTTATCTTGCCTGAGCATCGCGCCGCGTTGATGCCGGTCAGCTCAATATATGGATAGAAAACCCGCTTCCGTTCAGAAATCTATCAAAGAAACCAACTGTGATTAACCTATACCCGATGTTTGTTGATTTGTCAAGGACGGCAAGCTTTTGACCGTACCGCTCCAGCCAATTTCTCCGTTGATCGGGTGAGGTCCGCCGGGAAGGGAAAACAATACAAGCACGCTGTTTCAAGGCTGAACGTTTGAGCGCCGGAATCGATCACAAGGGACTGTGAATCTGGATCCTATACTGCAATCCATGTCGCTATGCGGCACAGACAGGGATGAGAATGCATTTTCACGCCAATACGGAGCACTTCACGCTTTCCTTTGAACGAAGCCAAGAAAAATCCCCGTCCCATCGGTGCGTTTAATCATTCATTTAGGAGAAAATGAAGGTAATCAATGACAGAACAGGAAGACCCGCCTTGCGTGAAGCGGGTCTTCCCTACCATTTCCGGATGTTTTGTCATTGTGTTTCAATACGGCCGGTTTTCCGCCGAAACAATGTTCACCCTTTCATTTCCCTGACGGTCCAGCGATGAATGTATCTATGAACAGATGAATCAAACGGTCATTCAGCAGGGATCACTTCAAACGTGTCTTCCGGCTGACCGATGGCCAGGAGACAGGACCCTGCTTCTGCACGGACTTCCTGACTGCCCGAGCTCAGGCTGTCATAGAGCAGGCTGAGTTTTGGACCAAATACAACGATCCTTCCGCCCTCCGGAATCGTGAAACGAACATCTGCGTCGGTTTCCATCCTGAAGGCCTTGTTTTGCCCGTCCGGATCGATCCGGATCGTGTCACCCGCTGCGGCGACCGGAAGCGCGGAGGCCTCGGCGTAAACATATCCGTAATTTTCCAGCAGCATCTCTCCGTCAACGTTGTCAAGATGGAATTCTGGCTGGTCTCTCAGATAATGGAAGGACAGCCAGGTATCAGTCGGGCTCTTCAATGCCAGGGGGGTATACGTTGCTCCGTCATTGACAAGGATATATCCCGGCACTTCAGGGAAGGCGGCCGTCTGAAGCATTGCCGAGGGGAGATCATAAGGGCTCATGTTGACGGGAACCCATACCTTTCCTGAAAACGCGGCGGTGTCCACATCATTGCCTTTTTTCAGTTTTTCATGGGTCACAAATCCGGCGTCTGAGCTGCCGGGATGGACCATCATCACCCCTCCCCCTAAGGTTTCTGCAAAGGAATAGCTGTTGCCCTCCGGCGAGTAGAATCTGCCGTCCTCTTTATATAAAAGAACGGCATGGGGCTCAAACGTCTCACCGTTCCAGTTCAGGAGCACGGCTCCCTTTTGATCTCCTGAAATCTCCATTTTCGAGATGCTGTTGCCTGAGGCATAGAAACCTTCAAAGCCCTTCATGATGTCCGGAACCCCGGCATCCTCAGGGGGTGCGGCGGGCGCCGGTTTCTGCGCAATGCCCTTTTCCTCCAGCAAGGCCCACAGGATGGCATCCGTTACAGCGGCAGGATCCGCGGGTCCGGCGAAGATCACCGCGACACTGATGCGCTCTTTGGGCAGCACGTAGAGCTGCGAGAAGTACTGAAGGGTCCCGCCGTTCTTTGCCAGCACGTCAATGCCCTGGGACTTGAACTGATTGACTTGTACGTAGTCCCAGCCCAATCCGACGTTGAACAGGGGCTCTCCTGCCGGAACGGTCAGCGGCCCGTATTGGGGTTTGGTATACTCGCCGAGCATGGCTTGACGCAACACCGTTTCCGATTGAAGGATCTCCCCGAATCTGCACAGATCCACCGCCGTGGTGGACAATCCGCCGGAACCGAGGATATTGACGTATTCGACAGGCAGGGGATCATGACTGCCGCCCTGATACACCCTTGCGATGTTCTGGTTCCCCTCCTTGTAGTACGCGCTTGTGTTTTCAAGGCCGAGCCTGTCAAAAACCTTCTCCTGAAGAAACTCCGCAAAGCTTTTGCCGGAAACGCGCTCGATGACCGCTTCGGCAACCGTGAACCCGTCGTTGCAGTATATGCTGATTGTCCCGGGGTCATTCATCAGGCTGCCGGTTTTCAGCCTCTCCAGGGTTTCTGCGACGTAGTTCCTGTTTTTGGCTGACGTGAAGCCGTCCTTGGCATTTGTCCCCTGAAAGCCCGATGTGTGATTGAGCAGCATGCGGACAGTGATGTCCTTGTACCTGGGATCAGCCATTGAAAAGTCTGAAAGGTAGTCTGTCACAGGATCGTCAAGGGAAAGCATTTCCTCCTGCGCCAAAACAAGGATGGCGGCGGCGGTGAAGATCTTGCTGACGGAACCCATGTTGAACTGGGTCTGCGGATCCACCGGAAGGTTCTGGCCGCGGTCCCTGAGCCCGAATCCCTCAGCATAAACGATCCTGCCGTCCACCATCACGGCTGCCGTCGCGCTGGACGGGACGCCGCTGTCCAGCTGTTTTGCCACCGCTTCCCTTGCCGCTCTGACCGTGGCCTCATAGCCTTGAGTGACGCTGTCTGAGACGGCCTGAGCGGATGAAGGAGGAAGACCTGCCATCAGGATACAAATAACAATAACAGGAATCACAGCTTTGGATACCAACAGACGGGATGCTTTCATCTGATCTCCATTCTGCCGCAGTTCAGCGGCTATATAAATAATCGCGCAGCGTTGAACTGGAGTTATTGCGCGGCGGCAATGTTTCCTGAGGGAATAATGGCACAGCAGCATTGCTTTGTCAATAAAACGGCGTACCTTATACTGGAATCCATGTCGCTATGCGACATGAATTGGGATGAAAATGCATTATCACGCTGTTGAAACGTAAGTGCAGGTCAATCCCGCGGTTTCAACCCCAGCTGTTGGAGGAACTCATTGACAACAGGCAGCGCCTTTGGCCCTATGCCGTGGATCGACAGCAACTCCTTTTTGCTCAGCGACGCCAGCTTGTCAAAATCAGTGATGCCCGTTTGCTCAAGTCCTCTTCTTGCCGGATTGGACAGCCTGGCCAGGAGATCCTCAAATTTCATCGCATGCCCGCCTCTGATGGACAGCGGGTCTTCTGAACGGCTTTCCACGAAATCACCTCCAAAATCTGACATGCCGCATCAGGCTCTGATTTCCAGTCTTTGTTCCAGGAGCACCCGGGGACTTCCCAGCCGGCATCCTGTTTGATGCGGCAGGTCGAAATAAACGCCTCCGCGTGACGGATAGACCTTCACTGTCAGCACTTTTGGAAAGCCAAAACGCTTCAAGGGGAGCTGCCAGGTTTCTCCTGTCTGGAACCAGTCGGCGATCAACCTGCCCCCAAGGTGCACTTCCGCCCGGTCACCCGCGAAGGGCAGCGACAGGTAGGCTTCATGGCAAGGCGGGACTTCATCGATGGTGATCGTATACGCCGCCTCTTCCTTTTCTGTCAGGACGGACGGCTCCTTCTGTGTCGGAAAGGAAAGGGTCACCTTCTCGCTCTCCCCGGCGGAGGAGAAGATGCTCAGCGTTTCCGTCTCCCTGACGGAAAGCGCGTACAGGACGCCGTCCAGTTCATACAGCGCCGCGTCCGTGATATAGAGCTTCTGGCCAAACCGCCAGGTTCTGAATGCCTGCGCGCCCGTCAGCGTGATGATATCCGCCCTGCCTTCCCGCATCACGTAGACCGCTTCTTCATCCGTGTAAAAGAAGGTGCGCCCGCCCAGCTGACAGAGCAGCGTGGCGTTCGTCCATTCCAGCGTTCCTCCTGGAAGCTTCAGCCCGTATGGGAGGATCGCGCCCGCGCTGCTTGGGACACGGATCTCCTTGATTGCAGCCTGATAACCGCCGCTGAGGGAAAGGCACAGATTCTCTATTGGTTTCATGGCGCGCTTTCGCTGGTGGTTGTTGATAAACACAAATCCGCAGCCTGCCTGAAAATTGTGGCGTACGCTCACGCGCGGGGTATCCATGTCATCCGGCGTCTCCGGCTGTGATACGAATACAGGGATGGAGGGCGCGATCAGCGCGCCGAAATCCTGTATCATCAGATGCAGCGTCCGCAGACGATGAAAACTTTCATTCAACTGTCCGTTCTCGCGGATACAGGCCTGGAAGTCATAGCTCATGACAGGATGATCGTTGGGAGAACCGGTGGCCACGGACTCCTGGAGCGTGGAATATTCGCCCTCAGGGTTGGTTCCCCCATGGAACATGTAATATCCCAGCAGATTCGCTCCGGATCCGAGCATGCAAAGGGCCTGGGCAAAGATATCCTCAGCCCATGGGTAGGTACGCCGCCGGGCCGTTACCTGCAGTCCGCCGCCCAGCTCGCTTGTCAGGAAAGGATGATCCGCGGCGGGATCGTCCGCCCCCTCATGCTTTTGCATCTTTTGCTCTGATCCGGAGGCGAGTTCGCTATGATGAAGCGTGAAGAGGAAGTTTCGGCTGGCGGGCAGTTCGCTGCTATGCCCGGCCCACGGTTCGTCAACATAGCCGCCCTGTACGGGGAGCGTCTCTCCGAAAAGCACGTAGGCCCCGCCCCAGGCAGTCGCGGTACAGTACGGAACGGTCAGACCGCGGGAGATGAGCATGTCTTTCAGCGTGCGAAGATGGACAGATCCCTCAGCCGGGTCCCTGGGACCGCCTGCGTGGCCGTATTCATTTTCGATCTGAATCCCTAGGACAGGTCCGCCGTCCTTTGCCGTCAGACCGGAACACTGTTTGGCCAGCTGGTCAAAATACCGCGCCACGTGCAGGAGGTAGTTTGGATCATTTGTCCGCGGAACGATATTCCTGTCTTCAACCAGCCAATCGGGAAAACCGCCGTTTCTGCACTCGCCGTGACACCAGGGGCCGACGCGCAGCCAGACAGGCAGCCGCATCTCCTGACAGATCAGCAGGAAGTTCCGCAGGTTTCGCTGCGCCCAGAAGTTCCACTCGCCGATACGCTCTTCGTGATGGATCCAAAACACATAGGTCGCGATGATGCCGATGCCGCCTGCGCGCATTTTTGCCAGCGCTTCCCGCCACAAGGATTCGTTCACCCGTGAAAAATGGATCTCGCCCATCACGGGCAGAAAAGCCGTCCCGTTCTTTGTCAGGTACCTTGTGTTCACTCCGTACCTGTTTCCGGCGGCATCAAGGCCGCCCATAGGGAGAGGGTTCGGTTCTTTCACTGAAACGGGGATATGTATCTCCACCCGGCACTCCTCCCGATCCTTCTATCCGTATCATGGTCAATGATCGTTTTATAGCCGGTCCCGAACGGCTGATGATGGTCCCGCGATCCATATCTTACCACACAGAGCCTTGCATCTGTATTTTTTCTTGCCGCTGAAGCTTATCCAAACGACCTGCGGGCGGGTATAATCGGTGCGAAACGCTTGATGCATGACGACTGCGACTGGCTGCTTGATCGGTACTGATAAGACCTGTCCACCCAACGGCTGCAAAACTTGAAAGGAGAGGTTCATTCTGTTCACAAATTCTTTGCCGCCCTTTTTCCAGCACGACCTGCCTGCGCAGAATGCCTTGAATCCGGGGCTGCATGCGGGGAAACACATAAACCCTAAGGAAACCTGGCAGGACAGCCCTGTACAGCCCAGGGACTATGAACGCAGCTGTACCGACGCCAATGGCTGTGATCTGGCCGACGCCTTTGACGACCCGTCCGTTCATGCCCCCAAACACAGGAGGAAGAAAGACGAAAAATGAGCGGAGTCCTCCAAACCGCCAAGTACCTGAACAACGCTGTGCATCATCAGCATCGGCGATCATTTCAAACATGAAAAGCGATCCGTCATTGGGATAGAATAAACGAAATCCGTGATCCTGCAGCAGGACCCGCCTCGATTTGAAGCGGGTCTTGCCATATCAACAGGTCATTTTGTGAATGAGTAGTATCCGTCGCCACAGCGGTCACGGAGCATTCCGGCGGCACGGTTTCCGCCCGGAGCGTCGGCATCACCTCGTTTGAAATCATGCTGCGCACGGCATGAGATTTAGCAGACCATCCGTCAGCGGATCGACCGGCGGCAGGACAATGACGAAGAATAAGAAGAACGTTCATATTTTATTTATGATTTGTTAAAGGGCACTTAGTACAATACAGAAGCAGGCCGGCTGGATACGGGAAGGCCATCAAAGTCTGAGAAGCATGTCTTCTGCGGCATCGGTCAGCACGCGCAGTCAGCCGGACAAAGAAACGGACCGTAAGGGGGATTTGATATGAGGCGACTTGGAATGACATGCGCGCTGGTTCTTGCTGTGATGGTCCTTCACCCGGCGTCAGCGGGCGCGTCATCAACCGTTGCGCCGACAGACGCAGCGCCCGCATATACCGAGGTCACGCTGATGAAGGGCAGCATCATCCGGAATATCATCGCCACCGGCTCGCTGCGCTATGATCAGGAAGAAAGCGTGATACTGCCAGAAGCCCTGACGCTGGAAGCATCCAAGCCGCGGCC
>CAZVSG010000031.1:0-22330 GCA_964629345.1 uncultured Christensenella sp. | reverse complement strand
TCTTATCTGAGGCACGACTCTGCTTTCGCGCTCAATGTATATAAGGTACGTCGTTCGCTTGATAATCCGCCGGGATTGGGGTATAATATCCCGCGTGGGCAGTTTTTGACCCGCAAGGAAAGGGTGATTGGAAGCGTGCAGGAAATGAAGTGGTCCACGCTCAAGCGGATCGCGCCCAACCAGGTGGAGGAGATTTTCCGCCGCGCCCTGCTGCTGGAGAGGATCAACGCGATCGGTCCGGTGGGCAGGCGGACGCTGGCCGCGTCGATGCAGCTTTCCGAGCGCGAGGTGCGCGCCGTCGCGGAAGCGCTCAAGGAGGAAGGCTTGATCCTGCTCAACACCACCGGCATGATGCTGTCCCCCGCCGGCATCAAGATCCTTCCCGAGGTGCGTTCCCTGTGCAGGTCCATCAGCGGCATCCATGAACTGGAGAAAGACCTGAAGGACAAGCTGGGCATTCCGCAGCTGACCGTCGTTCCCGGCGACGCGGATCAGGACCGCATCGTGCTCATCGACCTGGGACGGGCGACCGCTCAGGTGGTCGAAAGCGTGCTGAAAGACGGGATGATCATCGCGGTATCCGGCGGCAGTACGATGAGCGAGGTCGCCCGCGCCATGACACCTGCGGCCAGCCACGTGATGGTGGTGCCGGCACGCGGCGGATTCGGCCGGATGGCCCAGATGCAGGCCGATGCCGTCGCGGGTGAACTGGCCCAGCGGATCGGCGGCGACTGCAGGTTGATGCACCTGCCGGAGGGAATGGATCAGGAGACCCTGAGCAAGGCCATCAAGCTGCCCGGTGTGCGCGCGACCCTGGCCCTGATGCGCAACGCGGACATCATCCTGTATGGCGTCGGCCGCTCTGCCGACATGGCGCAGCGGCGCGGCCTGTCCCTCACTCTGCGCCGCCAGCTGCAGAAGGAAGGAGCGGTCGGCGAAGCCCTGGGAGAGTTTTATGACATCAACGGCCGCGTCGTCCATCAGAGCCCTTCCCTGTCCAGCGAGGTTGGGACAGGCAAACCCGGCGCGATGTCCATCATGGCAGGGGCGGGAGAAAAAAAGGCGGAGGCCATCCTGGCCGGCGTGCGGTGGCATCCCCCCTGGGCACTGGTGGTCGATGAGGGCGCCGGAAGGCGGATCCTTGCGATGCTGTCCAATCAGGATAATGAATCAGAAGAAAAACAGGAGGCAGAACCATGAGCAAAATGACCGTGCGCGACGTAGAGCTGAAAGGCAAAAAGGTCCTGGTCCGGGTCGATTTCAACGTTCCCATGGATGAAGCAAAGCAGATCACCGATGAAAACCGCATCATCGGCGCCCTTCCGACCATCCGATATCTGATGGAAGCCGGCTCGCGGATCATTCTGTGCAGCCATCTGGGCCGCCCCAAGGGCGAGTTCAACATGAAATATTCATTGGCCCTGGTGGCAGCCCGCCTTGGCGAGCTGCTGGGACAGGAAGTCAAGATGGCCAAGGACGTGATCGGCAGCGACGCGGACAGCCTGGTCGCCTCCCTGAAGGACGGCGAGGTCCTGCTGCTGGAGAACCTGCGCTTTCATAAGGAAGAGGAAAAGAACGACGAGGCCTTCGCCAGGAAGCTTGCCTCCTATGCTGATGTATACGTCAACGACGCGTTTGGTACCGCACACCGCGCCCATGCCAGCACAGAGGGGGTCGCGCATTTCCTGCCCGCGGTATCCGGATTCCTGATCGAAAAGGAACTTCAGTTCATGGGCAAAGCGCTGGAGAGCCCGGACCGGCCGTTTGTCGCCATCCTGGGCGGTGCCAAGGTTTCCGACAAGCTCGGGGTCATCAACAACCTGCTGGAGAAGGTGGACACCCTGATCATCGGTGGCGGTATGGCCTACACTTTCGCAGTGGCCGCCGGCGGCAAGGTCGGCAACAGCCTGCTGGAGCAGGACAGGGTCGAATATGCCAAAGACATGATGATGAAAGCCAAAGAGAAGGGCGTCAAACTCCTGCTGCCGGCGGATACCGTGGCGGCGGACAGTTTTGACAACGGCGCGAACACCCGGATCGTGCCGACCAGCAGCATCCCCGACGGCTGGCAGGGGCTTGACATCGGGCCTGAAACCTGCAAGACCTTCGCCGAGGCGATCAAGAAAGCCAAAACGGTTATCTGGAACGGCCCGATGGGCGTGTTTGAAATGCCCAACTTCGCTCATGGCACAAAGGCAGTCGCTCAGGCGCTGGCTGAGAGCGGGGCGATCAGCATCGTCGGCGGGGGCGACTCCGCGGCGGCTGTCACACAGTTGGGATACGCAGACAAGATCAGCCACATCTCAACAGGCGGCGGGGCATCGCTGGAGTTCCTGGAAGGCCTTGTACTGCCCGGCGTGGCAGCGCTGAAGGACAAATAGGCGCGGGGCGGTGCATGGCCGCCCCTTTTCCCTGCGGCTGAGCAGGGCAATAGAACAGTGTGACGGCTTCTTGCCGAACAGATGGAGGAACAATGCGCGTACCTGTCATTGCCGGTAACTGGAAAATGAACAAAGGGCCGAAGGAAGCGGCCGCCCTGATCAATGAACTCAAGCCGCTGGTCATGGATGCCGAAGCGACGGTGATCGTCTGCGTTCCGGCGGTCGATCTGCCCGCGGCCAAGCAAGCCCTGCGCGGAAGCAAAATCAAACTTGGCGCGCAGAACGTCCACTACAAGGAATCCGGCGCCTACACAGGCGAACTGTCCGCCGGCATGCTCAGGGAAGCCGGAGCGGATTACGTCATCATCGGCCACAGCGAGCGGCGCCAGTACTTCGGAGAGACCGACGAGACGGTCAACCTGCGCGTGAAAGCCGCCGTCCAGGGCGGGCTGATCCCCATCATCTGCGTGGGTGAGAAGAAGGAACAGCGTGAGGCCGGGTACACCGACACGCTGGTCACCTATCAGACGCTCATCGCGCTGACGGGACTGACAGGGGATGAGGTCAGCAAGACCATCATCGCCTATGAGCCTGTCTGGGCCATCGGCACAGGGCTGACCGCCACGGACGAACAGGCGAACGGGACCATCGCGGTCATCCGCGAGGCGATCCGGGCAAAATACGGAAAGCGGGTCAGCAACAAGGTGCGCATCCAGTACGGCGGAAGCATGAACCCCAAGAACGTCAAGGGGCTGATGGCGCAGCCGGAGATCGACGGCGGCCTGATCGGCGGCGCGTCGCTGAAAGCGGCGGATTTTTCCCAGGTCGTGAACTACAGCAAATAAGGGCGGCCAATGCCGCACTGCTGACGAAGGAGCGAATGTGACCAAGAAACTGACCGCCCTGATCATCATGGATGGTTTCGGCTATAACCCCAACCCTTTGGGCAACGCGATCATGGAAGCGGGCACGCCCAACATAGACCGGCTGAAGCAGAAATATCCGCACGTTCTGCTCTCAGCCTCCGGCCCTGACGTCGGGCTGCCTCCCGGACAGATGGGCAACTCGGAAGTCGGGCATCTGAACATCGGAGCAGGCCGGATCGTCAATCAGGAGCTGATGCAGATCACCCGGGACATCCAGTCCGGCAAACTGTTCAAAAAGGAACCCCTCAACTGGGCGATGGACGAGGCGCTGAAGAGCGGCAAGGCGCTCCACCTGATGGGTCTCCTGTCCGACGGCGGGGTGCACAGCCACATCGAGCACCTGAAAGCGCTCCTGGACATGGCCAAGATGAAAGGACTGACAAAGGTGTTCGTCCACTGCCTGCTGGACGGGCGCGACGTGCCGCCGGACAGCGGCGCCGGCTTCGTCCGCGAACTTACGGACAAGCTGAACGAACTTCGCCTCGGAAAGATCGCCAGCGTACAGGGGCGGTACTGGGGCATGGACCGCGACAACATCTGGGAGCGGGTCCGGCTGGGGTACGATGCGATGGTGCTGGGCGAAGGCGTAAAGAGCGAAGATCCTGTCCAGGCGGTGCTGGACAGCTATGACGCGGGCGTCACCGATGAGTTCGTAAAACCCACCGTTATCACAGAGGGCGGCATCCCTGTCGGCACCGTTCAGGCCGGCGACAGCCTCATCTGCTTCAATTTCCGCCCGGACCGGATGCGGCAGATCACCCGCGCCTTCATCCAGGAGGATTTCAGGGGTTTTGAGCGCGTTAAAGGGTACCTGCCGCTGCAGTACGTCACCATGACCCAGTATGACGAGACCTTCAAAGGCCTGAGGATCGTCAACCCGCCGGAGACGCTCAAGGGCACCATGGGCGAATATCTGTCGGAGCTGGGACTGACGCAGGTGCGCATCGCGGAAACGCAGAAATACCCGCACGTTACCTTCTTCTTCAACGGCGGGATCGAGAAGTCCTATGCCGGGGAAGACAGGGTGCTGATCCCGTCGCCCAAGGTGGCCACCTACGACCTGCAGCCCGAGATGAGCGCCTACGCCATCGCCGAGCGGATGGTCGAGGTCATCGAGCAGGGCCCGCCCGACTTCACCGTCCTCAACTTCGCCAACTGCGACATGGTCGGCCACACCGGTGTGATCCCGGCAGCCGTCCAGGCCGTGAAGGAAGTTGACAGGGACGTGGGGCTCCTGGTCGACCGGATCCTTACGCTTGGCGGCCGCGCTTTTGTGACCGCCGACCACGGCAATGCCGACCAGATGATTGACTACGAAACTGGCGGCCCCTTCACGGCGCACACGACCAATCCCGTTCCTTTTATCGCCTGCGGGAAAGAATTTGTCGGTCTGACGCTTCGCGGGGGCGGGCGGCTGGCAGACATCGCGCCGACCATGCTCAAGGCGATGGACATCCCGGTACCGGGAGAGATGACCGGGGAATCGCTGATATAGTCCGATCAGCGTTCCAAAGGCCGGGAGAATGACCCGGCCTTTTCATTTCAGCCTTGCGCGGGCGGCGCATGCGGGGTAGAATACGCTCAGCCTGCCGAAAGGCCTTCACGCGCGGGCTGCAGGGAAGGAATCCGCAGATGCAAGCCAGACCAATCAGATTTTTCGCCCTCCTGACAGCGATGATCCTCATCTTCCTGCCGTCCCTGGCAGATGAGGCGCAGACGACCTCACCGACTCTGAAGGACCTCCGGGAGAACGCGCCTGAGGGCACCTTCCTCGCCTCCGGAGAATCTCCCGTCATCACGCAGGACAGCTATCAGAGCGAGAACATCGCTATTCAGATCAGGCGGGTGCGGGATGAGGAGTCTTCCTCTGACGTTACGATCGCCGACATCTACGTATCCTCCGTAGCCTACCTCCGGCGGGGTTTCCCTCTGGGCAAATGGAAGGGCGAGATGCGCTCGCTCAAGACCATCGCGAATGAATCAGACGCCATTCTCGCGATGACGGGGGACTACTCCAGCCTGCTCAGCGCTGGTTTGGCTGTGGCCAACGGCGAGGTCCTCATGAAAAAGGGCAACAGTCTGCGGGATAATTGCCTGATCCTGACGGACGGACAGATGGTGACCTATCGTCGCCGGGAGATGGATCTTTCGGAAGTGCTGGATGACGGCCTCTGGCATTCTTTCCTCTTTGGCCCGGCCCTTCTTTCAAACGGCGAGGCGATCCCGGGTTTTGATTCCAAGATCCGGGGGACCAATCCGCGCAGCGCACTGGGATACTATCAGCCGGGGCATTACTGCTTTGTCCTGGTGGACGGCAGAAGCAAGGCCAGCCGGGGAATGACCCTGATCCAGTTGAGCCGGTTCATGCAGGAGCTTGGGTGCCAGACCGCCTACAACCTGGACGGCGGCCAGTCCGCCGTGCTTTGGTTCAACGGGGAGATCATCAACAAGCCCTATAAAGGCGGCAGGCGCCTGACGGACATCGTCTATGTGCCGCTGGATCCGGCAGATCCTCAAGGCAAGTAGAAAACCGACCAGAAACAACGGAAAACCGGCTCTGCTGTCTGATCGCAGAGCCGGTTTTTCGCGTCAGTCAAACACTGTTCATTCTGTCAGAATGAGCGTTCCCCGGCTGATGCTGATTGTCGGCGCATCTGATCAAACGCCTCCTCACAGCGAGTTGACCAGCTGATAGATGTGCCGTTTGAAACGCGGCCTGATCTTCAGCGCTTTGTCAATGGGCATGTGAAAGATACGTCCCCGGCGCATGCCGATGACCTCGTTCCCGATGCCGTTCCTGAGCAGTTCCACCGCCATGCTGCCGGACTCGAAGGCGAAAGCCGCGTCCTGGGCGGTAGGCTCATGTCCGCGCTGGACGTATCCGATGACGTTGTACCTGACTTCCATGCCTGTTTTGTATTTGAGGATATGGGCCAGCCGTCTGGCTGAGATCCCTTCCCCCGGGAAAACCTGGGTGAAGTCCTTCAGGTATTGGTACACATCAAAGGGCTTCATCGTCTGATAGGCCCCCTCCGCGATGATGACGGTGGCGCGGGTGTTTCCGCGCCGGAGCAGCTCCGACAGGCGTTTTGCGACGTCATCGATCTTCCAGTTTTTGACTTCCGGGACGATCAGGACCTCAGACCCGGTAGACACTGCGGTCTGCATCGCGATGTCCCCGCAGTTGCGGCCCATGACCTCCACCACCGCAGGCCTGTCGTGGGACCTTGAGGTGGCGCGGATCGCGCGCACGGCGTCCATGCAGACGTTCACCGCTGTATCAAACCCCAGGGAGGTCTCCGAGTATTCAAGGTCGTTGTCGATCGTGCCCGGAATGCCGATGCAGGGCATGCCCAGCTCACACAGCCGCTGGGCCCCCTTGTAGGAACCGTCGCCGCCGATGACCACCAGCCCCGCCACGTTGATGCTGCGCAGGAAGCGCACCGCCTTTTCCTGGTACTCGGGCTGGTAGAACTCCTCGCATCGGGCGGTGCGCAGATAGGTGCCCGGTAGGTCGGCAATGTCCAGCACCGTGTCGATGGACATCTCCGTATAGCTGTCCTGCGGGCTGTATTTGCCGATCAGCCCGTTGTATCCGCGCTTGATGCCGATCAGCGGCATGCCGGCCTTGGCCGCAAAACGCGCCACTTCCATCACAGCCGCGTTCATTCCCGGGCTGTCGCCGCCGCTGGTCAGCACTGCGATCCTGTTCCTGCTGCTCAAGGTATCCTCCATAAATCAGAACGCAGGATGACCCGGGCCATCCTGCAGTATCAGAAAAGCAATTATTTGAACAGGATCTTGGGGACGATCGGGGCGCGAAGCCTGGAGGCTTCCGGCATGTCAGACCCCAATAGCGGCCTGAGGTAATGGGTGAATGCCTCGGTCACGTTGTTGCCTTCCCTGTTGATGAACTCGTCAGGCATCAGGCGGGTCTTTGCCGCGATCTCCTTAAGATCCACAAGCTTGTAATCCACGGAGTAATCCCCCGTGCGGACAATGGCGATGGAGCCGTCAACGTTATGCCAGATGGCAAACTGCGCCGCCTTTTCCCCGACCTCCCGCGCCTCTCGCTGGTCGACGTCGGAAACGCAGCCGATAAAGGAGCGCTGCAGATAGCCCAGCGTGTCGGAACGCACGCGCTTGAGGCCGAGCTTTTCCTTGACCTGGTTGGCCAGCTGTTCACCCAGCGCGCCTGTGCCGGAAAGCTGGACGTTGCCGTGCGCGTCACGCTCGGTCTGCATCAGCTTGGACAGGATCGGAACGCCCTTGTCATCCTGGATGCCTTCCGACACCGCGACCAGGCAGCGGCCATAGCGGTCATTCATCCCTTTGACATCCTTCAGGAAACTGTCAACGTCAAAAGCCCGCTCCGGCAGGTAGACCAGATGGGGCCCGTCGTCGGGATTTTTGTGTGCAACTGACGACGCCGCCGTGAGAAAGCCGGCATGGCGGCCCATGACCACCACGATGTGCACGCCGGGCAGCGCGCGGTTGTCCAGGTTGACGCCGATAAAGCTCTGGGCCACGAACTTCGCCGCGGAGGCATACCCGGGCGTGTGGTCATTCACCATCAGGTCATTGTCGATGGTCTTGGGGATGTGGATAGCGCGGAACTCATAGTTTGACTGCTCCGCCTGCTCGTTGACGATCCGCACGGTGTCAGAGGAGTCGTTGCCCCCGATATAGAAGAAGTAGCGCACGTCGTGCGCGCGGAAGACCTTGAAAATCTCCTCGCAGTACTTCCCGTCCGGTTTGTCCCGGGTGGAGGAGAGCGCGGAAGACGGCGTGACGGCCACACGTTCCAGGTTGTGGGTGGTCTCCTGGGTCAGGTCCATGAACTCCTCGTCGATGATGCCGCGCACCCCGCCGATCGCGCCGTAAACTTTTGTGATCTGCGGAAACTTGCGGCTTTCCAGCACCGCGCCGACAAGGGATTGGTTGATGACCGCTGTCGGGCCGCCCCCCTGGGCGACAACGACCTTTCCTTTCAGTTCCATGAAGTCTCCCTTCCTGTTGAAGAATCGCCGGGGAGAAACGTTCAGTTTTTGCCGTTGCAGCCCAGGACGTTGACGATCTTGTGGCGCACCATGCCCTTGAGCGCCGTGCGGGCGTCGCTGAGGTACTGGCGCGGGTCAAAATGATCCGGATGCTCTGCGAAATGCTTGCGGATCACGCCGGTAAAGGCGAGGCGTAGGTCAGAATCGATGTTGATCTTGCATACCGCCATGCTGGCCGCCTTACGGAGCATCTCTTCCGGGACGCCCTGGGCGCCTTCCATCTTCCCGCCGAACCGGTTGATCATCTGAACATACTCAGGGATGACGCTGGAAGCGCCGTGCAGCACGACGGGGAAGCCGGGCAGGCGGCGGCCGACATCTTCCAGGATATCAAAGCGGAGTTTGGGCTCGCCCTTGAACTTGAACGCGCCGTGGCTGGTGCCGATGGCAATGGCCAGGCTGTCGCAGCCGGTCCTGGTGACAAACTCCTCCACGTCTTCCGGGCGTGTATAGCTGGAGTCCTCGGCCTTGACCTTGACGTCATCCTCAACGCCGGCCAGCCGGCCCAGTTCGCCTTCAACGGTGATGCCGCGATCATGGGCGTATTCGACCACACGGCGGGTCAGGGCGATGTTCTCATCAAAGGGCAGATGGGAGCCGTCGATCATCACCGAGGTGAATCCGCCGTCGATGCAGGACTTGCAGGTCTCAAAATCCGGGCCGTGGTCCAGGTGGACGACGATGTCCAGGTTGCTGGTCTCCACCGCGGCCTCGATCAGCTTCATCAGATAGGTGTGGTTGGCGTATTTGCGCGCCCCGGCGGACACCTGCAGGATCAGGGGCGCTTTTTCTTCCTGGGCTCCCTCGACGATGCCCTGGATGATCTCCATGTTATTGACGTTGAAAGCGCCGATGGCATAGCCGCCTTCATAAGCGCGTCTGAACATTTCCCTGGAATTGACTAGGGGCATAACTTCCTCCTTGCTGTCCGCTCCTGTGGACAGGGCTTTTTGCAGAGTATACAACGCATCCCGCCTGCTGTCAAACAAAGGAAATTGACAAAAAACCCCTTTTCGTCTATAATCCGCTCATTCTTGATGCACAGA
This sequence comes from uncultured Christensenella sp., assembly GCA_964629345.1. GTDB lineage: Bacteria > Bacillota > Clostridia > Christensenellales > Aristaeellaceae > UBA6115. Next base: position 12,917 of record CAZVSG010000031.1, on the reverse strand, counting down.
ACAACCGGAAGCAGAGGCTACTGAATGTTTGGAAAACGCCCTGACGGATACCTGGTGAAAGACATAGACCCGATCATCGCGCTGACGCCCTATCTGATGCCCATGCGCTGCGACGCGCAGGTGATGCTCAACTATAGGATCGACTATGAGATGCTTGCCCGGTTTACAGCGGACAAGGCCAGGGAAGGCTTCAAGATCTCCTTCATGGAGGTCTTTATCGCGTCATACGTCAGGACCATCTCCCAGCTGCCGGAGCTGAACCGCTTCATCGCGAACAAGCGCTTCTACGCGAGGAAGAGCATCGTCGTGTCCTTTGTCGTTCTGCAGGACACCGCCGACGGATCCGTCATGGAGAATGTCGCCAAATGCAAGTTCGACCCGACGGACACCCTCTTTGACGCCGCCCTGCGCATCAAGGCCGCGATCGAGGAAACGCGCAGGGGAAACGCTTCCAACAACACGCTGAAGGTCGCCAACGTCCTGAAGAATCCGATCATCGCCAACACCATCGTCCTGATCGCCAGAGGGCTTGACCGTTATGGGCTCATGCCCCGTTTCCTGCTGGATGCAAGCCCTTTCCACACAGGGATGTTCTTCAGCAACAACGCTTCCATCGGCCTGCCTCCCGTGAACCACCACATCTACAATTTCGGCACGACCTCCCTGTTTGTGGTCATCGGCAGCATTGAGCGGACAGTCGGCCTCGACGGGGACGGCCAGCCCGTGCGCAAGCGCTTCCTTCCCGCCGGCGTGACGGCGGATGAACGGATCTGCGCGGGGATGATCTACAGCAAATTTCTCCATCTGTTCCAGCATCTCCTGAACAATCCGAAGGAACTGGAACAGCCGCCGGAGAAAGTTTTCTTTGACGAAGGGCACGTCATCAGCCTACCCAAACCCAAACCCGTCGCCTGAACCGGCATATAAAAACAAAAGCCCTCCGTTTCATTCAGCGGAAGGGCTTATTGTTTTCAGCCGTCAGACCGTTGCCGGTCCCTTCGGCACAGGCCCACCGTTCAGGATGGACATGAACTGCTCGCCGGTGAGCGTTTCCTTTTCATACAGGGTCTTCGCGATCTCGTGCAGTTTCTGTACATTGGCCCTGAGCGTTTCCTTCGCCTTTTCGTACTGCTCCCTGACGATCTTGACCGTCAGTTCATCGATGCGGCCCTGGGTCTCACTGGAGCAGCTGCTGACAAAGCCTCCCTCCAGGTACTGCCCCTGCTGACGCTCAAACGCGACCATGCCGAACTCCTCCGCCATGCCGAACCGGGTGACCATTGCGCGCGCGAGCTTGGTGGCCTGCTCGATGTCGTTGGCAGCGCCGGTCGTGATGGAATCAAAAACGAGTTCCTCCGCCGCCCGTCCCCCGGCGACAGTGGCGATCTTGTTTTCGATGTCCGCCTTGCTCATCAGGAAGCGTTCCTCTTCCTCCACCTGCATGGTGAAACCCAAAGCGCCGGAGGTGCGCGGAATGATGGTGATCTTGTGCACCGGCGCGGAGTCGGTCTGGAGTGCCGCAACCAGAGCGTGGCCGACCTCGTGGTAGGCGACGATCCTTTTCTCCCGGTCGTTCATGACGCGGTCCTTTTTCTGGTAACCCGCGACGACCACGTCGATGCTCTCCTCCATATCCTCCTGGCTGACAGTCCTGCGTCCGTTCCGGACTGCGCGCAGCGCGGCTTCATTGATCATGTTGGCAAGGTCCGCACCTGAAGCGCCGGCAGCGGCGCGCGCGACCTGGTTGAGGTCGACGTCCGGGGTCATCTTCACTTTTTTCGCATGCACCTTCAGGATCGCTTCCCGTCCGGCCAGATCGGGCAGTTCGACCGGGATGCGGCGGTCGAACCGGCCGGGGCGGGTAAGCGCGGGATCGAGGATCTCAGGCCGGTTGGTGGCCGCCAGGATCATCACGCCGTTTCGTCCGTCAAATCCGTCCATCTCACTCAGCAGCTGGTTCAGCGTCTGCTCCCGCTCATCATTGCCGCCGAAGCCCGCGCCGGACTCGCGGCGCTTGCCGATGGTGTCGATCTCATCGATGAACACGATGCACGGGGCCTTTTCACCGGCCTGCTTGAACAGGTCGCGCACTTTGGCGGCGCCCATGCCGACGAACATCTCGACAAACTCGGAACCGGAGATCGAGAAGAAGGGGACGTTCGCCTCGCCGGCAACCGCCTTGGCCAAAAGCGTTTTTCCGGTGCCGGGAGGGCCGACGAGCAGCACGCCCTTGGGCATCACCGCGCCGACCTCCGTATACTTCTGCGGGTTATGAAGAAAGTCGACCACCTCGCTGAGCGCTTCCTTGGCTTCCTCCTGGCCGGCTACGTCCGCGAAACTGACGCCTGTCTTGGACTCGATATAGATCTTCGCGTTGCTCTTCCCCAGCTGCATGGCGTTCATGCCGCCCAGCTTGCTCATCCTGCGGCTCATGTACTGGCCGACGAGGACGAAAAGCCCGATGGGGATCAGCCAGGTCATCAGGAAACTGGCCAGCGGGGACGCAGGCTCAATGATGGGGGAATAAAACCGGACGCCGGCGGCATTCAGCCGGTCCACCAGCGTTGGATCCTCCATGATCCCGGTCTTGAACAGCCTGGGCGTCTCGGATCTGTCCGCGAAGGTGATCTGGACGTCGTCGCGGCTCACCTCGCTGACTTCTCCCTTCTCAAGCATGGAAAGGAAAGTGCTGTAGGGCACCTCGGACACCTGCGGCTGCATGAGGCCGGGGAAGATGAAGGCGTTAAGCAGGACGAGGATGACCATGGCGATGACGTAATAAAAGATGAGCGGTTTTTTGGGGGTCCTGATCTCTTTCATGCTGATCCTCCTTATGGAAACGCGGCTGCCGTCTAATCCACCAATGACAGCCTGTGGGTCAGAAAGCGCAGCAGGATACGGGCGACGCGCCCGCCCTGGATCTCATAGTTCAGGATGGTGGACGTTCCGTCCCTGCTGCCCACGTACACATACTCCAGCAGGCCGGTGAGCGGATCGTCGGATGCGACGGTGTAGCGCGCATAACCTTCCGCGATGTCATAATAAATGCCCCGGCTCCCCCGATCGTTGGGAAGCTGCCCCATATCACGGAATCTGGCCGTGACATCGGACATGGACATGCCCGCCTGGCTGCCGCGGGGGCCTTTCATATCAGCGCTGGACGTGTCGATGTGGTAGAGCATTTCCCCGTCCTCGCCCCTGAAGAAGCGCGCCTCGCCCCAGGGATAGGTCAGACGGGTGGCGGCGCCCGAAACGGCGTCGTCCTCGATCTGCGCCGTGCTGACAGGCTCTCCCATTTTTCTGACAAAATCCTCCCTTGAGGTCTTCAGCAGCGCCAGTCCATCAAAGCCGTCGTCCTCAGCGCGGAAGTATTTTTTGAACCCTGCGTTGATCTTGTATTCCACGACCATCTCGTTGGAGATCTTGCCGTAGCGGTTCACGGCGATCGCCCTGAGCAGAACGCGTCCGCCGGGCAGCAGGATCGGGTCGCCCTTGTACCGCGGCGAGTCCATGGTTGGTTTTGATCCGTCGATGGTATAGTACAGCTCAACGTCCTTGTCTTCCTCATCCACGATCCGCAGGGATACGCGGATCGGGCGTTCATAGGTCTTTGACGCCATGTTGGCCTTGGGCGCCATGGGCGTGGGCAGCGTGATGGTATAGCGGATGGACATCTCGTCGCTGACCAGGCGGCTGGAGATCGCCACGGCGCGGAATTGATAGGTGCCTTCGTTCAGGGTGATCGGCCCGGTGTACAGCGTCCCTGTCTCAGGCAGCTGCCCGTCCCCGGAGGTGTAATAGATATCGTACCCCTGGGAGGAAATGAACTCAACGTTCTTGGAATACATATGCCGCCCGGACGGCAGTGAAGCGGTGGGAGGAAGCGGCACCAGCTGGGAGCGCTGGTTCTGGAAAGCCTCGTCGCCGGTCTGCTCATAGGCCCGCTTCATCAGCTCGACCGCTTCAAACACACGCTCCTGGGAGAGCAGGATGCTGATGGCATGGCGGTAGGCGATAAGGTTGCCCTGATCGTATTGGCTGTAGATCCGTGTGTACGTCTCCTCCGCCTTGTCCATCTGGTCGGCCGCCTCATAGGCTTCCGCCAGCAGGAGCAGCTTCTCCCCCAGGTCTTTCCGCTCCGGGTCCTCCGCTTCGGCTTTCAGATAGGTTTCCACCGCGCGGCTGATATAGCCCTGGTCAAGGTACTCCATGCCGAGCGTCCAATAGGCGTCGGCATTGGCCTCCCGGCCCATGCGCGCCATCACCAGCTGCCCCTGGGGCGTCAGCTGCAGCCAGATAAAGGCGGCAGCGGCGAGAAGCAGCATCAGCGCCAGGGAAAAGATCCCGGCCTTGACCCAGTTGATCCGTCTGCTTTGGTAGGTGTCCTTCCGGGTCAGGCGGCTTCGGCGCATACGGCGTTTTCGCCGCGGTTTGCCCGCCGCGTGCATACGCGGCTGCAGCCGCGCTGACCAGGACCTGTCCATCTGCTCCAGCAGCGCCGGATCCGCAGGTTCCGCCTCAGCAGGCTCGGCCCCCATGTACAGCCCGCAAAAAGGGCAGATCCTTGTCGGCGTATCGGATTCCCTGGAACAATTTCTGCACTTCATCATTTATGCCGCTCACATCAGGCCGCGCAGCGCTTCATACTCGGGATCATCAGAGAAGACCCTGTCCGGAGCCTCCCCGCCGAGGGCCTCAATGGCCGCGCGCAGTTCGATATAGTCAAAATACATAAGGCCCTCCTCCCCGGCGCGGGCAGTCAGCAGCGGCAGCGCCCGGGCATCGCCGAACCGGCCCAGAAAGGCAGAGAGAGTGGCCTGCCGTTCAGGGCATGCTTTAAACAGGCGGATCAGCGCCTCATACACCCCCGGGCAGCCCGGATAATGACTGAGGACGCCCAGCAGCGCTTCGCGTCCCGCGTCTCCGGCCTCCCCAAGCGCTTCCAGCATGAACGGGACCGCTTCCCCCCCCATCTCCTCAAGGCTTTCCAGCGCACGGTCCGCCAGTTCGTCCTCATCCCCCCGCGCCTGCTGCCAGGATACATACAGCTGAAGCGGCAGGCGGCTGCCGATCTGCTGAAGCAGATGGATGCACAGCATCCTGGCCTCATTTCCGGCCGTCTCATCCTGCAGCAAGTCATGCAAAGGGCCTTCCGCCTTCATGCCCAGCTCCTCTATGCTGTTAAGGAGCAGTTCCGGCACGGGGATCCCCGCGTCCAGGTATTCAGCCATGGCCTCCACCAGGCTTTGGGGGCCGGGAAAGGCGCTGAAATAGTCACAGGGAAGGCCGCCGCCCAGCCATGCGGCAGGGGTATGCAGAAAATGTTCATACAGTTCCGGCATCAGGGCTTCCACTTCCCGGATGTCCTGGTACTCTTCACTGTTATCTTCCAGCCAGGCGCGCAGAAAGGCAGTGAACCGGCCGTCAAAGTCAATCAGTTCCACGCGTCGTTTCTCCTCTCAGCAATGCCTCGATGTCCGCGGCCTCAAACTCCCTCACTGTCCTGCAGAAATGGCAGGTCATCCGGGCGGGTTCGCCGGAATCCCTCATCTCTTCAAGCTCTTTCCGGTTCAGCGCGCTCAGTGCCCGCAGCATTTTCATCCGGCTGCAGTCACACCGCAGTTCCAGCGGATCCTCCGCCAGGAAAATCGGATCCATGTCCCGCAGCCAGGCTTCCGCCAGCCCCCTGAGCGGGCGGTCATAGATCTCCCGGCTGATATTGGCGAAGAAGGGGATGCGGTTCTCCAGGCCGTCAAGCGTGGCCGCGCTGCAGCCCGGCATCGCCTGGATGAGCATGCCGCCGGAGGACAGGACCGTCCCGGCCCCGTTCAGGCAGCCGAGGGCCACCAGGGACGGGATCTGCTCGGACAGGGTGAAGTAGCTGGCGAAATCCTCACCGAGTTCGCCTGAGACCAGACCGCTCAGTGAGGTGAAGGGTTCGCCCGCGCCGTAATCCTTGACGACAGCCAGCTGGCCGCGCCGCCCGACAAAGCCCGCGACATCCAGTTTCCCGTCCGGAAGCGGCGGCAGTTCCGCCTGGGGGTTCGCCACCGCGATCTTCAGCCGGCCCGCCTGAGCGCCGCAGGTCATCCTGCCGCCCGCGCCGTCACCGGATACCGTGACGGTCAGCCTGCCGGTCTGCTCCTTCAGCAGTGCGCCGATCATCGCGCAGGCTGGCAGCAAGCGCCCCATCGCGGCGGCGGCCGTATCGCTGGCCATATGGATGTCCGCTGCTTCCTGCGCCATGCGGGTCGTGCGGGCCATCAGCACGCGTGCCTCTCCCCCCCTCAGGGTCATCCTCAGCAGGCTGTCCGGGTCCTTATATATCAGCTGGTCCTTCGTCATCTGTTCACGTCATTCCGTTTCTTCGCGCAAAAGTGCAGCCGCTGGCCTCGCTGGACGGAGGGCGAAAAATCCTGCCCGCTGACGCAGCGGATGGACGCAAAGCCTTCCGCTTTCAGCGCCTTGACGATCTCTTCCTTCTCCCAGGCGCGCTGCGTCTGCGTCTCCTCGATCAGGTCCCAAGCGCCGTCATTTCGCCTTGTGAAAATGGACAGCCGCATCAGAAGGCGCCGGCTGCGCCCGTTCCATCTGTTCTCCCAGAAGTAACAGAGATCCTGTTCCCTATGGATACGCGGCCTGTCACCCAAAACCTTCATGAGCTTATGGGCGGAGGAGATGTCAAAGGCGATCGCGCCTCCGGGTCTCAGGACGTCGTTCGCTGTTCGCAAAAAGCGCAGAAGATCCTTCTCCCCCAGGAGGTAATTCACCCCGTCGCAGGCGCTGATGACGGCATCCACCGGGCGGTGCGCCTGAAGGCATCTCATATCCTGGCAGAGAAAACTCAGGTCAAACCCCTGCCCGCGCGCCTTTTCAGCTGCGCGGGTGAGCATCTCACCGGACAGGTCTCCGGGCAATACCCGGTAATGCCTGGCCAGGCGCACTGTCATGCTGCCCGTCCCGCAGCCGGCCTCCAGCACCGAGCCATTTTCCGGTATGCCGGAAGCGGAGAGGAGCCCATGATAGAACTCCGCCCAGGCATCATAGTCCACATCGGCCATCAGCCGGTCATAGACGCGGGAAAAGTCACCGTACATGTCAGGCGTTCCCGTCTCCGGTCTGCTCTGCCGGTTCCTCTTCCTCCTCATCATCCTCCTCAGCCAGGCCGCGGTTGACCGGCGCGCCGGGGATGCGGGTGTTGATGAAGCGGTCAAACACGGCGTTTGAGAGGGAGGCGTAGACAAACCGCGCCAGTGCGTTCCCGATGAGCAGATAATACCCGCACAGCGCCATGAGCGCATACATCAGATAGGGGGTGAAGAAGGCGGCGAAGCCCGCGATGAGGGCGGGGACGAGCATCAGAAGGCGCGCGCCCGCCGCATGCGGAAGTCGGCCGACCGCCAGGAGAAGCCCGTTGCGCAGCAGGGTGCCAAAGCCCATGCGGTAGGACACCATCATGGGATAGATGAAGGCAAGCGCCAGCATCCATACCAGGCCCAGAATCAGGGTCAGCATCTGCGGGATGACAAAGAAAGCGCTCCGGGATGCCATGCTGCCGTAAAACTGATAACACACCAGCATCACCAGCGGCATTACCCCCGTGATCGCGGACACGCCCAGCGCCTGCTTCCAGTTCTCCTTGACGGCGTCCCTGAAATCCGACCACACAAAAGCATGCTCATCCCGCGACCAGTTGCGCGTCACGTAGGCCATGCCGGCCTGGACCGGCCCGGTGATCAGGATACAGGGAATGAGCATCACAAGGCCGGAGAACAGGATGCTGTAGATCACCTCCGGGCTTTTCCTGACAAGTTCCAGCGTCTGCTCGCTTCCGGCTTGCGCGGCGATGGCCTCGGACAGTGTGAGCAGGTGATCAAAAAGCGTGTTGGACAGGATGATGAATACGTACACCATCGGCAGAAAAGCGAGAGCCGTCATCAGATTCAGCCGGACGAGCCCGGACAAACGGATACGCAGCATCTCAAAAAACAGCTGCCTGCGGTTCTTCGGCAGATCGTCCCGCTTATAATCGCCCTTTCCGCTCTTGCCGTAATAATAGTTGTTCATCAGTTTTCCAAACACGTTCAACCCTCCAATCCATACCCCAAAGCATTATACCATACCAAACACCGGCCTTACACCCGCAAGTGCGGCCGGCGCAGAGAGCTTGGCGTATGTTCTTATCCCAGGCTCAGCTTCATGTCCCCCGGCCTGATCCATCCGATCCGCCGGAACAGCCGGCTGATGAGAAAGGTCAGCAGCGCGGGGAGAATGAAGTGCACAAGCAGAATGAGCAGCAGGGACTCCGCCGCGCCATAACTTCCCTTCATTGACGACCACGCGGCGAACTGACCCACCAGGCCGCTGGTGCCCATCCCGCCGCCCATGGGGTTGTTGGGCAGTTGAAACAATACGGTGGACACGGGGCCCATGATCGCGGAAACGAGAGTGGGCGGAAGCCAGATGAGCGGTTTTCTCATGATGTTGCCGAACTGAAGCATGGATGTGCCCAGCCCCTGGCTCACCAGGCCGCCCAAGCCGTTGTCCGGATAGGACTGCACGGCAAAACCGACCATCTGCGCGCAGCAGCCGGCACAGGCTGCCCCGGCCGCAAGGCCCTCCAGCCCCAGGGAGATGCTGATGGCGGCGGAACTGATGGGAGCGGTCAGCGCCAGGCCCATGACGGATGCGACCAGGATGCCCATGGGCAGCGGGTTCAGCTCGGTGGCGCGGTTGATGACCCCGCCCAGGCCGCTCATCAGCGCGCTGACCGCGGGGCCGGCCAGCATACCGGTCAGACCTCCCGCAATGATGGTCAGGGCGGGGACCAGCACGATGTCCACCGGCGTTTTCCCGGCGATGAGGGAGGAAACCTCAGCCCCGACGACGGAAGAAAGATAGGCGCCCACAGGGCCGCCCAGCTGATAGCCGATGGCGCCGCTGACGGCGGAGGAAAAAATGACCAGGGGCCTTGCTTTCAGCCCGTAGGCGACCGCGACGCCGATGGCTGCCCCCACGACCGGCGAGGAGGCGGAAACCAGGCCCGTAAACTCTTTCAGGAACGACAGAAAGGGGACGGAAGACAGCTGGGTGAGGATCAGCCCGATGATCAGCGAGGAGAACAGACCCAGCGCCATGTAGCTCATGGCGTCGATGAAATAGCGCTTGAAAATGCCTTGGACCCTCCCCGCGCGCTTCTTTTCCATACAGCCTCCAGGCATAGAATATGCCCCTATTCTGCTCACCGCTGTGATCTTCGTATCAGGGGAACGGAATGACCGGTTGATAGATTTAAGGGATCAGGCCTGACGGACCCAAAAGAGTCAGCCCAGCAGAAAGGCCTCCGTTTCCCGGACGAAACGCTCCGGATCCTCCAGGTGCGCGCTGTGTGCGCAGCCTTCCATCACCACTTCGCGGTACACACCGCCATTCTCCCGGTACGTTTCCAGCAGCGCGCGGGTTTGTCCCACCATCGGCTGGGGCGGGAAAACATCTTCGCCCGGGTAACCCGGTACAAGCCCCAGGCTGCCCAGCACCGCCAGGTCAGACATCGACCGGTCGCTCACCAGCCTGTCCTGATCCCCCCTGATCCAAAGCACCGGGGGTTTGTGCGTGATGTCCGCAAACGCCTTCATGTTGGCATACTGAGGGGCCAGGGAATTGGAAATGCCGCGCTCCCCCGGCAGGACGCAGGGGAATCCCCCGATCGTCCGGTAATCCCCGGGGTAATAATCCTCGCCCAGGCGGATCTTGATCAGCTCGTCCACGTACAGGTCCTGCCATTCCGGCCCCACCGGCCAGCCCCTGGCAAAGAGGGACCTCTCCAGCACGGCCCGGGGGGACATCGGGGAATCGCCCCTGTCCTTTTCCTTTAGCCGCCTGATGAACTCAGGATTCGCAAAACCGCCCGGGGAACCCCAGCCCTCCGCGTCGTACATCTCCCCTAAGAGGCCCCGGGTCCCTCCGAAACCGTAGGGCGACATCGGCGACAGCAGAAGAAGGTGGGTCAGGCGCCGGGAATGGTCTATCGCAAACCGCCAGGCGACTCCGCCGCCCAGGGACCAGCCCAGCAGCGCGAAACGGGGGATGTTCAGGGCATCGGCCAGCGCGGCGATGTCCGCCGCCCAGTCCGCCAGCGCGGTGGGCGCGTGCACCGGCGTGGCCTCCGTATCCCCGAAGCCGTTGAGGTCCGGCGCGATGACGTCGAAGCGCTCCGCCAGGGAGGTGATGACCGGAAAAAAGAAAGCGGAGGAAGACGCATTGCCGTGGATAAGGAACAGTTTTGGACTGCTCTTCTCCCCCATGCGGTAGTAGGCGGTATATCGGCGCATTGTCCTGATGAACGATTTCTGCGTCATGGCGCGCCCCCCTCCCTATGCCGATGTCCTGATTGAGTATAGGACGCCGCGATATCGATGTCAAACCTGCTTCCCGGGACAGAATCGTCCCGGCCGGTCAAGGCTGTTCATGTATGAAAATTTCACCATTTTTTGTATTCACCGGTGCTCTGTTTTCGTGTAAACAGAATATGGAACATGAATCACCTTTCAGTTTCAGGAAAGCGGCGGACGCCAGGGGCTGAAGGGGACATAGGAGGGGGAAAATGGGCAGAGTATTCATCGCCGGCGCGCGGCGCACGGCCATCGGCTCATTCATGGGAGCGCTGGGCGGGGCCGCCGCGGCAGACATGGGCGCGGAAGTCGTCAAGGCGGTCCTGAACGACGCGAAGGTCAGGCCGGAGCAGGTGGACGAACTGATTTGCGGCAACATCCTCTCCGCCGGCCTGGGCCAGGGCATCGCCCGGCAGATCGCAGTGAAGGCCGGCATCCCCGTGGAGGTCTGCGCCTACTCCCTGAACATGCTCTGTGGCTCGGGCATGAAGGCCGTGCTCAATGGCATGGCGGAGATCCAAAGCGGCGGCGCCGACCTGATCGTCGCCGGCGGTGTGGAATCCATGTCCGGCGCGCCGTACCTTTTGCCCAAGGAAACACGAAGGGGCATCCGGATGGGTTCCTTCCAGGTGGAGGATCACATGCTCAGGGACGCGCTCACGGACGCGTTCGACAACGTCCACATGGGCATCACGGCGGAAAACATCGCGGAGCGCCACCGCATCACCCGCGGGCAGCAGGACGCCTTCTCTTATGATTCCCAGCAGAAGGCCATCAAGGCCGTGGATGAGGGAGCGTTTGATGAAGAGATCGTGCCCCTGACCGTCAAGGCGGGCCGGGATGAAGTGCTTTTCTTCAGGGACGAGTACCCCAACCGCGGGACGAGCCCCGAGAAACTGGCCAAGCTGCGTCCGGCGTTCAGGAAGGACGGAACAGTGACCGCTGGTAGCTCCTCCGGCATCAACGACGGCGCATCCTTTGTCCTCCTGGCCAGTGAAAAGGCCGTGAAGGAACTGGGCCTGAACCCGATGGCAGAGATCCTAGGCGCCGGCCAGGGCGGCGTGGAACCCTCCCTGATGGGCCTGGGCCCGGTGCCCGCGGTGCGAAAAGCGCTGAAGAACGCAGGGCTCAGGCTGCAGGACGTGGAACTGATCGAGCTCAACGAGGCCTTTGCCGCGCAGTCGCTGGGCGTGATCAGGGAACTGAGCGGGGAACACGGGATGAGCGAGGAGGCGATCCTTCAGAGGACCAACCTCTTCGGTGGCGCCATCGCGCTTGGCCACCCGGTCGGCGCTTCAGGCAACCGGATCCTGGTGACGCTGCTTTACGGGCTCAGGCGCACCGGCCGGACGGTCGGCCTGGCTTCCCTGTGCATCGGCGGCGGAATGGGCACCGCGGTCATTGTCAGGCGGGTATAGGCACGCAGGGGGACCCTGTTCCCCGGTCTCCCCAATGATAAACAGATCCAGATATCACAAGAGCAGAAAAAGGAGACAGGAACCATGAGGCTGGAAGGAAAAGTCGCGATCATCACCGGCGCCGCCAAGGGACTGGGCGCGGAAATGGCGCAGCTGTTTGCCAGGGAAGGCGCGAAGGTCATCGCCGCGGACATGGCGGAACCCGTTTACCAGGCAGAAAGCGTTGAATACTATCAACTCAATGTGACTGACGGCGCGGCCTGCGAAGCGCTGTTCAACTATGCCAGGGACAAGTACGGCCGCATCGACGTGCTGGTGAACAACGCAGGGATCACCAAGGACGCCATGACCCGCAAGATGACGGATGAGCAGTGGGACGCGGTCATCGCGGTCAACCTCAAGGGCATCTTCAACCTCACCCGGCATATCGGGCCCTACATGCAGCAGCAGGGCAGCGGCTCCATCATCAGCATTTCCAGCGTCGTTGGCGTGTACGGCAACATCGGCCAGGCGAACTATGCCGCGACCAAGTCGGCCATCTTCGGCCTGACCAAGACCTGGGCGAAGGAGTTCTCCCTGAAGGGCGCCGCGGTGCGCGTGAACGCCATCGCCCCGGGCTATACGATGACGGACATCCTCAAGACCGTTCCCCAGGACCTGCTGGACAAGTTCGCCGCCCAGACCATGCTGGGCCGCCTTGGACAGCCGCATGAGATCGCCAGCGCCGCCCTGTTCCTGGCCAGCGATGAAGCCAGCTACATCACCGGGCAGATCCTGCAGGTGGACGGCGGGATGCGCCTGTAAGCGGACATGCCCCAACACAATCTGAGGAGCGCAGGGATGAAGAACGACCATGTGGGCATCGCCGGGACCGGGATCTACCTGCCGGAGGGCAGGATGACAGCGGCGGAGATCTCCAACGCCACGCTCGGCGTCTGGAGTGAGGCCGCGGTGCGGGATAAACTGGGCATCAGCAGAAAGACGATGCCTCTGGACCCGATGAAGGACGGCACGCAGGAAATGGGCGCGCTGGCCGCGCTCGACTGCCTGAAGAACACCGGCACCGATCCTTTGGAGATCGATGTGATCCTGTGCATCGGCGAGGAGT
>CAZVSG010000030.1:1314-22458 GCA_964629345.1 uncultured Christensenella sp. | reverse complement strand
TAAGGACATGAACGGATCAAAAGGTGTTATCCTTCATGAACCGAATCTGGCGGATTTCCTATCCCGGGATGAAGTCCAAATCAATGATGACAAGGTCGGCGCATATCTGCAGGGCAAGGTTGTGCTGGTAACAGGCGGCGGCGGTTCCATCGGATCGGAGATCTGCCGCCAGGTGATGCACTATCAGCCCGAAAAGCTGCTGATACTGGATATCTATGAGAACTGTGCCTACGAGCTGCTGATGGAACTGCAGAAGAAATACGGCAGGGATTGCCCGGCCGCGGTGCTGGTCGGTTCTGTGCGGGATCAGGCAAGGCTGGATATGATTATGGAGGAGTTCCGCCCCCAGGTCATCTTCCATGCTGCCGCGCACAAGCATGTGCCGCTGATGGAAATCAGCCCGTCTGAGGCTGTGAAGAACAATGTATTCGGGACCCTGAATGTCATGCAGGCAGGCGAGAAGTACGGCGCGGAGCGGTTTGTGATGCTGTCCACGGACAAAGCAGTCAACCCCACCAGCATCATGGGAGCCACCAAACGTGTCGCGGAAATCGCAATGCAAGTGTTCTCGCGTTCCTCCACAATGCACTGCTGCGCGGTGCGCTTCGGCAATGTGCTCGGCTCCCACGGCAGCGTCATCCCCCTGTTTGAGTCGCAGATCCGCTCGGGCGGCCCCGTCACCCTCACCCATCCGGATGTCACCCGGTTCTTCATGACCATCCCGGAAGCAGCCTCCCTGGTGCTGCAGGCCGGGAGCATGAACAGCTCCGGCTGCATTTATGTGCTGGATATGGGAGAGCCAGTCCGCATCATGGAACTTGCGAAGAAGCTGATCCGCTTTTATGGTTTTGACCCGGAAGCGGACATGCCCATCCAGATCACCGGGCTGCGCCCCGGCGAGAAGCTCAGCGAAGAGCTGATGCTGGATGAAGAGCAGTCCGGTATGGAAAAGACTGCGCACGACAGGATCATGGTTGCGCCGCCTTTGGAAAAGGATATTAAAGAAATGAAACACGCGTTGGAAGCCCTGCGAATGGCAGTCGAGTCTGACTGCGATGGATTGCTCCCTGCGTTAAAGGCGATCGTGCCGAACTTCAACCATCAGACCAATGGAACGGTATTGCCGGAATGTTTTGGAAGCGATCCTGCGGCTGAAAAGACACAAATCGGGATGCAGATTGCCGGACTATTCCCGGCCGAGCAAGCACAATCTGTGCCCAGTCTTTATACCGGATTTTAAGTTGGCAAAGACCGTTGATCGGTACAGGCATCCCTGCTCCGGCGTGGCAGCAATATGTTCCCTCAGTAATCTGATTTTATCCTCTGTCTGAGGGTTACACAGTTTATTCAACACTCTCTTTTGTATAATACCTTAAAAATGAAAAGTTGCTTTTTGAGCAGACCCACCATTCGCTTTTCACCAACACGGCAGCTCTGAAGGGTGTTTTCGCTGAGAACATTGAGAAATACTAACGAAGACAAATTACATACATATAACACATTTCAGATGTGCAGACGAGAAAATCCATATTTTAACTGGGGTTTCAGGTGGGGATGCTGCAACTGCGCCTGAAATCGTTGTTGACTTGCGGCATATACTGGTTTATAAGCAAATGGAACCAATATGGACCGGAATAAAATGAATGTGAGGAACCTGTGAATGAGGCGGATTCTTTCGACAGCGCTTGTGCTGGTCATGCTGCTGTCCTGCGCCGGCAGGGCGCTCGCGGTGAGCGGGTATGTGTATACCTATTATGACGCGGCGCAGACCCAGATCAAATCGCAAGCCTACTATGAAGATGATGTGTTGATGTTTATTTATGAGTACCCTGTTGCCGGGGATACGGCAACCTATGTGTATTCGGCTTATTGGGACGGTGACGGCATCCTGTCCTACAGGGAAGAAGTGACACTCGACAGGGCAACCGACATCCAAACGCAGATAGCCAGTTATTATGACAACGGTACACTTACTGAAAGATCGCTCAACAAATGGCGGCTTGATGAGGATCTGGGATGGGTCCGCATTGAGTATGAATATGTTGGGTATTACGGCCTGAACGGCGCGGTCAGCCGCAAAGAGACAGGCAAGCTGGACGGGACCGGCCTGATATGGACCGCTGAAACACAGTATTTTGATTACACCACCGGCATGGTCAGCTGGAAAACCATCTGGGTGGAGACATCGGTGCTTGATGAGGACGGCGCCTGGCTGGGCGACAGGACCGACTTTAAGGAGTATGACGCGGCCGGCCGGCTGACATATGAGAGCGTCCGCGGCATTGATGACAGGGAGACTTATGCGTCATACCGCTATGACCGGAGTGACAGGCTCATCGAAAAGAAGGCCGGTACCATCGAGAGGGACCAGGATACCGGCGACACCCTTGAAACGTCTGTCGTCACTGACGGCAGCGGCAGGAAGACCGCTGAGGAGACCGTCGAAACGAAGCACATGTATGACGACCAGGACAATTACCTTGGCTACAGCGAAAAAACCGAAACGAAGTTCTTCAGCGCCGACGGCGCCCTGATCAAGACGGAGAGCGCATTCAGGGAATATGACGATGAGTGGTCCACGCTCAGGCGTGACACGTCTGTCGGCAACGAAAGGGGGGTCACCACCTCGTCCGTCCGTTATGCCGCAGGGTTTGATGAACTCGACAGGATGACGGAGGAGTCGACGAAGTCCTCGCTGTTTGACGGGACGAGCGGGAAGACCGTCGCCTCCATCGACATCTCCTCCGGGAAGGAATATGACCAAGACGACGGCCACCTCGTCCGCGAGACGCGCACCAGTGTCAACCAGGACGGCCGGCTGATCGCCTCCTATACCTTTGAGGACAAGGGCGCGGAGGGCAGCCAGGGCCGTTATGAGTACTACAGCGAGAACCCCGGCAAGCTCCGCAAGAGCGTGGATGAAACGGCAAAACCCGACGGGCTGGGCGGCACGGTGCGCACCACCACCGTCCGGAACGCTGCTGGGATCGTCACGGAATCCGGCACCATCAAGGAAGGATTGTCCGGAGAGGATTGGATCGTACAGATCGAGAACAAGCGGTTTGACAGCGTGACCGGCGCGCTGAAGAGCACAACGGTCCGCAAGGAGACCTACGGCGAGGAAAACCTGATGGAGAGCGCCGTGAAGAACGCCGCCGGCGTCCGGATCTCCAGCGAGAACAGCCGCAGCTACGTGAATGACAAGGGCTGGGACGCCGAGGAGACCGTCAGCCGCAGGTTTGACCCGCTCAGCGGCCAGCTGACCGGTGAAAGCAAGAGGGTCAGCGAGTGGTTCTATGACGACGCGCTCGGCGCGAACTATTCCAATTCCATCATATACGACGCGGCCGGCAGGATCCTGAACAAAGACGAATCGGGTCCTCTGCTTGACGCGCAGAAGAAGGTCATCGGCGACTATTGGATGAGCTCCTCCTATGACAGCAGCGGAAATCTGTGGAACCAGTACCGCAGCGAGTCGACGCCTGTCAAGGACGCCTTCGGCAGGCAGATCGGCAGCAGGACCATCGAAAAGCAGGACGGCGTTGTCACATCAATTTCTGAGTTCCTGAGGCAATATGACAGCAGGGGCATCTACCTGGGGTATACCAACACCTCGACAGGTTATTACCCCGATGGTTCGGTCAAGAATTCACAGAAAACGACCTACGATGCGGATACATGGACAAGCGAGACCGTCGAGACCAACGCGAAGGGAAAGGTATTTTTCAGCAGCAAGCAGACCGTTGACAGAGTCGATGGACATGAGGTTGGCAGGACCAGTGAAGACAAGTTGTACAGTGAGTACACCGGCAACCTGATGACCACCACGACCGTCAAGTCCAAACGCGAAAGCACGGGCGTGTTCGAGGAGCGTGGGAATACGCTGAAGGCGAACGGGCAGCTGGCAGGCGAGAGCGAGCTGAGCTACATGTTCGTGGATGGCTATGGCTTCATGAACTATAAAAACACCTACGCGGACTACCTGTACAGGGCGGACGGATCCCTGAAGTACACCATCCAGGGCAGGCGCCTGATGGACAATTTCTACCTGGACCTCTTCGCGGGCGAGAACTGGTATGGTGAGGAATACCTCGCCAGTGAGAAGTTCACGGAGGAACTGGAGACCAAGACGACGGCCGCCGGCATCCTGGCGCAGGAGCATCACCTGGTCAACAACTATGAGCAGGGTCTTGATTCCTATGAGTATTCGATAGAAACCAAGGTGTATGACGAGAAGACCGGCGCGCTGCAAAGCGTCACCACCGAAACGCAGACCTACGATCCCGACCTGCAGAAGACGGTCGTGTATTCAAGGACGGTCGACGCGCAGGGCAGGCTGCTGGGCGAAGTGACGGACGCCTGGATAAGTGATTTTGAGTATGTGGACCTTGGCCGGAACGAATCGGCTTTCCTCAGCGACGGACGCCAGATCAAATCCTACGTCACAGACGGGAAAGGCCTCGACGAGCGGGTCACCAGGACATACAACGCCCAGACCGGCGGGCTGCTGATCAGTTCACTCGAAAAATTCAATCCCGATGGAACCGGGACGACAGAGAAGCTGACGTATGATGCGGCCGGGAACGTGATCCGCAGGGACGTAAGCAATTCATCAGTGGGCAGCGGCGGTGCGTGGACTGACACGACCGAATCCTTCAACGCCGCCGGTGTACTGATCAGCAGGGACACCCGGGTTAATACACCTTCTGCCGACGGTTCCAATACCATTCGCAGGGATGAAGTCGATGCCCTGGGGCGCTCAACGTTCTACGAAGCGGTCTACGGGGTTGGATCCAATGGACAATCCTTCCTAAAAAGCGAGACCTCGACCTATTACGACGAGGAGGGGCTGTTCCGCAAGTCGATCACGGAGGGGAACAAAACAGTCCTCTACGACGTCAACATGAAGGTGCTGTCGGTCACCGTTGAAAATGAGGACGGAACCAGCAGGACGACGGACGCAAACGGCAGACTGCTGTACTACTCCACCCTGTCCGATCAGGGTGACCTGTCCGAGTTCTTCGCCGACGGAAAGCCCAGACTGACCGTCGCGCGGGATGATGACGGCGAGGTCCGCAGGACCTCCTATGACAAGGACGGCTACATCAACTACGTTTCCATCAGGCAGCCTGACAAGCCCTACACCATGTACTATGACGGAAACGGCAAGGTGTCCGAGATCGATTACTATGACAGCACCGGGCGCTCCGCCTACTACAACGCGAAGGACAAGCAGTGGTACACCGACTCCGGGGAGGGCAGGGTGGCCATCGGCACGCCGGACTTTGCCGCGGGCATCGACATGTCCGACATCGTGACCGGCGGGAAGGCCAGGCCTAGGTATACCTGGTATCCGAACAACACCTGCTGCACCTTCGGCATCCACCTGCGTGACATCATGCCTGAGTTGACAGGCAAGTGGTACACTGTGACGCCCATTGACCTGAGCCGGAACGGTACGCAGAGCTTTGAACTGATCGGCAGCAACATCTGGATCATCGGCCAGGTCAACGTGATAGTGGACGGAGACAGTGTGCTCATTGACAGGGAGATCATCCTGGATGGCGTCGGGAACACGAAGGTGCATACGGAATACCTCAACGTCTTCAGCGACATCAACAGCATCACAGAGGAAGCCCTGGAAGGCGACAGCCTGGACGGGAAGGGCTACAAGTTCGGCGAACCCATCAGCATCCAGAAGGACCTGGGCGGCGATACCAACGTTCTGCTTTATGTCCGCAACGTGGCGACGTACAGCAACCGCGTCTACCGGGAACGTTACCTGACCCGGATGTGGGAGAATCTGCCGGAGCGGGTGGAACGGCGCAACGCGATGATCGACATGATGGATCCGCTGGTGAAGGAGGATGTGCCCGCAGCAACCGGGAACTGAACGCTGACGGAATAAGGCAGTATACGAGCAATCAGGGCTGCCGCGCAGGTGAGCGCGGCAGCCCTTTTCTGTTTGACACGTTGGAAGACCTCAGAGGACGGAGGACGGCTGAAGCCTGGCAGATGATCTCCATTCCTTTTCGAATCGGGCTGTTTTGTCCCGGAACTCAAAAGGAGGAAAGGCCAAGGGATACGGCTTCTGCAAGGGATTGCGGGGGATGGGGTCCCCGCCTGGGGGTGCATTGCCGGTAAAACGGTCCTTCTCTAAAGGCCATGCTGCCCGGCCGGGTCTCATGCCTGCGTTCAGCCGATGCCTCCCTTTCCATACCCCTCAGGATTGCCTTTCTGCCACCTCCAGGCATCCCGGCACATCTCCGCAATGCCCAGCTGTGCCTGCCAGCCCATGAGTTTTCTGGCCTTTGAAGGGTCCGCGTAGACCGTCCCGACGTCGCCGGGGCGGCGCGGGCCGATGGTATAGGGGACTTTGACGCCGTTGACCCGCTCGAAGACGCTGATGATCTCCAGCACGCTGCATCCCCGTCCGGTGCCCAGGTTGAACGCCTCGCACCCCGTGTGCGTCAGCGAGTAGTCCAGGGCGCTCAGGTGGCCCCTGGCCAGGTCGGTCACATGGATGTAATCCCGCACCCCGGTGCCGTCGGGCGTGTCATAATCGTTCCCGTGGACCTGGAGGACGCTCAGGCGGCCCATCGCCGTCTGGGTGAGGTAGGGCAGGAGGTTGTTGGGGATGCCGGAGGGGTCCTCCCCGATGCGGCCGCTCGCGTGCGCGCCGATGGGGTTGAAATAGCGCAGCAGGACCACGCTGAAGCGCGGGTCGGAAGCCGCCAGGTCCGTCAGGATGCGCTCGCACATCAGTTTGGTCCACCCGTAGGGATTCGTACAACCCAGCGGGGCGGACTCATCCACCGGCATTGGGCCGCCCGGCGCGTACACGGTGGCGGAGGAGGAGAAGATGAACCGGAAGACGCCCCGGCGCTTCATGACCCGGCAAAGCGCCAGCGTGGTGCCAAGGTTGTTCGTATAGTATTCAAGCGGCATACGCACTGATTCCCCGACGGCCTTCAGCCCGGCAAAGTGGATGACGCAGCCGATCTCTCCCTGCGCGAACACTTCCTCAAGCTGTTCTTCATCCGCCGCGTCAAAACGATAAAACCTTAAGGGCTTTCCGCTGATCGCCTCCACCCTTTTGAGGGACTCCGGATGGCTGTTGCGCAGGTCGTCGACCACTGAGACCTCATGCCCCGCCTGAAGCAGTTCCAGGCAGGTGTGTGATCCGATGAAACCCGCCCCGCCGGTGACCAATACGTTCATGTCCGATCCCTCCGAATGTGTTATTCCTGGCGTCAGGAGAACCTGCCCGCCCCTCAGGGCTGGTTGACGAGATACCTGTCCGGCAGGACGTTCTCCATAAAATCATTCCTGTATACGTCCATCCCGACCCTGGTCC
Organism: uncultured Christensenella sp.; assembly: GCA_964629345.1. Lineage (GTDB taxonomy): Bacteria > Bacillota > Clostridia > Christensenellales > Aristaeellaceae > UBA6115. The sequence goes on along the minus strand of CAZVSG010000030.1, from coordinate 15,101 downwards.
TGGCAAGGCCGAAGCGGTAGCTGGACTGCTCGCTGTCCCGCGGTTCGACCTGGAACTGCTCATAGCGGTGCTGTGAAACGTGCTTTAGGTACCCTTCCTGTGCCATTTCAAAGCCCGTACGGCCGTAAAAGGCTTCAAGCGGCCGGTCCCAGTCCATTTCCAGCGCGTTCTCGGGGTATAGGTGCAGATAGAGCTTGCTGACCTCGAAAGTACCGTACTGCTGCGCCGTGATCGGATACCTGTCCGCGTCTGCGGCAGCGTCAAACGCGTACAGGGAGGCGTCCGCGCACATCCGGTGCATGCCGTGTCCGTATTCACCGTTCAGATCCTGGGTGACGACCACCCGCGGTTGATACCTCCTGAACAGTTCCGTGACGAATCCCTTGACCCTGGTTTCGCCGAACTGCGCGTAGGCTTTGTCCAGTTTAAGGGAATAGCTGTCGTGAAAGGGACCGAACACCGGATAATTGCGCATGCCCATGGTCCACAGGGAGTTGAGCAGTTCGCTGCGCCGGGTGCGCGTGGCAGAGCTCAGCGAACAGGCAACGACGTCAAGGCGCTTCTCGCCCGCGTACACCGGGATCGTCCCGCCAAAAAAGAGCGCTTCATCGTCCGGGTGGGCGAAGAAGACCAGCAGGTCGCAGCTGTCATCCGGCTGCTGCCATTGCTGCACGTAGGGGGGCACTTCCCCCGAGCCCAGGACGAAGATCTCCTCCAGCCCGAACCAATTCACGCTCTTCCCCGCGGGTTTGAGCCGAATCTCCTCCGCGCCCAGCAGCGGAATGTACTGGTGCATGAACGGTCCCGCGGGGTATTCGGCCGTCTGCCAGGCTCCGTTGACCTTCTGCTCCAGCGCCCACGCCTCCGGCTCCTCCATCCAGCACAGGTACAGCCCCCACGCCGGCGCAGGACAGCGGATGGTGACGGTTTTCCCCCCTGTGTTGCCGTTCCAGTAACTGTTCCAGTCACGGTCGTACAGGCGTTCCGCCGTCCAGCCTTTGGATTGGACGGTAAACACGCACTTTGCCGTGATGTCCTCCGCCTCCTTCGCCATAGCCGAACCGGCAGGGAGCAGGAGAATGAACAGCATCAGGAGGAGGTACTTTTTCATCCGTTATCCTTTCAAGGCGATCTGACGCCAGTATAGGGAGGGGTGAAAAGGGTGTCAATCATCCCGTTCCTCCTCTTTGTGAAGGATTGACAGCATTTTTGGGTGAAGGTAGAATGACAGCATCGTTTTCGCTTTGGATAAGGAGAATAGGCATGCCGAACGATCCGATCAGGAGCATCCTAACGCACTTCCGCTTCAGGGGTGAGTTCGTTTCATACAGGGAGCTGAAGTCCGGAAACATCCACAGCACCTATTACCTTCACTTCCGTGACGGCGCGCAGGAGTACGGCTATACGCTCCAGCGCTTCAACACCTACGTGTTCCCCGATCCCCTGGGCGTCATGCGCAATATCGCCCAGGTCACGCAGCACCTGAAGAAGAACATCCTCCTTCATGAAAAACGCGCCGACCGGCAGGTGCTGGAACTGGTGCGGACGGTCAGCGGCGATGTGATGCACACGGATGAATCGGGCGGGGTCTGGAGGGCCTATGAGTACATCACGGACGCTGTAGCGCTGGACAGGGTGGACAGCCTTGAACAGATGGAGGAAGTGGGCCGCGCCTTCGGGCGCTTCCAGCGGTATCTGGCGGATTTCCCGGCGGAGGGCCTGTTCGAACCCATCCCGGATTTTCATCATACCGCAAGGCGCTTTGACGCCTTCCTCCGCGCGAAAGAGGAGGACCGCGCCGGCCGCGCGGGGCAGGTCAGGGAAGAAATCGAGTTCTTTCTTGAGCGTCGGGACGTGATGGGCGAAATCGTCCGCCTGCTGGAGAAGAAGGAACTTCCGCTGCGGGTCACCCACAATGACACCAAGTCCAACAACGTTCTGCTGGACACAAACACCGGCAAGGCGCTGTGCGTCATTGACCTGGACACGGTGATGCCCGGTTCCTCCCTGTACGATTACGGGGACGGCGTGCGGTTCGCCGCATCCACCGCCAGTGAGGACGAGGAAGACGTCAGCCTGATCAGCCTTGACATGGGAAAAGCCGGCGCTTTTACGCGGGGCTTCGTCTCGGAGACCGCCGGGATCCTATCGCAGGGGGAACTGCTCCGCCTGCCGCTGGGGATCAAGGTGATGACCTGCGAGCTGGCAATGCGCTTCCTGACCGACTATCTGAACGGAGACCTGTATTTCAAGATCAGCTCGCCGGAACATAACCTCATCCGCACCCGGGCGCAGATCGCGCTGCTCAGGGATGTGGAACGCAAGGAAGAAGCGCTTTCGGACATGGCCGCGCGCGACGCGGCTCGCTATGCCTGAGCCTTTGCATGAAGGACAGCCACGATGAGTGTGCCCTCCCGCACCTGGACCTTCACGGGGCCGCCCGCCGCCTCATTGCTGACCCCCAGCGGGATGAAGGGGTCAAGGGCCGCTTCGCATAAGGGATAACGCAGCCCGCTGAGGGTGACGCCTTTAGCCAGGCTTCCCCAGGCGAACACGGATATCGGGGCCCCTTTTGGAAGAGGCGGCAGGGTCAGGATGTCATCGGACACGTGCAGAACGGTCACGTCAGGTGCGATGATGATCCCGCGCATCCCCGCTCTCCCGAACCCCGCGAGCAGGTGGACGTTGGCCAGGCTGTGGTCCAGCCGGCCGCCCAGGGCGCCGTACAGTTTGAACTGCCGGTACCCGCGCGCCTGAAGCAGGCGGAGGGCCAGCGCCATGTCCGTCAGGTCCTTGCTCCTGGGAAACCGCAGGCTGGCGATCCCCCGGGGCAGCCCGATGATGGAATCCATATCGCCCAGCACCAGGGACGGCCGGATGCCATGCCGTCTGAGGGACTCATACCCGCCGTCGGCCGCGACGACCGCGTCCAGGGGGCCCGGGGCAAATCCCCGGGCTGTAAACGCTCCCGCTCCCGTGATGTACGCTGTCTTCTGCTCCATATTGCGCCTCCCTGCGAAGTATACCCTGACAGACCGCCCTCTGACGGCGGGAAAGGACTTCCCTTGAAAAAGAAAACCCTGTACGCCTGCACTGCCTGCGGCTTTGAGTCTCCGCGCTGGTATGGGAAGTGCCCGGGATGTGAGGCATGGAATACGCTGGAGGAGATCCCTGAACCGGCCGCAGCGCCAGCTGCAAAGGCAACGCAGAAACGCCCGGGCGGCACGGGCGATGCTGTCCAGGAACTCCCCGGCATCACCGCGGATGAGACCATCCACCAGACCACCGGCATCCCGGAGTTTGACCGCGTCCTGGGCGGCGGCATCGTGGAAGGCTCCCTGCTGCTCATCGGAGGAGAGCCCGGGGTCGGCAAAAGCACCCTGCTGCTTCAGGTATGCGCCAATCTGGCAAGGCTGGGCAAGCGCGTGCTGTACGTGACGGGGGAGGAGAGCACGCGGCAGATCAAACTGCGCGCGCAGCGCCTTCACGCGGGACAGGAAAAGGTGATGGTCCTGTCCGAGAATGCCATGGACGCGGTGGAGGAGAAGCTGAACGCCTTTTCCCCGGACTATGCGGTGGTCGACTCCATCCAGACGATGTACCGGCCCGACATGGCGTCGTCCCCGGGCTCTGTCAGCCAGGTGCGGGAGAGCGCGTCCATCCTGATGCGCTACGCGAAGACCTCCGGCTGCGCGGTCTTCCTGGTCGGGCACGTCACCAAGGACGGCGCCATCGCGGGCCCGCGGGTGCTGGAGCACATGGTGGACGTCGTCCTGTATTTTGAAGGCGATCACCAAAGGGAATACCGGCTGCTGCGCGCGAACAAGAACCGCTACGGCTCCGTAAACGAATTGGGACTGTTTGAAATGACCGGCGAGGGGATGTGCGCGGTGGAGAACGCTTCGGAGACCCTCCTGCGCGACCGGGCGCCCGGGATCTCCGGCTCTGTCGTCTTCTGCGGGATGGAAGGGAGCCGGCCGGTATTGGTGGACCTGCAGGCGCTGGCGGCCCAGAGCTTCTATCCCTCGCCCAAGCGCACCGTCAACGGCATGGACCAGGGACGGGTTGCGCTGCTGCTGGCGGTAATGGAGAAACGGGCCGGGCTGAAACTGTATAACCAGGATGTGTACGTCAACGTGGCCGGCGGGCTGAGCCTGGATGAACCGGCGGCGGACCTGGCGCTGTGCCTGGCCGTCGCTTCCTCCCTGTCGGACAGGACCCTTCCGGCTGACGTAGCGGCGATGGGTGAAGTGGGCTTGCTGGGCGAGGTGAGGCCCATTCCCCACATGGACCGCCGGCTGGCTGAATGCGCCCGCCTCGGCTTTGAACAGGTCATCTGCCCCCGGGACAGGATGGGCAAAACAAAGCCGCCCAAAGGCATGCGCCTGATCCCCGTTTCCACCCTTTCCCAGGCGGTCGCAGCGCTGCACCTGCTGACCGCCGGGAGGGGAGAGGAAGAGGACTTGTAATAAACGATACAGAACCGTCACGGAAAAGATACCTATTCTTCATTGCATGCCCGAAGTTGTTGGGGTATATTGATGCTATATAGGAAGAGTTCCTTCTGACGGACAACAGGGAGGGGTGTCACCCATGAAAAATCGTTTGATGGCAGGCTTTATTTGCGCAGTACTGCTAATGAGCACAGTGTTCATTCCCTCGCTGGCCGAAAACCTGAAGTACGGCGCGCAGGGAAACCAGGTCGCGCAGGCGCAGACACGCTTGGCCCGGCTGGGCTTTTATACAGGGGCAGCGGATGGCAAGTTCGGTTATTCCACCTTCCTGGCGGTGAAGGCTTTTCAGTCGAAAAACGCTCTGACGGTCGACGGGGTCATCGGGGAGGCGACCGTGCTGAAACTCTACAGGACCGGCGCGATCAATCAGGCCGGCGCGGCGGATGCCTCCGTCTGGAGCCTGCGCGTGTCCTACGGCGCCACAGGTCCCGCGGTCAGCCTGGTACAGGAATGGCTGCGCGGGCTGGGCTATTATGCCGGCCCGGTGGAAGCCAGGTTCGGGTATTCCACTTTTCTGGCTGTGAAGGATTTTCAGCAGCACAATGCGCTGACTTCTGACGGCGTGGTGGGTCCCCTGAGCTGGGTCCGTTTGCAGGATCCCGCCGCTGTGCCCAAGCCCGTTGTCCCGGTGCCTTCCGTGACGCCCGATCCGTCAGCCACCCCGACACCCATACCCCCGCTGCGCCTCGCTTACGGTGATGTCGGCGCACAGGTGCTCCAGGCACAGACCGCGCTGGCTGATCTGGGGTATTACGCCGGCACACTTGACGGAAAGTTCGGTTACTCGACCTTCCAGGCGGTGCGGGAGTTCCAGAGGGTCAACACCCTCAAGGCGGACGGCGTCATCGGTGCCCTGACCTGGGCGAAGCTGTTTGATCCGGCGGCGCTGCCCAAACCGACCGCCGCACCCACGGCATCGGTGCTGCGCGTCCAGTACGGCAATGAAGGAGACTTGGTCGTCCAGATCCAGACCAGGCTGACCGTGCTGGGGTATTACGAGCTCGCCATCGACGGGAAGTTCGGCTATTCGACCTATTTGGCTGTCCGCGCCTTTCAGGGCAAGAATGCGCTGAAAGCGGACGGCATCGTCGGTCAGCTGACCTGGGACAAAATGATGGACGCCGGAGCGATCCCGAATTAACCCGGTCTGTGCCTGTCATCCTGCAGGGCAGTCCGCTTTCACGCGGGCTGCCTGTTCATTTGTCCGCAGGTTTTATATGCGGATATATTGACAGAGAGGCTTCCCAATGGTTTAATGATGCCTGTCACGCTGTTTAGCACTGCTAAACAAACGGACGGGAGGTTGCCATGGACATCGGCGCGACACTGCGCAGCCTGAGGCTTGCGCGCAATCTGACACAGGAAGACCTTGCTGATCGGTGCGAGCTGAGCAAGGGTTTTATTTCGCAGGTCGAAAACAACCTCACCTCGCCCTCGATCGCGACCCTCAAGGATATGATCGAATGCCTGGGTTCCAGCCTGAAACAGTTCTTCAGCGAAAGCGCTCCGGAGAAAGTGGTCTTCACAAAGGACGATATGTTTGAAAAGGTGGACGATGACCTGCTCAGGGGGAGCATCGTCTGGCTCATCCCCGACGCGCAGAAGAACCGGATGGAGCCGATCCTGGTCACCCTGGGGCCGGGCGGGCGGACCAGCGAGTTTCCCGCGCATGACGGGGAAGAGTTCGGCTACGTTCTTCAGGGAGAGATCCTGCTGAACGCCGGCCGGGCGCGCTATCCCATAACCAGCGGGGAAAGTTTCTGCCTTCATCCGGACGCGCCGCATTTTATCGAGAATACCGGAGACCGTGAGGCCCGTTTTCTGTGGGCTTCGACCCCGCCGACGTTCTGAGCGGACCTCAGGATATCATACTTGCCGGAGGACAACATGCAGGAGAGGCCAAGGCTGATCAGCCTGGAGAAGGTGTACAAGGAATATGACGGGACAGCGGTCCTTTCAGACATCAACCTGTATATCCGGAAAAATGAGTTTGTGACGCTCCTGGGCCCCTCCGGCTGCGGAAAGACCACGACCCTTCGGATCATCGGCGGATTTGAAACGCCGACTTCCGGGCGGCTGCTCTTTGACGGTCAGGACATCACCCACCTGCCGCCCTACAGGCGACGTGTCAATACGGTGTTTCAGAAATACGCCCTGTTTCCGCACCTGAACGTGTTCGAGAACATCGCCTTCGGCCTGAAAGTCGCCAAACGCCCCGGGGACGAGATCAGGGCGAGGGTCGAAAAGATGTTGGACCTGGTCAACCTGCGTGAATACGGCAAGCGCAGCGTGGACAGCCTGTCCGGCGGACAGCAGCAGCGCATCGCGATCGCGCGGGCATTGATCAATGAGCCTGAGGTGCTCCTGCTGGACGAGCCTCTGGCTGCGCTGGATCTGAAACTGCGCCAGGAAATGCAGCTTGAACTGAAAAGGATGCAGAAGAGCCTGGGCATCACGTTTATCTACGTCACCCATGACCAGGAAGAAGCGCTGACGATGTCGGACATCATCGTGGTGATGAAGGACGGGCTGATCCAGCAGATCGGCACCCCCAGGGACGTGTACGATGAGCCCAAAACAGCTTACGTCGCCAATTTCATCGGCCAGTCCAACATCATCAGGGGCAATATGGTACATGACGAGCTGGTGCATTTCTGCGGCGCGGATTTCCCCTGCGTGGACAAAGGCTTCGGCAGCGACATGCCTGTCGACGTGCTCATCAGGCCGGAGGATCTGCAGATCGTCGGGCTGTCCCATGGGAAACTGGCCGGCATCGTGCGCAGCGTCCTGTTCAAGGGCGTACATTTCGAAATGATGATCGAATCCTCCGGCATGCTCTTCAAAGTCCATTCGACGGTCATGCAGCCGGAGGGTTCCTCCGTCGGGCTTGACGTCATCCCCTTCAACATCCATATCATGAATCCGACGCTGAAGGAAGAGGCTGCAGATCAGGAGGAACCGGAAGCGGAGGCCATCGACAGATGAAGGGAATGGCTTTTTCATCCTGGACGACCTGGCTGATGGCGCTTGGTTTCATGGTCTTTGTCGTGATGGCCGTGCTGAGCATCCGGCGCAACCAGGGGATCAGAAGAACGATGTTCGCGTTTCCCTACGGCCTTTGGATCGCGCTGTTTACCCTCATCCCGCTGCTTCTGATCGGGTACTATGCTTTCACTGACCGGGCAGGGGCTTTCACGCTGGACAACTTCAAGATGTTCTGGGACAGCAATTATGAGATGAACAAGCAGCTGGCGGAGATGGGCATTGATCCGGCTGCCCTGGGCAACGTTCGCGGAAACGTCAATGTGGACACGCTGATCTACTCCCTGTGGATGGCGTTTCTGTGTACGCTGATCTGCCTGCTTTTGGGGTACCCGGCGGCGCTGTTCATGGCGGACAGGCATTTTAAGCTGGGCAGCACGCTGGTGGTGCTGTTCATCATCCCCATGTGGATGAACTTTCTGCTGCGCACCATTGCCTGGATGAGCCTGCTGGAGGACAGCGGGCTGATCAATACCTTCCTGACCTCCCTCGGGCTGCCCAGGATGCAGCTGATGTACAACTCCCAGGCCGTGCTGCTGGGCATGGTCTACAACTACCTCCCCTTCATGGTCTTTCCGATCTTCAACGCGCTGAGCAAGCAGGACCAAAGGCTGTCCGAAGCCGCGATGGACCTGGGCGCCAATGCCGTGAAGACCTTTATCAGGGTTACCATGCCGCTCTCCCTCCCGGGCGTCATTTCCGGGATCACGATGGTGTTCATGCCCTCTGTCACCACGTTCTTCATCCCGCGTGTCCTGGGCGGCGGGAACACCGAGATGTTCGGCGACCTGATCGAGCGCACCTTTCTATCAGCCGACAACTGGAACGTCGGGAGCGCGCTGAGCCTGATCATGATGGTCCTGATCCTGATGAGCCTGAGCCTCCTGCGCAAGGTCGACCCCGAAGGCGAGGGGGGCAGCATGATATGAGCAAGCTTGTCCGGCGCGGTTACCTGGTCCTGATCCTCCTGTTCCTGTACGTGCCCATCATCGTGCTGATCCTCCAGTCCTTCAACGCCGGGATCAGCCGCGCCAAGTGGGAGGGCTTCTCCCTGAAATGGTACGCGGAGCTGTTCAAAAGCCCTTCCATCATGAACGCGCTGTACGTCACGGTCACCATCGCGCTTCTGGCAGCGCTGATCTCGACAGTGCTGGGTACCCTTGCCGCCATCGGGATCCATGCCTTGCGGCGCCGGCCCCAGGCGATCATGATGACCATGACCAATATTCCCATGACGATGCCGGACATCGTGACCGGCATCTCCCTGATGCTGCTGTTCATCTTCACACAGGTGCCCAGAGGATACTTTACCATGCTGCTGGCGCACGTCACCTTCAACATCCCCTACGTCATCCTGTCCGTGATGCCCAAACTGAAGCAGATGAACCGCTACAGCTATGAAGCGGCGCTGGACCTGGGCGCGACGCCCGGATACGCGCTTCGCCACGTCATCCTTCCCGCGGTCATGCCGGGCGTCATCACAGGCGCGCTGCTCTCCTTCACGCTGTCGCTGGATGACTTCACCATCAGCTACTTTACGACCAGCCCCCTGGTGCAGAACCTGTCTACGCTGATCTACTCTGAAGCCCGAAAGGGTATCAAGCCCACCATGAACGCGCTGTCCGCGCTGATGTTCGTCGCCCTGCTGGTCCTGCTGCTGGCGGTCAACCGCCGGGCAGCTGCAACAGATAAACCTAAAAATGGAGGAAAATCATGAAAAAAACCGCAGCGTTGCTCCTTGCGCTCCTGATGCTCCTTGCGCTGACCCCGGCCTTCGCGCAGGGCGTGGTCAACGTATTCAACTGGGAGGACTACATCAATGAGGATGTCATCCGCCTGTTTGAGGAGGAGACAGGCATCCATGTGAACTATATGAACTTCACCCTCAATGAGGACATGATGGTGCACGTTCGCAACAGCCCCGGCGCCTTTGACGTCGTTTTTCCCTCGGACTACGCGATCGAGCGCCTGATTTCCGAAGAGCTCCTCCAACCGATCGACTTTGCAAAGGTCCCCAACGCGGCTCATACCCTCGGCTGGCTGCTCAGCCCCGATTATGACCCTGAGAACCGTTATTCCATCCCTTACATGTGGGGCACGGTCGGTATCCTGTATGACACCAACCGCGTTCTTGAGCCGGTCGATTCCTGGAGCGCGCTGTTTGATGAGCGGTACAAGGGGGAGGTGTTCATGATGGACTCGCCCCGGGACACCCTTGGCGTGGCGCTGAAGTACCTGGGTTATTCGCTCAACACAAGAAGCTTCGATGAGCTGAAAGCCGCGACGGATCTTTTGATCGGCCAGAAGCAGAAGGGGATCGTCAAGGCCTACCAGGTGGATGAGACCAAGGACAAGATGGTCGCCGGCGAGGGCATCCTCGCGCTGGTCTGGTCCGGCGATGCGCAGTACGCCATCAACCTGAATCCTGACCTGAACTATGTAGTGCCCAGGGAGGGCAGCAACGTATGGGTGGACGGCATGGTCATCCCCAAAAGCGCGCAGAATGTTGAAAACGCGCATCGCTTCATCGATTTCCTCTGCAGGCCGGACATCGCCCAGCTCAACTGCGAATACATCGAGTATTCCTCCCCCAACGCCCAGGCGATCGAGCAGATGGGCAGCGAGTATCAGGACAACAAGAACCTCAATCCGGACCGGGAGACCATCGACAGATGCGAGTTTTTCCATGACAACCAGGACGTGAAGATCCTGTATGAAACGCTCTGGGGCCAGGTCAAGAACGCCAAGTAAATGGGAAGAACGATGAAACGCGCACTTGTCCTTGCGCTCGCCGCCGCGCTGCTCTGCGCTGTCCTGCCTTTTCCGTCGCTCGCCCAGGAAACCGCGCTGAAGGAAGGCAGCCGGGGCCAGGACGTCCTGGACCTGAAAATCCGCCTGTTTGACCTGGGGTATCTCCAAAGCCTGAAGAACGTCACAGACCGGTATACCGCGGATACGGCCGGAAAAGTCGAAGCGTTCCAGATCCGGAATGGCCTCCCGCCGACGGGAGAGGCTGACCCGGAAACACTGGAAGCGGTGTTTTCCGCGCAGGCCGTCAAAGCGCCCCTACCTGAGGATCGGCCTATATACAACATTTTGCCTGACGCCATACCGCAGACAGACGATCCCGGCATGCCCGCGCTTGATGAGGCCGGGTTTCTGGCAGAGCCCGGCGATCCCTACGTATACAGCGACCGGGACGCCGGCATATGGCGCTACGTTTCCGGCGGTCTTCGCGTTGACATTGCCCGATACTATCAATCAGAAAACGAGATCGAGTGGTTTGAGGTCTACGTCAGCTGCGGGGAGGAAGGAAGACCTGTCACGGTCGAATCCAGAAAGGACGGGTCGGTCTTCCAGCCCCCGCTGAAGCTGGCGGAGCAGGCACAGGCGGTTTGTGCCATCACCGATGACTTTTACGGTTACCGCGCCAAGTACAAGCAGCGCACGGGGATCGTCGTCCGGGACGGCGAAATCAAGGCGGACCGCACCTTTACACAGGACCGTTCCCGCATCCCGTCCCTGGAGGTGCTGGCGATGTTTGAGGACGGCACGATGAAAACCTTCGCGTCAGACGCTTATACCGCGCAGGAATACATCGACATGGGCGTGACGGATACCTGGGCCTTCGGCCCCGTCCTGGTCCAGGATGGCGAGGTGCCGCGCTATTTCTACTCAAAGGATTACCGGAGCTACCGCGAACCGCGCTGCGCCTTTGGCATGATCGAGCCCGGCAGGTATTGCGCGCTGGTCATCACAGGACGCAAAACAGGCAGCCGCGGCGCATATTTTGCCTGGATGGCGGAGAAAATGCTGGCGATGGGGGCGAAGGAAGCGCTGAACCTGGACGGCGGCGGTACGGTCGCGCTCATCTTCCAGGGGGATATCATCAATCATTCCGAAAAGAACCAGTCCAGCCGGCAGGTATCCGGCCTGATCGCCTTCACGGAACCTGCGATTCAGTAAAAAATGGAAACGGAAAGGAGCGCTTCCAAATCGGCGGCACTCCTTTTTTTTCCGGTGAGTGCCTGATTCACTTACTGCAGCTTGAATTCCGCCCAGATCTCCTGGTACCTGCTTTCGTATCCGCCCACGTCCATGATGAATTCCGTCTCGCCCAGGATCTCCGCCGGGATCCTGATGGCGGGATTGTCCCTTAAGTATTCGGGGATGAAGGGATATGCGGTTTCCACCGGGGAGAGGTAGTACTGCATCGCCGCCGTGTTCCCGGCGACCTCGCTGTCCAGCAGGAAGTTCAGCAGCTGGTGGGCGTTGCCCGGATGCGGCGCTCCCTCCGGTATCACGAGGGCGTCGATCCCGAAGCCCATGCCCTCTTTGGGGTAGACCACCTTCAGGTCCGGGTTGCTGTCCATCGCCAGCAGGACAAAGGGCGTGAACATATAGCCCACGCTCACTTCACCGGAAAGAAGGTCATTGTGGGGCGTGTCATAATTGAAGGAACGGATGTTGGGACGCAGCAGCATGAGCTTTTCCCTGGCCTGTTCAAGCTGCGCGTCGTCGGTCGTGTTGAAGGAATAGCCCAGGGTCTTCAGCGTGATGCCGATGATGTTGCGCGCGTCGTCGATGACAACGATGCTGTCCTTCAGCGAGGGATCCCAAAGGTCCTCATACCCTGTGATCTCAATGCCGACCTGAGCCGGGTCATATACGATCAGCGGGGTGCCCGCGGTATAGGGAACGGTGTACTCATTGTCCGGGTCAAAGTATTGGGACAGGAAAGCCGGGTCAAGGTTTTCGTAGTTCGGCAGGAGGGCCTTGTCCAGCTTCTGCAGTTTGCCGTCCTTGCGCAGCATGTTCAGCGCATAGTCGCTGGCAAGGATGACGTCGAACTCTCCGCCGGCGGCGCTCATTTTCAGCAGCATTTCCTCGTTGCTGGCAAAATTGGTGTAATTGACGCTGATCCCGGTCTTCTCAGTAAACCGGGCGATGGTTGCGTCATCGATATAGGTGGCCCAGGTGAAGAGGTTCAAAACCTTTTCTTCCTCTGCCGCCGCCGGGGAAAGGGCTCCAATCACAGCGAGCGCGAGTAAAAGGGACAACAGTCTTTTCATAGCTCTCCTTTCAAACGTCAATCGTTTTGAGATCCGTTCCCATCTGCGTCAAGGATGTGGAAACTGGCTGCGCGCGCCAGCCGGTTCATCACGGCAAGCCCCAATCCGTCGCCGGTCAGCGTTTCGGACAGGATCTGCTCGATCCGCTCTTCATCCGCCTGCCGCAGCAGGTGGAACAGCCTGTGCGCTGTTTCCTTTGCATCCCCTCCCAACGAGTGCGTATTCAGACCGCGGTAGTATTTTACCCGGTCTTCCGGTGCGAGCACCCACGTTCTCTCCCTTTTTTCCGCCAGCCGCCTGATCAGCCCGCATACCCTCTCCGGGCTGCCTTTCACCAGCGTCAGCGGCGCCCTGGGCGCGTAATGCCTGTGCCGCATTCCCGGGGACGGAGCGGCTTCATCTTCTTTTACTTCGCGCATGACGCTGTCGGAGATCCTGCATTCACCTGTAACCATCGCGATCATTTCCATTGTCACTGCGCCGGGACGCAGGATCAGCGGAACCTCGCCCGTAACGTCGGCCACAGTGGACTCCAGCCCGACGTCGCAGATTCCTCCGTCAAGGACCAGGGGGATCAGCCCGTCCAGATCGTCCAGCACGTGCCGGGCGGTCGTCGGGCTGGGGCGTCCGGAGCGGTTGGCGCTGGGGGCTGCGATCGGCAAACCGCAGACCCGCAGCAGTTCACGCGCGGCCGGATGGCTTGGCGAGCGCAGCGCGACTGTTTCAAGCCCCGCGCTGATCTCCGCGGGGATCACCGCCTTTCTCCTGACGATCATGGTCAGCGGCCCCGGCCAGAAAGCATCCGCGAGCAGATCCGCCAACCCGTTCCATTCGCCGCAGGCTTCTGCGGCCTCTTTATCCGTCACGTGCACGATCAGGGGATTGTCCGCGGGGCGGCCCTTCGCGTCAAAGATCCGGCGCACCGCTTCGACAGAAAGCGCGTTTGCCCCAAGTCCGTACACCGTTTCCGTCGGAAAGGCGACCAGGCCGCCCTCAGCCAGGATCCCGGCGGCTTTCCTGATGCCCTCCCTGTCGGCGGGCAAGCACTCCGTTCTCATTATCATCGATCCTTCAGGCGTTCTGTCTGCTTCAGGAAAAAAAGAAAGCGTCAGGATTTCCCCTCCGCTTGCTCAGGTGATAGCCCAAAGTGCCGCTGCCC
>CAZVSG010000030.1:0-1238 GCA_964629345.1 uncultured Christensenella sp. | reverse complement strand
TAAAAACAGAGGGCTGGCGCACACTTCAGGTCATATCCCTGCATAGGGATTATAGGATTTGGTATGATGGCTGTCAAGATTCCGGATGTGGGGGGCCGGCTGATACATCACGGTGAAGGCCGCGGACAAACGCGCAAGGCGGATGAGTCTGACAGAAACGCCGCCATGAAGGGAACAGCCCTGCCGTCAGGCAGGGCTGTGATGCGGCAGTGTCTTTGAGATCTATCTCAATAGGTTTCCTGCAGTTCAATGTTCTTGTAGCGGCGCAGGCCTGTGCCCGCGGGGATGAGTTTTCCGATGATGACGTTCTCTTTCAGGCCGATCAGCGGATCGACCTTGCCCTTGATGGCGGCTTCGGTCAGAACACGGGTGGTCTCCTGGAAGGAGGCGGCGGACAGGAAGCTGTCGGTGGCCAGGCTGGACTTGGTAATGCCCAGCAGCACCTGGCTGGCCTGGACCAGCTTGAGGTCGGTCTCGCCGGCGTCGATGCGGGCCTGGATGTTCTCGTTCTCGATCATGACATCGCGGCGGTTGACCACGCTGCCCACGATGAACTCGCTGGAGCCGGCATCCTCGATGCGGACCTTGCGCATCATCTGGCGGACGATGACCTCGATGTGCTTGTCGTTGATCTCCACGCCTTGCAGGCGGTAGACCTTCTGGACTTCGCTGATCAGGTAGTTCTGGGTGGCGATGCGGCCCTTGACGGCCCGAATGTCCTGCGGGTAGGCGTTGCCCTCGGTGAGCAGCGCGCCCTTGGCGATCTCGTCCCCTTCCATCACCTTCAGGCGCTGACCGAAGGGAATGATATAGCTCTTGGTGATGGGAGCGCCGTTGTCGTCCGCGCCCAGGACCTCCACATGGCGGGTCTTTTTGGTATCGTCGATGTGGACGGTGCCGGCGATCTCAGACATGATGGCCATGGCCTTGGGACGGCGGCTTTCGAACAGTTCCTCAACGCGGGGAAGACCCTGGGTGATGTCTTCGGCCGATGCGATACCGCCGGTATGGAAGGTACGCATGGTCAGCTGGGTGCCGGGTTCGCCGATGGACTGGGCGGCAATGATGCCGACAGACTCGCCCACGTTGACGCGCTGGCCGTTGGACATGTTGGAGCCGTAGCAGCGGGCGCACACACCCACATGGGCGCGGCAGGTCATGACGCTGCGGATCTCCAGTTCGGTGATGCCGGCCTTCTCGATCTTCTCGGCGTTCAACATATCCATCATCTTGTCCTT
>CAZVSG010000029.1:21938-22473 GCA_964629345.1 uncultured Christensenella sp. | reverse complement strand
CTTGAACCCCGCGTTGCGGTACACGCCCACCCGGTCAAAGCCCAGGGAGGCGATCAGGCCCTCGCTGTTCGGGTTGGGCAGCGTGACGCCGCCGACGACGGTGCGCACGTTCTGCAGGCGCAGGATCCCCTCCAGCGCCTGCTGGATCGCCCTTCCAACGCCGCGGCGGTGCCAGCCCCGGGCGATGTAGATGGACAGCTCCGCGTTCCACTGGTAGGCCGCGCGCTCCATGTGCCGGCGGGCGCAGCCGTAGCCGATCAAGGCCCCGTCCGCCTCGCAGGAGAGGTAGGGGTAGTCCTCCATGATCCCCCGGATCCTCTGCGCGAAGGCTTCCACGGTGGGCACCTCGCACTCAAAGGTGACCGCCGTGTTCAGGATAAAGGGCGCGTAGATGGACAGCATCGCCTCGGCGTCCGTGACCCGCGCCAGCCGCAGGGTGATCATGGTAACTTACCTCCTAATATACTGAACTCACTCGTTCAGTCTTATACCATCGCGCTTACTGCCGGACCAACTTCCCTGAAACGCAGTCGAA
>CAZVSG010000029.1:0-21928 GCA_964629345.1 uncultured Christensenella sp. | reverse complement strand
GTGTCCCGCGCCAGCCGCAGGGTGATCATGGCCTTGTTCCTCCCCTTATACTGAACTCAATCGCAAACGCTTTGTCGTCACGGCATCCTGCGCTCACATCCCGGGCAACCAAGCAGCCCGGGCTTAACGCTTCGGTGCGGTTCCTCTCCATTGAAAGCAGGCTTTCAATGGTTGGGGACGAAGACGGCATTGCCTCACTCTTTATCCCTTCTGTAAGTTTACTCACTCGTTCAGTATTATACCATCGCGCTTTACTTGCGGATAAGCTGCCCCTTCACGCAGTCGAACAGCTGCTCTACGGCCCTGTCCTCCCTCTCCCCGGCGGGGTCGGAAAACACGGTCGTCAGCTTCAGGACGCCCCCCTCCATCGGGGTCAGGTAGGTGTATTTGTTCTCCCCCTCCTTAGCCCCCAGGAAGAAGCTGCCGCCGATCTCCGGCATCCCGCCCAGGTCCTGGATGGATTCGGCGCCCGGCTCGTAGCTGGAGCCGTCCTTCAGGTCGATGGGCAGGATCCAGTCCCCGTACAGCACCCAGCCCAGCCCGGCGATGTCCTCCGGCGCATCCTCAAAGATCGCCATGTTGTTGCTGCAGGGCTCCGCCAGCGCCAGGTTCATCCGATTGTCCGCCAGGCTGAACAGGTAGAGGCTGCCGTGCAGGGTCCCGCCGGAAATCAGCATGAAAAAGAGGTACCGCCCGCCGCTCGCCTCGAAGCTGCCCTCCGCGTAGTTCAGCGCGTGGGGGCGTTCCTCCTCCTGCGCCACGCTCATCAGGATCTCCTGTCCGCCGTCCGCCCGGTCCCGGTAGAGCAGGATGAAGGGCTGGCCGTCGTATTCCGCGTCGCTGATGTGATAGCCCTCCGGCAGCCCCGGCACAAACTCCGGGTGCACGTCGGACAGCATCACGCCCTCCGGCATCGGCACGGGCACGCGGCTCCCCCCGATGTCCGCCCCCTCCGGCGCCCATGCCGGCTCCGCACGGACAGCAGCGCCGATGCATACAATCAGCGCGAGCATCAGGCAGATCTTTTTCATGTTCCCTCCACAGAATACAATTCCGCAACAGGCCTTTCGTCTCTCGTCAGCCGGGCCCATCGTAACACTTTTTGAGCCGGCGCGCACCGCCCCCCGGCGTTTGATTCCTGTACCCGCAAAGCGCTTTGTCCGGTGTTCTGCGCCCGTCCGCCTGTTTGCAGGGTTGTGCGAAGGCGCGCCCGGCGATAGAATACGGGCAGGGACTATCACCCCGGGTCAGGATCGGGGGCAGACCAGCGGGGCGTGAACGGATCGACCTCACCCAAAGCGCCGGGCGGACCCCCTTTCGGCGGGAATGCGGCGGGGGCGGCGGCCGATACCCTTTATCAAAGCAGGAGGCGGACAGCCATGAAGGAACAGAACTATCTGGACACCCTGGTCGGCGTATTCGGGCACCCGGTGGCAGAGAACCCCACCAAAGCCATCCAGGACGCGGCGTTTGCGGACCTGGGCCTGAAGCGGTGGCAGTACCTGACCATCGACGTTCTGCCGGAGGATCTGGGGGACGCGGTCAGGGGCCTGAAAGCCTTCGGGATGCGCGGCGTCAACTGCACCATCCCGCACAAGATCAAGGTGATCCCCTTTCTGGACGAGCTCAGCGAGGCGGCGAAGCTGATCGGCGCGGTCAATACCATCGTCAACACGGACGGGCGCCTGTTCGGCGACAACACGGACGGCAAGGGGTTCATGGAGTCCCTGCGTGAGAACGGCGTTGACCCGAAGGGAAAGAAAGCGGTGGTCCTGGGCGCGGGGGGCGCCGCTCGGGCGATCTGCGTGGAGCTGTGCCTGGCCGGCGCTGAAGACATCACTGTGGTCAGCCGGCCCCGCGGCCATGCGCAGGGCGGCAGCCTGACGGACCTTTTGGCCCGCATCTGCAAAAGACCGCGCTTTATCCGCTGGGAAGGCGCCTTTCAGGTGCCGGGGGACACCGATATCCTGATCAACGCGACCCCCGTGGGCCTGTACCCCGACGCGGACGCCATGCCCGACGTGGACGCGCGGACGATCCGGCCGTCGATGTTTGTGCAGGACGTGATCCCCAACCCCGCGGTCACGCGGTTTCTGCGGGAGGCGCAGGCGCGCGGCGCGCGATGGAACACGGGCGCCGGCATGCTCATCAACCAGGCGGCGCTCAACACCCAGATGTGGACGGGCATGAAGCCCGACAAGGCCGTCATGCTCCGGGCGCTGGACGAGGCGCTGTCATAACGCTCGGCAGTGTGCCGGCGGACACTTTGCCGTTCAGCAGGGCGGGGTCACTCATGCGGAATGAATGGCTTCGCGATTCTCCCCGCCCGCCCGGCAAAGCCGAATGAAACGATCGCGGTCAGAGGGCTGCGCCCTCCGAAACTCCCCTGCTTTGGGAGGGTGAATGATTCCCCAGCCTGTGCCGCTGCGCGGTTCGGGCAGGCAGTCGGCGCAGTGTGCTGCGCAGCCCTGTCGCTGCAAAACGGAAAGCAGCGCCAGAAGGTTCCGGGTATACTCCCCCTGCTGATCGCCTCAGCGGAAAGGACATCCGTATGATAGAAGTCTATTTGAGCTTCAACGGCAACGCCAGGGAAGCCGTTGCCTACTATGCCCAGGTTTTTGAAGCCGATGCGCCCAGCATCATGTACTATTCCCAGATGCCCGCCGATGAGAACGCGGTCATCCCCAAGGGCAGCGAGGACCTGGTCATGCATGCCGCGGTCACAACCTTCGCGGGCACCCTGATGATGTCCGACAATGAGCCCGGCGTGATCACCATCCCCAATCCGAGCGTGGTCCTGACCCTGTCCCATGAGGACCCGGACCGGCTGCGCCGCCTCTTCTCCGCCCTGGCAAAGGATGGGGAGGTGATCATGCCCCTTGCAGAAACCTTCTTCAGCCCGCTCTACGGCCAGGTGAAGGACAGGTATGGCTTTTACTGGAACATCATGGTCTGGCAGGAAACGTAAAGAAATACCGTCTCCCGATATCCCGACCGGACCAGTCATGGCGCGCTGCAGGGATCCGGGCTTGCGCTTCGTTTCCCGTCTGATTGTTGGCGCAGGGTTTTCATGCTATCGTTATGCGGGGTTTGCCCCCTGTTTTTCGGGCGGACCCTTCGCCGCATACAGCAACGGAGAGGAAGCAGTCAATTGAACATTTCCAAGAAGGACGCGCTGACCTGGTTTGAGTTCTTCGCCTCCCTGCCGGAGGAGGAGGAGCTCATGACCCGCCAGCAGGAGATCGCCCTGGCAGCCTTTGCCCAGATCGAGGCCGCGGTCGAGCGCAGGAACGCGGCGCTGATGCGGGACATCCCCGGGCTGAAGACGCTGGAGGACCGGACGTATTACGTGGGAAACACGGACAGGTTCCCGAAGGGCTGCCGCTCCTGCCTGTTGGGAACCGGTCTTTCCGCGATCCGGAAGACGAACCGCTGCAACCTCGCCTGCCGGTTCTGCTATGACTACGGGGAGTTGGACAGTATCCCGCCCATCGGCGAGGGGATGTGGGAGATCGGGGGGACGAAGTTCCGGGACGCGGACATCGGCCTCCTGCTGTCCGTCCAGCGCAGGCCGACCGGCGTGTCCTACGTCTACCTGGAGCCGTTCATGGAGATCGATCTGTATTTCCCGGTCATCCGGAAGTTCCATGAAGCCGGGGTCCATCAGCACCTGTACACCAACGGCACCCTGGCGGACAAAGAGAGCCTCAGAGCGCTGGGCGAGGCCGGCCTGGACGAGATCCGCTTCAACCTGGGGGCCTCCGGCTGCTCCGACCGGGTGATCGAAAACATCCGCACCGCGAAGGAATACATCCCCTCCGTGGGAGTGGAGACGCCGATGACGCCGGAGTTCTATGAGGCGTTCATGAAAAAGAAGCAGGCGGTCCTCTCCACCGGGCTTGATTTCATCAACTGCGCCGAACTGCACCTGAACGGGAACAACCTCCGCAACTATTTCGGCGAGAACCTCTACATCTCAAGGCTTGGCTACATCTCCCCGATTTGGAGCCGGGAACTGACCCTGAAACTCATGCGGCTGGCGGACGCGGAGGGCTGGGACATCGCCGTGCACGACTGCTCCAACAGGACGAAGTTCATCAGGGACCTGAACCTGAAGGCCAGGGAGGGCGGATGGTTCGGCGCAAGCTCCTATGCCTGCGAGTTTTCCAGGATGCCCTATGAGGCCTTCCTGCCGGTCCTGCGGGATGACGGCTTCCCATTCCTCTGTGAGGAGGAGCTGCCCGACGGCTACAGGACGGGGCAGCTGGTCCTTTAAAGCGTCGGCAAAGCGTCTGAGGGCACTTTACCGTTTTGGCAGAACGAACACGCTCAATGAGTGTGTGAGACTGTGGACAAACCATATCCAGGGGAGTTTCAGAGGGCGCAGCCCTCTGACTGAAATCGTATCGCTCGGCAATGCCTGTCGGACGGGGAGAATTGCACAGCAATTCATTCCTTGTATTTTCACTGACCGGGAGCGCAGCGACCAAGTGAAAATGCCCGTTCTACCAAAACGACAAAGTGTCTGCAGACACTTTGTCGACACCCTGACACGCTCAATGAGTGTGTTTCCTTTTTTGGCATCGTGTTCTCCCTTATCAGGGAAGTTTCCCGCCGACATCCTTGCCGGGCTGTGCGGATCCCCGCGATCTATGGTAAGATATAAGGCGTTTGACGCGGCGGGACCGGGGCTTCCCCCGGCAGCCGGAGAATATCTTTGGAACGGAGAAGAACAGATGAACATTCAGGAAAAGACCATCAACACCCTGCGCGTCCTGTCCGCGGAGATGGTGCAGAAGGCCAACAGCGGCCACCCCGGCGCCCCCATGGGCATGGCGCCGATGGCCTATGCGCTGTGGCTGAAGACCATGAAGCATGACCCGGGGATGCCCGGTTGGGCCAACCGGGACCGCTTCGTCCTCTCCAACGGCCATGCCAGCGCGCTGATTTATTCCCTGCTCCATGTCGGCGGCTACCGGCTGCCCATGGAAGAGATCAAGCGCTTCCGCCAGTGGGAATCCCTCACGCCCGGGCATCCCGAGCACGGCCTGACGGAGGGCGTGGAGACCTCCACAGGCCCCCTGGGCCAGGGCTTTGCCAACGCCGTGGGCTTTGCCATCGCCGAGAGCATGCTGGCCGCGAAGTTCAACCGGCCGGGCTTCCCCGTCGTTGACCACCGCAGCTACGTGTTCGCAGGCGACGGCTGCATGATGGAAGGCATCACCAGCGAGGCCGCGTCCCTGGCGGGCACGCTGAAGCTGAACAAGCTGACCGTGCTGTATGACGACAATGAGATCAGCATCGAGGGCGACACGGACATCGCCTTCCGCGAGGACGTGGGCGCGCGCTTTTTAGCCTACGGGTGGAACGTCGTGCGCGTCAGGGACGGCAACGATTACCGTCAGGTGCTGGAAGCCTTGGAGGAGTCCCGGGATTCGGACCGGCCCACCTTCATCGTCTGCCCCACCGTCATCGGCTTTGGCAGCCCCGCCAAGCAGGGCAAGGCCAGCGTCCACGGCGAACCCCTGGGCGCGGACAACCTCGCGCAGGCAAAGGAGACCCTGGGCATGACGGGGGAGGCCTTCAGCGTTGAGCCGGACGTCTACGCCCACGCGGCGGACTGCCTCAAGCAGGGCAGGGACGCCAGGCGCGAATGGGAAGAGATGTTTAAGGCCTACGAGACCGCCTGGCCCGAGCTGGCCGCCGAATGGAAAACCTGGCACAGCGACCTGGACACCGCCAGGCTGATGAAAGAAGAAAGCCTCAGGCCCGTTGCGGAAAAACCGGAGGCCACCCGCGCCAGCTCCGGCAACATGATCGCAAGGCTGGCAAACGTCGTGCCCAACCTGGTGGGCGGCTCCGCCGACCTTGCGCCCTCCAACAAGACGAACATCCCCGGCGGCGGCGACTACAGCGCGGAGAACCGCCTGGGGCGCAACCTGCACTTCGGCGTCAGGGAACACGCCATGGCGGCCATCTGCAACGGCATCGCCCTGCACGGCGGCCTGCGCGTGTTCTGCGCCACCTTCTTCGTGTTCACCGACTACATGAAGGCGGCGATGCGCCTGGCGGCCATCATGAAGCTGCCCGTCACCTACGTGCTCACCCACGATTCCATTGGTGTGGGCGAGGACGGGGCGACCCACCAGCCCATCGAGCACCTGGCCGCCCTGCGGGCCACGCCGGGCCTGCGCGTCATCCGCCCCTGCGACGTGAACGAAACGTCGGACGCCTGGCTGACGGCCTTGACGGCACAGGGCCCCACCTGCCTGGTGCTGACCCGGCAGAACCTTAAACAATTCAAGGCAACCGCCGGCGGAGTGGAAAAGGGCGGCTACGTGCTGATCCCGTCTGAAAAGGCGGTGCCTGACCTCATCCTGATGGGTTCGGGCAGCGAGGTCGCCCTGCTGGCGGAGGCGCGGGAAGCGCTCAAGGGCGAGGGCATCGACGCGTCCGTGGTGTCCATGCCCTGCATGGAGACCTTCCTGGCCCAGCCGGCCACCTACAGGGACCAGGTCCTGCCGCCCGCCGTGCGCAGGCGCCTCGCCGTCGAGGCAGGAGTCGGTATGCCCTGGTACCGCTTCACCGGCCTGGATGGCCGCGTCCTGGGCATCGACCGCTTCGGCGCTTCAGCCCCCGCGGAAAAGATCTTCCAGGAGTTCGGCTTTACGGCAGAAAACGTCACAGCCCTGGCGAAAGGGCTTCTGGTAAAATAAGGGCTGCTTCCCGGCAGGCGGCCTGCCCTGTCCGGCGGGCCGCCTCCCTTTGCCGGCACACAATGTAAGCAGAACAGGAAAGCCGCCGGCAAGGATTCCCTGATGATCCGAAAGGAAAAGGAAGGACCGGATGAACCCCAGCAAACCCCTGAAGAGCGCCCTGCTCTTCCTGAAACGGCAGGATCACAACTGGAAAGTCACGATGGCCCGGACGTCCCTGGAAAAGTTCGGCTACCAGATGATCTTCCCCTACCTGTCCATCTACATCGTGGCGCTTGGGGCGACAAAGACGCAGCTGGGCCTGGTCAACAGCATCGGGATGGCCGCCGCGGGCCTGCTGGGGCCCCTGACCGGCTCCCTGATCGACAGGATCGGGCCCAAAAAGATCTACCTCGTCGGCATCGGCCTGCTGATGGCGTCCTACCTGATCTACGCCGCGGCGCCCGGCTGGGGCTTTTGCCTGCTGGCCATGTGCGTTTACTGGGTCGGCAACAGCAGCGCCGGCCACAGCTGCGCCACGGTCTGCGGGAACTGCCTGCCCAGCTGCGACAGGGCCAAGGGCATGATGCTGTGCGAGACCGCGGCGGCCGGACTGCTGGGCATCGCAAGCCCCATGATCGCGGCGCTGATCGTCGCGGGGCTGGGCGGCGTCAGCGTCGCGAGCCTCAGGCCCCTGTTCCTGATCGCCTTTACGATGACGGCGCTCTCCTTTGTCCTGATCCTGACAAAGCTGTCCGACGTCAAATGGGTCTCCAAAACGAAACCAAGCGGGAACCCCCTCAGGGACAGCCTCAGGATCCTCAAGGGCAACCCCGCCGCGCGCAAATGGCTGGCCATCGGCGCGCTGAGCAAACTGCCCTTCGGCCTGATCCTCCCGTTTACCCAGGTATTCGCCCAGGAAATCAAGGGCGCGGACAGCTACGTACTGGGCGCCATGGTCACGGCGACCGCCCTGACAAGCATCGTTTTCGGGCTGCCTTCCGGCATGCTTGCCGACAGGATCGGGCGGAAAAGGGTGCTGTATCTCCTCATCCCCCTGTTCTGGGCCGCCAACCTCGTCCTTCTCTGGGCGCCCTCGCCAGTTTTTCTGATGCTTTCCGGTGTTTTGCTCGGGTTCTACTATATCATGAGCCCGATCAGCGGCGCCATCGAGATGGAGCTGGTCCCCGCCGAACAGATGGGCCGGTGGCTCGGCATGACCCACCTGGTCAAGTCGCTGTTCGGGGCCGCCATGGCCCTGCTCGGCGGCCTGATCTGGGACTGGCTCGGGCCGCAGTACGTCTTCCTGATCTTCATCGGCATCGACTTGGTTTTCCGGGTCCCGCTGCTCATCAGCATGCCGGAGACGCTTGTCGGCAAGGGTGAAAAGAAAACGGAGGGGTAACCGGGGGAACGCCGGATGAAAAGCGGCAATCCCCTCAAGAAACGGATCGGCGTAATATGGTTTATCTGGACAGCATCATTTTCCCGGGAGAGGATGAGGAGTGGGCCTTCCGCATGTCGGTGAAAAGGACCTGCTATAACACCCTCTACCCCTTCTATGTCCTGTCCGGGGCAGGATTGGAACGCCTCGATTTTGAGCCCGTCACCATCCTATACGGCGGGAACGGCTCCGGCAAGACGACCGCGCTGAACGTCATCGCCGAAAAACTCGGCGTCAAAAGGGACGCGCCGTACAACCGCACCAACTTCTTTGAGGATTACGTACGCCTGTGCCGGGTGAACCTGGCAGAACCGATTCCGCCCGACAGCCGGATCGTCACCAGCGACGACGTATTCGACTACATGCTCCATATCCGCAGCCTCAACGAGGGCATCGACAGGAAAAAGGAGCTGCTGTTTGACGAGCACTTTGAAGCGAGGCACTCTGTATTCAGCCTGCGCTCCCTTTTGGATTATGAGGAACTGAAGAAGCGGGTCAGCGCCCGGGGCAAGACCCAGTCGGGCTTTGTCCGCGAGCAGCTGATGGATACCGTCCGGGAGCAGTCCAACGGGGAGAGCGCGCTGTTCTATTTCAAGCAGCGCCTCCAGCTGGACGCGCTCTATCTGCTGGATGAGCCGGAGAACAGCCTGTCCGCCGCCAGGCAGATCGAGCTGGCGGCCTATCTGGAGGAAACCGCCCGGTACATGGGCTGCCAGCTGATCATCTCCACGCATTCTCCTTTCCTGCTGGCGATGCGCGGCGCCAGGATCTATGACCTGGACGCCCGCCCCGTGGACATCAAGGAATGGACGCAGCTGGAGAACGTCCGCGCATATCAGCAGTTCTTTCAGCAGCACGGCGGGTCGTTTGAAACGAAACTGCGCCCGGACTGATAAAAACGGATCGATTGTGCGGCAAGGACGGCCGATATGGGGTATAATCGACAGGCACCCCGACAACAGGACAGGATGAAAAGGAGACCTTCATGCCATCGGAAACAAAAACCCCGCTTGACACGTTTGTGTCCAGTCTTGAGACCCTTGACCGGGGCGGCGCGGTCCGTTACGCGCTGTCCCTGCTGGACGGCGGCAGCCTGACCCTTCCGGAACTGTACGAGCAGGTACTGGCCCCCGCCCTCAACCGCATCCAGGTGCCCCGGGAGAGGGAGGATGCGCTCATCTGGCGGGAACATCTGCAGTCTGCCATCGTACAGAAGGTGATGGGGGCCTGTTACCCCCATGTACAGAAGGCGCGGGAGGCCTCCGGAGCGCCGGGGAAGGGGAAGCGCGTGATGCTGGCCTGCCCCCAGGAGGAGTACCATGAGATCGGCGTGTCCATGGGCGCGGACTTTTTTATCATCCTGGGGTACGAGGTCGCCTACGTCGGCTGCAACACCCCCCGGGATACGCTGCTTTCCGCTGCTGAAGATCTGAAACCGGACCTGGTGGTGCTCAGCGTGACCAATTACCTGAACCTGGCCCAGCTGCCTGCCCTCATCGCGGCGCTGAAGGAGAAGCTCCCGCGGGCAAAGATCATGCTCAGCGGCAGCGCGCTCAGGCACACCGGCAGGAGCGCCGCGGATTTCCATGCCGACGGCGCCGTCCAATCCTTTGAAGACGTCAGGAAGCTGGCGGGGGTGACAGAATGAAGACCGCGATCAAGATCGCCTGGCGTTTCCTCACGCACGCCAAAGGGCAATCCATCCTCATCGCCATCGGCATCGCCGTGGGCGTTTCCGTCCAGGTGTTCATCGGCTCCCTGATCGCCGGGCTCCAGGCTGAACTGGTCGATACCGCGATCGGGCGGAATACCCAGATCACCGTCTCTGCAAAGACACGCGGCGGCGTGATCGAAGGCTACCAGGCCCTGGTGGAACAGATCGAGCAGTCCCAGCCGGAGGCCCTGCACGTTTCCCCGGTGGTGGACGCCAGCGGCTTCCTGCGCGGCAGCGACGGAAGCGACTTCCCCATCCTGCTGCGCGGGTTTGAGATGGAGAGAAGCGACGGCATCTACCGCATCAGCGGCGCGCTGGTGTCAGGAAACCTGCCCGGAAAGGACGAGGTCCTCGTCGGAAAGGACCTGGCGCTGGAAGCGGGCATCGTGGACACCGTCACGCTGGCGACCCCCCGGGGCAGCACCCGGGAAGCGAAAGTCTCCGGCGTCTTTGACCTGGGCGCGGCGGCGCTCAACGGGCGCTGGGTGATCTCCAGCCTGGAGCTGGCGCAGAGCCTGTTCAGCTACAAGGACCAGGTCTCCTCCATCGAGATGCAGGTAAAAGACCCCTTCCGGGCGGATACCGTTGCCCAGAGCCTGTCCGCCCAGCTGCCCGACGGCCTGAAGGCGGTGGACTGGAAATCCCAGAATGAGCAGCTGCTCAGCGGCCTGAACGGGCAGAGCATCTCCAGCCTGATGATTCAGGTCTTTGTCCTGTTCTCCGTCGTCCTGGCCATCGCCAGCGTGCTGGCCATCTCGGTCCTTCAGAAATCCAAGCAGCTGGGCATCCTCAAGGCCATCGGCATCAGCAACAGGAACGCCAGCCTGGTCTTCCTGACGGAAGGCTTTCTCCTGGGTGTCGCGGGCGCGGTCCTGGGCGTGGCGCTGGGTCTCGGCCTGGCTTTCGCCTTCACCAAGTTCGCGCTCAACCCCGACGGCACGCCGGTCATCGCCCTGTTCATCGATCCGGGGTTCGTCGTGATCTCCGCCGCCATCGCGGTCCTGTCCGCGACCCTCGCGTCGCTCATCCCCGCCAGGCGCTCCGCCCGGCTGGACCCCATGGAGGTCATCCGGAATGGATAACATCATCAGCCTGAAGAACATCAACAAAATCTACGGGACCGAGATCAAAACCCAGGTCCTCTTCGACATCAGCCTGGACATTGCCGAGCAGTCCTTTTCCTCCATCATCGGGGCGTCGGGCTCCGGGAAAAGCACCCTGCTGAACATCATCAGCACCCTGGACCGGCCGACCAGCGGCAGCGTCAGGATCGCCGGCGTGGATACGACGGACATGAGCAGGGCTGACCTGGCCAGGCTGCGCAACCAGTCCATCGGCTTCGTCTTCCAGTTCCACTACCTGCTGCCGGAGTTCACCGCGCTGGAAAACGTGCTGATGCCCGCGCGCATCAGGGACAGGCGCGTCACCAGGGAGACCCTGGACCGCGCGCGCGAACTGATGAAACTGATGGGCATTGAGAAAGTGGCGAACAACAACGCCGGAAAGATGTCCGGCGGCCAGCAGCAGCGCACCTCCATCGCAAGGGCTTTGATCAACAGCCCGAAGCTCATCCTGGCGGATGAGCCGACCGGCAACCTGGACAGCGAATCCACCGAGGTGGTGTATGACATCCTGCGGGACATCAACGAGCGCTTCAGGACCACTTTCCTGATCATCACCCATGACCGCAGGATCGCCCAGAAAGCCGACCGCATCATTGAAATCAAGGACGGCAGGATCCACCTCGACCTGGCCAATCAGTTGAGCCTCGCAATGGCCGGGCAAAGCGCCTGACACAGTGACAGCATCAAACAGAAACAGAGAGACCGGCATACAGGTTGACGCCCTTGTCATCGGCGCCGGCCTTTCCGGTTTGACGGCCGCGGGCCTTCTGGCCAAGCGGGGGCTGCGCGTCGCGGTGGCGGAGCACCATCACAGCCCGGGCGGTTCCTGCGGGGCCTTCAAGCGCGGGGACACCCTGTTTGATCAGGGCTCAGCCATGCTGTTCGGTTTCGGAGAACAGGGCTTCAACGCACACCGGTTCGTGTTCAACTGCCTTGAGGAGCCCATCGATGTCCTGAAGCACGATCTGCTGTACTGCGTCCGTTTCATGGGGCACCGCATCCGTTTCTGGCCGGACACGGAACGCTTCGCCGAGGAGCTCGGGGACGTTTTCCCGGGCGAGCGCGGGAACATCCGGCGCTTCTACCGCGACATGGAAACCATGTACCGCCACGTGATGGTGGAGCGGCCGGCCTACACCACGCCGGATGAAACAGACAAGCTCAGTTCCCTGAAGGGCATGCTGGCCCACCCCCTGTCCTACGCGCGCTTCCTCAGCTACCTGAACCTCAGCGCGGAAAGCCTCCTGAAAAAATACTTCAGCGATCCGGACATCTTCCGCTTCTTTGACAAGCTGACCTCCACCTATTGCTACACCACCCTTCGGGAATCCCCCGCCGTGCTGGCGGCGGTGATGTTTGTGGACAACCATGTGGGCGGCAGCTGGTACCCCGCCGGCTCCACGCTGTTCCTGACGGGCAAGCTGGAAAAGGTGATCGAAGAACACGGCGGCGAGATGATTTACGGGGATGAGGCCGTGGAGCTCCTGTTTGAGGGCAGGCATGTATCAGGCGCGCGCTTGCGCAGCGGCCGGGAAGTGGCGGCGCGGCGCGTCATCTACTCAGGCACCGTCTGGAACCTCTACGGCAAGCTGCTTCCGCCTTCCCACGTAACCGATAAACAAAAATCATGGGCAAAAAGCCTGGTGCCCACCTATCCCAGCGTGGTGCTCTATGCCCTGGTGGACAGGCACGTCATCCCGGAGGGCACCGCGGCGGTGGAGATGCTGGCAAACCCGCAGGCGCTGGACGAGAGCGAAGTCACCGTCTACATCCCCAGCGTCGACGACCGGACGCTCTGCCCGGAGGACGGCCACGTGGTGACGGCGATCGGGCCCAGTCTGGAGGACTGGCGGAGCGGGGACAGGCGGGAATACCTCCAAAAGAAAAAGCTGGAAACGCAGCGCCTGCTCCGTCTGCTGGATTCCTGCTTCCCCGGTTTCTCCGGGGCTGTGAGGCACGCGGAGATCGCCACCCCGGCGACCATTGAGCGCTACACCCTCAAAAACGGCGGCGCGGTCGCCGGGCCCAAGCAGATGCTGGGCCAGCACCTGTTGAGGCGGCCGCACATCCGCGGCGCATATAAGGGGCTGTACCTTTGCGGCGAGTCCACCGTCATGGGCACGGGAACGCCCACCGTCACCACCTCAGGCCTCAGCGCCGCAAACGCCGTGCTGAAGGATGCCGGTCTGGAGCGGTACATATACAGGAAGAATATGAAGGAGTACGTCCGGACGGTCGGGAAGCCCTTCACACGGGAGATGCTTTACAGCGACTGCCCGCCCGGGGAGCGTGAAGTGATGCGCGGCGCAATGATGTGCCGCTTCTGCGAGCATCCCAGCTGTTCGCGCACGCTGGACGTGCGGGGGTTCATGCGGCGCACCGCGGTGGGGAACTTTGCAGGCGCCGGGAAGGTGCTGAAGCGGTATACGGATCAGGTTCCCCTGAGTTTCGAGGACCTCGCCGCGTGCGAACGCCGCTGCGTGCGCGCCGCCCAGGGAGAGGCCCCGGCGCCCATCGCTCAGGTCGCGGCCTTCCTGATGCAGAGGGAAGGGTGTCCTCCTTTGGAACGGCAGCTTTCTGTCTGACGCAGTCAGCGGTATTCCAGATCCTGATCGTATTGGACAGCGTCCCTTGGAACGCAGGCAAAGACTTCCTCAAATGCCCTGATTTCCACTGAGCACGACAGCCACCGGTCGTCAGGATCGATATAGTTGGAGAACATGGTCTGTTCCCCGTCGGAGACGGACCCGAAGATCCAGACCTTCGCCCCGGCCGGGGCAATGAACCCGCTTG
Source organism: uncultured Christensenella sp. (assembly GCA_964629345.1). GTDB lineage: Bacteria > Bacillota > Clostridia > Christensenellales > Aristaeellaceae > UBA6115. The sequence continues at coordinate 8,158 of CAZVSG010000029.1, read as the reverse complement.
GCAAAAACCGGCCCTCCCGGTCAGTGAAATACAGGGCCTGCTCCTCCCTGATGGTCCCAACGGCGCTGGCGGAACGCGTTACGTCCTGTACGTCCTCTTTGCGTACGTAGCCATATCGGTACTGGAAGGGTTCTTCCGTTTCAATTTGGATATAGTACCGCCCGCCGCGTACTTCCAGTACGGAGAACGCTTCATTTTGATTCAGCGTATCAACCGCTTCCGTTCCGTCAAACTCATCAAAGAGGGGCAGTGAAACCCGCAGGGCTTTGGACAGGGGCGGATAGAAGTCCTGCGTTCCGCCTGAGGAGTGGTCCAGGTCTTTTGACGGCGCGTACTCGACAGCGTCCCCGATGCGCACCTTCTCCCATCCATCATCGTTTGTATGGTGGTCAAACAGCGCGCTGACCCTGGTCCCGCTGAAATAGCGTCCGACGGCTTCAGAGGCTTCGGAGGGCGCGGCCTTTAGGTCCAGCATCCGGCCGGCTTCGCCGGTATCGATCACATAGGAGGAGGAATTGTCCGGAAGCGTCACGCCCCTCCCGGACACATAGCCGTAAACGGATCGATCCTGCTGCGCGTCGCAGCGCACGTGCAGCCATTCCTCATCGATCGTGCCAAGAACGCGCAGCAGGGAATTGACCTCCGCGTAAGCCAGTACTCCGGAATCGCTGTCGGGCCTGTCATAGAGGGGCAGCGCTTCGTCCTTCCCGGCGTAATCGACCAGTCCGGGCACACCTTCATCCGCCGACTCAGTGCCTCCGATCTCTGCCGTCAGGAACTTCCGCATCATGAACCCTTCCCGGTCGTCAATGCGGACGCGCTGCCAGTCGCCTCTCTGCTCCAGGATTTCCACAAGCACTCCGCTGAAGTATTGCCCCAGGACCTTTCCGTTCGTGCTCGGCCTGTCCCGCAGCCTGACGCGGTCCAGTTCCCCGCCAAGCCGATGCGTCCTTGCCTGCGAAAGGACCCCGGCCAGGGCGCCGAAAGAAAAACCGGCAACAGCCGCGGCCAGCAGCAGAGCGAGGGTCTTCTTCATGCTTCATCCTCCGTTTTTCATCTGCAATTCTAACGGCTGCTGTCCCCGGAATACTGCACGACGCATGCCGTTTTTACGAAGACGTCCTCAGCCCGACCCGGGAGGATGACCCGGAAATCGAAAAGAAAAGACGCAAAGGCCGTCGGCAGATGACCCCGCGCCGGGAACTCAGCAGAAGTTCCCTTACGTATATGCACATCTTTTCATTCATCATGATAGGCCGCAGGGGGGCCGGGTCTGATTGCCGGAATCAGCAGGACCGGCCGCCCTGTTTCCTGTCACTTTGTCCCGATGCCAAACGTTTTATCAGAACATCTTCTTCCGCCACAGAAGGACGAAGGCGATCAAAGCGGACAGGACGGACATGCCCAGGACCAGATAGAACCCATAGGGCGAGTTCCCGAACGGCACAGCGACGTTCATCCCCCAGAAGGCGGCGAACAGGGCGGGGACCGACAGCATCACCGTCAGGCTGGTCAGCACCTTCATGACGATGTTGAGGTTGTTGCTGATGACGGAGGCAAAGGCGTCCATGGTGCCGGAAAGGATGTCCCGGTAGATGGTGCACATCTCCATGGCCTGCTTGTTCTCGATGATGACGTCATCCAGCAGGTCGCCCCCTTCCGGGATCTGCCGGATGGGTTCAAGGCGCATCATCTTCTCCAGCACCACTTCATTGCCCTTCAGGGAGGTGCTGAAAAACACCAGCGACTTCTCCAGCTTCATCATCTGGAGCAGCTCCTGGTTGCGCAGGGATTTTTCAAGTTTCTCCTGCACGATCATGCTGGCCTTGTCCACCTGCCTCAGGTAGGAAAGGAACATCGCCGCGTTGCGGTACAGCAGCTGCAGGATGAAGCGCAGGCGTTTGTCCGTGGTGAAGCCGCGGATCCGCTCCTCCGTAAAATCCGTGATGATGGAGGTTTCCACGGTCGCCACAGTGATGATAACGTCGTCCACCAGGATGATGCCCAGGGGGATCGTGCTGTAGACGTGCCCGCCCCCCTCCGCTTCCATATAGGGCGTATCCACGATGATCAGCGTCTGGTCCTTGTCGTGCTCCAGGCGCGCCCTTTCTTCCACGTCCAGCGCGGCGGGGAGGAAGGTGGGGTCCAGCGCGAACCGCTTGTTCAACCCGTCGATCTCTTCCTTCGTCGGGTTCTGCAGATGCACCCAGCAGCCTTTTTCCAGCGTGGGGCAGGCCGTGAGATGCTCATCGACCGTCTTGTAGATTTTCTTCATAATAAAACCTGCCTTTCCTGCGGCGGACGCGCTTCAAGGCAGGTCCGGATTCCTTTTGGGGTCACATTCCGGGGACCGGCCTGGAAAACGTACGTTGATCCGCCTGATGTTGATTACCGTATGGGTCGGCTTCCACAGGCTCGGTCTCCTTCCAATTTGATCTGGACATTCACCTGATTTCACCATATATCGTTTTGATCCGGGTGTCAATCGCGCCGTCGGAGGATCCCTCATCAATATTCCTGAAACAGGGTCCAGCCGGGAATTGCCGCCTCCCCGGCTGCCTGGCAGCGCATTGATAAACCGGCTTGACCGGCGTATAGTCAGCCTGCGGACACCTGACCCGGCATGCCTGACGGGCTGCATGCCGGTCAAGCCGGTTGTGCAGCCTGCTGTGATGACAGGCTCCTGACTGTTCTGTATCAGGGGGAGGTGCGTGATCTGATGAAACACTCTGTGACAGACCCGAACTTCAATTCGACCCCTTATTGGAGCCTTCCGCCGGATACCCTCCTGAAGGAAACGGGCAGCACGCCGGACGGGCTGAGCGCATCCGCCGCGCGCGAACGCCTTGCGCGCTACGGGAGAAACGCTCTCAGTCCCCGGCGGCATGGTTCCGGGCTTAAGATGCTGCTGTCCCAGTTCACCAACCCGCTCGTCCTGATCCTCATCTTCGCCGCGGTCGTTTCCGCTGCCGTCAGCGAATGGGTCGACACGGCCATCGTGCTGACGATCGTGCTGGCCAGCGCCCTGCTGAGTTTTACCCAGGAATACTCCGCGGGGCAGGCGGTGGAGAAGCTCCGCTCAAAGGTCACGCTGAAAACGACCGTTCTCAGGGACGGGAAACAGGTGTCCATCCAGGCGGAGGAGGCCGTTCCGGGGGACGTTGTCCTGCTCAGCGCGGGCAGCCTTGTCCCTGCGGACGGCATCGTGCTGGAGGCCAGGGATTTCTTCGTCAGCCAGGCCGTACTGACCGGCGAGACTTTCCCGGTGGACAAGACGCCGGGGCCGGTGAGCGCTGATGCCCCCCTGTCCGCCCGGACCAACATGGTCTTCATGGGCACCAGCGTCCGCAGCGGGACGGCCCGCGTCCTGATCATAAAGACCGGGGCCGGCACCGCGTTCGGCCAGATCGCGGATCGTCTGGCCCTGCGCCCGCCGGAGACGGAGTTTGAGCGCGGCATCCGGAAGTTTGGTTACCTGCTCACGCGCATCATGACGGTGCTGGTGACGGTCATTTTTGTTATCAACACCCTCCTTGACAAGCCGGTGATCGATTCGCTCCTGTTCGCCGTCGCCCTCGCCGTGGGCATCGCGCCGGAACTGCTGCCCGCCATCATCAGCATCAGCCTGTCCAGGGGTGCCCAGGCCATGGCGAAAAACGGGGTCATCGTCAGGCGGCTGAACGCCATTGAGAACCTGGGCAGCATGGACGTGCTGTGTACGGACAAGACCGGCACGCTCACCCTGGGCGTCGTGCGGCTGGACGGCGCGCTGGATACCCTGGGGCAGCCCTCGGACGAGGTCATGCGCTGGGCCTATCTCAACGCGGCGTTCCAGACCGGGATCGCCAACGCACTGGACGAGGCGATCATGGCCAGTCCGCACCTGGACACCTCGGGCATGGACAAGCTCGACGAGATCCCCTACGACTTCCGCCGCAAGCGCCTCAGCGTGGTCATCGACGCGGACCCCGGAACCCCGGTCAGGCCGCTGCTCATCACAAAGGGCGCGCTGGAGAACGTGCTGGACATCTGTACACAGGTCCGCCTGTGGAACGAAGATGCGCCGCTGGACGCAGCGCAACGTGGGGTGATCGGGGAACGCTTTGCCGCCTGGAGCGCCCAGGGCTACCGCGTCCTGGGCGTTGCCGTCAAGTTCGTCCCGCGGCAGGCCGCCTATACCATTGGGGAGGATGAGCGCGGCATGACTTTTGCGGGCTTCCTGCTGTTTTTCGACCCGCCCAGGGAAGACGCGCGCCAGACCCTTGATGAGCTTAGGAAACTTGGCGTGGACGTCAAGATCATCACCGGTGACAACCGCCTGGTGGCCCGGCACATCGCGCAGGCCATCGGCCTGCCGTCCGAGTCCATCCTGCCCGCAGAGAAGATGGCAGATCTGCAGGACGAAGCGCTCTGGCACGTCGCGCAGAACACCTCCATCTTCGCGGAGGTGGACCCCAATCAGAAGGAGCGTATCATCCTGGCGCTGAAGAAAACCGGCCACGTCGTGGGCTACATGGGCGACGGCATCAACGACGCGCCGGCCCTGCACGCAGCGGACATCGGCATTTCCGTCGACCAGGCGGTGGATGTGGCCAAGGAAGCGGCGGATTTCGTCCTCCTGCGGCATGACCTGGGCATCCTATTGACGGGTATCCGTCAGGGACGGCGGACTTTCGCGAACACGCTCAAATACGTCTACACCACCACCAGCGCGAACTTCGGCAACATGCTCAGCATGGCGGGTGCCTCGCTCTTCCTCCCCTTCCTGCCGCTGCTGGCCAAACAGATCCTGCTGAACAACTTCCTCTCCGATTTTCCCGCCATGGGCATCCCGGGAGACAACGTGGACGACGAGATGCTCACGCAGCCGCGCCGGTGGGATGTCCGCTCCATCCGCTATTTCATGATCATCTTCGGGCTGGTCAGTTCCCTCTTTGACTATGCCACCTTCGGCTTGCTGATGCTGCTCGCGCGCACCGCAGAAGCCCAATTCCAGACGGGCTGGTTCGTCGAATCCCTCCTGTCGGAATTGGTCATCGCCCTGGTCGTGCGGACCCGCCGGCCCTTTTTCCGCAGCAAACCCGGAAAACTGCTGTGGATGATCACCGCGGCCGTCGGCCTCGCGACGCTGCTGATCCCCTATCTGCCCTTTGCGGGCGTCCTTGGGTTCACTCCGCTTCCGGCCTGGCTGATGGCTTCCCTTGTGGGGGTCACGGCGCTGTACGTCCTGGCGGCAGAGGTCACGAAGAAGTTCTATTTCTCGCGTTTCAGAAACCGGTGACGGGCATTTTCTCCAACATCACGGGCGGCACCTTGCTTGCCTGTCCGCGGCTCCGTGATTTGCGCGGGGGACGACGCGGATGCTATAATAAACCCGATGTTTTTGCCCGATGAACAGACGAGGAGGGAAAGCTTTTGCTTCCAGATATCGTTTCATCCCTGCGCAGCTCTTTCGCTCCCGGGACGCACAGCGAACTGCGCGCCCAGCGCAGCCTGTCCAGGCGCCTGACCCTGCTGGGCGGGAGCCTGGTCCGCAACGCCCGCACGGACAGCCAGGGGGTCAGCGCGCGCGTCTACAGGGACGGCGTCTACGGCTTCGCATCCGCCGCGGAGGTCAGCCCGCAGTCAGCCAGGGCGACGCTGAGCGCGGCCAGCGGCAACGCGCGTTTTCTGGCGGACCGGGTGAACCCCGGAAAGGGCCCGCTGCCCGCCATCGCCGCAGGCTTCCTCCCCCGCCAGGAGGATTTCAATGACATCCCGCAGAAGCAGTACCTGGACTTCATCACGCCGCTGGACGAGTACATCCGGGCGAAGTACCCGGACCTGACAAGCCGGACCGTGGTCGCCTATGCGGACTCCATGGAAAAGCAGCTGCTGACCAGCGACGGCTACGCGGCGCATACCCTCGCCCCGCGGAGCTATGTCTACGTTTTCCTCAACAGCCAGACCGCCTCGGGCATGCCGGTGGAGATCTTCAAAACCTTCGGCGGCTCCGGCTCCTTTGACACGCGGTTCATGGATCCCTCCAGCCTGTACGGCGAAGTGGACAAGCTTTATGAGCACCTGATGCGCAAGCGCGAGGGTGTGTACGCCAATGCCGGGCTGGCCACCTGCATCCTCTCCGGCGAGCTCTCCGGCATCTTGGCCCACGAGGCCGTGGGCCATACGGCGGAGGCGGACCTGGTGCTGGGCGGTTCGGTGGCGGGCCCGATGCTGAATCAGATGGTCGCAAGCCCGATGGTCTCCATGACGGATTTCGCGCACACCGCCTTCGGGGAGGAAGCGCCGCTGCCGGTCTTTGTCGACGACGAGGGCGTGCTGGCGGAGGACGCGGAACTGATCCGCAACGGCAGGCTGGAAGGATACATGCTCTCCCGCGAAACGGGCAGGCATTTCAACATGAAGCCGCGGGGCAACGCCCGCGCCTTCGCCTTCAACGACGAGCCGCTCATCCGCATGCGCAACACCGCCATCTCCCCCGGCCCGAACAAGCTGGAGGAGATGATCGCCTCGGTCGAGGACGGCTACTATCTGCTGTATACCAATAACGGCCAGGCGGACACCACGGGCGAGTTCATGTTCGGGGTCAGCATGGGCTACGAGATCAAAAACGGAAAGCTCGGAAAAGCCATTTTCGACACCACGATCTCCGGCGTCGCCTTCCAGATGCTCAAGACCGTCGACATGGTCTCGGACAAACTCATCTGGACATCCTCGGGCTTCTGCGGCAAGAAACAGCCCATGCCCGTGGGCTGCGGCGGTCCGGACCTGCGCTGCCAGGTGATGATAGGAGGCAAATAGGATGAGCAGGATCAGGCAAACGGCAGAACTGGCCTTAAAAGCGATCCATGACCTGGGCGCGCAGAGCGCCGGTGTCCAGGTGCAGACCGGCAAAAAGAGCGAGTTCACCATCGAGGGCGGCAGGTTCACCCTGCTGCGCACGACGATGGACAATTCCCTGAGCCTTCAGGCCATCAGGGATCATCGCCGCGGCAGCGTGTCCGGCAACAGCTTTGAAGAGGAGGCGGTGTACTCCGCCGCGCGCGACTGCGTCGCCTCCGCCGAGGCAGCCCAGCCCGACCCCGCCTGGGAGATGGCAGCGGACGGCCGGGGGACCTTCCGGGACGGCGCGCCGGAGGCGGACATGGAGAAGCTCTTTGACCGGACCCGCGAACTGATGGACAGCGTCCATCAGGAATACCCCAGGATCATCCTGGAGCAGGTCATCGCCGCGCACGCGAGCCGGGAGGGGATCTACCTCAACAGCCATGGTGTGGAGTATGAGACCCTCAGCGGCCAGTATGAGGTCACGCTGATGTTCTCCGGCCATGAGGGCGACAAGTCCTCCTCCTTCAATTATTCCGGCCTGGTCACCGACAGCCTGGAAAGGCCCTTCCTGGAGCTGGGCAGCGTCCGGCAGAACCTGTCCGACGCGGAGCGTCAGATCCATACGGAACCGATACAGGGCAAGTTCGAGGGGACGGTCATCTTCACCCCGGACTGCCTGGGGAGCATGCTGTCCGAACTGCTGGACAACTACACCGCCGACAGCGTGCTGCTGGACGGCACCAGCCAGTGGAAGGACAGGCTGGGCGAGCAGGTCGCGGACCGGCGCGTCACCCTGTCCATGAAGCCCCTGGACCCGCGGGTGGTCTGCGGGGAGCGCTACACCGCCGAGGGGTTCCTCTCGGAGGACTACGACGTGATCAGGGACGGCGTGCTCCGGCAGTTCATGCTGTCCAACTATGCCGCCAACAAGACCGGGAAAAAGCGCGCGCCCAACAGCTCGGGCAGCATGGTGATGGCGCCGGGGGACACGCCCCTTGCCGGCATCATCGCGGGGACGAAAAAGGGCCTGCTGGTCTCCCGCTATTCCGGCGGCGCCGCCGGCACCAACGGAGAGTTTTCCGGCGTCGCCAAGAACTCCTTCCTCATCCGGGATGGGAAAATCGGTCCGGCGGTGTCGGAGACCATGATCTCCGGCAACCTGGCCGGCATGCTCAGCCGCGTCGCGGGCATCTCCAGGGAGACCGTCGGGGACGGAATGACCTCCCTGCCCTGGCTGGCGGTGGAAGGCATCACGATTTCAGGAAAATAAGAGGACGGACGGATTGAAAGGCAGTATCAGGGAATCCCTGAAGAGGGCGGACCCGCGCGC
>CAZVSG010000028.1:15505-22726 GCA_964629345.1 uncultured Christensenella sp. | reverse complement strand
TCAGGCATCGCCTCTGAAGGGCTTAAGAACGGCACGGTGCTCTGGCCGCTTCGCATCGCGCTGTCCGGGCAGCTTTCCACCCCCGGCGGGGCGGTCGAGATCGCCTACCTGCTGGGCCGGGAAGAGACCGGCAGAAGGCTGGACGCGGCGCTGGCGAAACTTGAAAGCCGATAGAAAGCCAGGCCGGGAATATTGTTGAAGTTTCCGCCGCAGGGCGGCGCAGACGTCCTTGTTTTCGACCGATCCGGCGTGTATAATACCATCAGAGAAATCTGGAGGTGGATATCATGAAATCCGTACCGATCAAACTGAGTTTTGCAGAGGAAGTCAAAACCTTCGTCAACGTTGCCAACCGGTACAACTATGACATGGACCTGCGGGCCGGGCGGCACGTGGTGGACGCCAAGTCTATCCTGGGCATTTTTTCGCTTGACCTGAGCAAGCCCATCACGCTGGAGGTCTATTCCGAGGATTGCGACGATCTGCTCAGCGAACTGAAGGCCTTTATCGTCTGATTCAGAAACAGCCCAAGGAAAGCCCGGCATATGCCTGCCCCGCGCGAGCGCGCACCGTCGGCAGGCTTCTTTATAACTTTTCATCGTCAAAACGCGTGATGGAGGTGAGTGTATCCTTCTGATCGACGCCCATGCCGACACGCTGTACAGGATGGCGGACGAGCCTGGGATCTCATGCGACCTGAGCCTGGAACGGCTGATGAACGGCGGCGTCAGCCTTCAGGTGCTGGCCCTGTTCTGCGGCACAGACCCGGATCCCCGGGCGGTCGCTGATCTGATTGACAGGATGCTCTGTGCGCGGCAGACGCTGCTGAAGGATGGATGGGTGCAGACCGATGATCCTTTCTCAGCTGTCCAGGGCAAAACCAGCTTCATGCTGTCCATTGAGGGGTGCGAGCCCTTTGAGAAGGGCCTGGAAGCGATCAGTGAATACAGGCACCTTGGCGTGCGGATGGCCGCGGTCACCTGGAACCATGAGAACAGGCTGGGGACCCCCGCCAGCGTCAGCCAGGAAGACGGTCTGAAACCCTACGGCCTGAAGGCGGTTCGGGAAATGCAGCGCCTTCATATCGCCGTTGACGTATCCCATCTGAATGTCCCCGGCTTTTACGATGTATTGAATAAATCGAATGCGCCGCCGCTGGCCAGCCACTCCTGCTGCAGGGCGCTGCGCGACCATCCGCGCAATCTGACAGACAGACAGCTGAAGGATCTGTTCGCCCAGAGCGGGTACGTCGGCGTGAACTTCTATCCGGCCTTCCTGGTCGACGGCGGAAAACCCTGCGGTATCCAGTCAGTGATCGATCACGTCGACCATATGCACCAGATGGGCGGGGCGGGGATGGTCGGCTTCGGCAGCGATTTTGACGGGATCCCAAGCAAACCGGACGGTCTTCACAGCCCGGAGGACTACCCGAAGCTGATAGAAGGGCTGAAGCAGCGCGGCTATGGCGAGAAGGATGTGCAGGATATCGCCGGGCTCAGTTTCCTCAGGTATTACAGGCGCATTTCCGCATAAGGACATGGGGACGCAGGGGCTTGTTCACCCTTCTGTTCCCCTTGAGGTTCCTTCCAGCATGTCAAGCGCTACCTTTTTCGCGGCGCTCATGGCTGCCGGCAGCGGCAGGGCCCGGATCTCCCCGGCATTCGCCCAGACAGCGCCTTCAGCAGAAGAGCATATGTCCGTATGGACGCGGTACAGCCTCATCTCCCAGATGCGATGGGAAAATACATGCCGTGAAGTTCCAAGGAAGTCAGCCTGTCCCGCCGTAGGCGCGGATCCCCGCGCGGCGGCCAGGGCGGCTTCCTCGCCGCTGTCCCCTTCTACAAGGAGGAACACGTACAGCCCCCTGAGCAGCGCCTGGTGCCGCCTGATGAGCAGTATGCGGTCCCTGCACTGCAGCAGGATGACCCCGACAGGGAGAACGAGCGGCGCTCTTTTCTCCTTCCTGATCGGCAGGCTGGCCGGGTCCCCGCCCCTGTGCGCCAGGCAGTCCCCGCGCAGCGGGCACCGCGGACAGTCCGGCGTGCCCGGCAGGCATACCGTAGCCCCCAGGTCCATCAGCGCCTGGTTCATGTCTCCCGCGCCTTCCTGCGGCATCAGCGCCCGGCCCAGTTCCAGCAGCCTGTGTTTCCCCTGAGGGCTGCTGATCTCCTCTTCCACAAGGAACAGCCTGCTGATGACACGGTTCAGGTTGCCGTCCATGGCAGGCACCGGCTCGTCATAGGCAATGGACGCGATCGCCGCCGCGGCGTAGGGGCCGACGCCGGGCAATTTCAAAAGGCTTTCCGCGCTGATGGGAAACACGCCGCCCATTTCCCCGGCCACCATTTTAGCCGCCCTGTGCAGGTTGCGCGCGCGGCTGTAGTAGCCCAGGCCTTCCCAGGCCTTGAGCACCTCTTCCTCACTGGCGCGGGCCAGGGAGGTCACGTCCGGAAAGCGCGCGAGAAACCGCTCATAATAAGGCCCGGCAGTCTCGGTACGGGTCTGCTGCAGCATGATTTCCGACAGCCAGACCCGGTACGGGTCCCGCGTTCCCCTGAAAGGGAAGGCGCGTTTGTTCATGCCGTACCAGGACAGAAGCCGGGAAATGATCCCCCCTGTCCCCGTGTCTCCGCGACTCATTGGCCGTCTTCTTCCTGCGCCTGCATCCGGGCAAAGTACTCATACTCCTGCTTCAGCTCATTGTGAAGCGTCAGTGAGTCCCAGCGGCTGTTGTTCTCCGTCAGCATGGCCTTCAGCGGCACGGAAGGGATGCCGTTTTCACGGAATCCGTCCAGAAAACGGTTGAGCATTCCTTTTTTGAAGAACGCCATCACCATCATCTCATCTGAAAACCCTTCCCCATCGTATTCAGGAGCCCTTTTCGGCTCAAGGCCGCACAGCGCCGCAAGCGTTTCCAGGTATTCTCCCGTCCTGACAGCATAAAACCGGATCCCCTGGTCAAGGGCGAGGGCAGCGATCCTTTCCGCGCGTTCCCCCTGCATGTTGTAGCACAGCGTGACTGCCTGGTCCATTCACGTCCCGTCCTTTCGGATTTGCTGCCAGCATCATAACACAAAGCGGGCCTCAGCAGCCCGGCGTGTCGCTTGACGGAAACATGTCCGGACATTAGGATGTTGTCGATCGCTTTGAGGGTATCCTTTGCTCCAGCCGCAGGGAATACCCGCTTGATGGAAGGGGATCCTGATGAAGAAAAACGACCCGCTCCGCCTCGTATTGGCCGCCGCGTTCCTGGCACTGGGCTTTCTGCTCCCGTTTCTCACCGGCAACAACAGGCAGCTCGGCAGCCTGCTCAGCCTGATGCACATCCCGGTGCTCCTGTGCGGTTTTATCTGCGGCTGGCCTTACGGCCTGGCTGTCGGGTTGATGGCTCCGCTGCTGCGCTCCCTGTTGATCGGCATGCCGCTGATGATTCCCGTCGCGCTGGCGATGGCGTTTGAACTGGCGGCTTACGGCGCGCTGTCCGGCATTCTCCATGCGAAACTGCCCAAAACCACTTTCTTTCTATTTCTTTCCCTGGTCGTCTCCATGCTGCTGGGCCGGGTCGTCTGGGGCATCGCAAGCCTGCTGATCTACCGTGTCATGGGGAATCCTTTCACTCTTGGGATGTTCTGGGGCGCCGCTTTTGCCACACCCTGGCCGGGCATCCTGCTGCAGCTTGTCCTGATCCCGGCCGTTCTCCTCTCTCTGAAAAAGGCAAGGCTCATCCCGCTGAAAGGCTGAGAAAAAGCGCCTCCCGCACAGGAAGGCGCCCTATTCGGTATGCCTGCTACTTGTTCCGGTCGACCGGCATGATCGGGTCCATCATCTGCAGCATCTTCTCCCGCTGCGCCTGATACTCCGCTTTATTCTCCCAGAAGCGCACGTACTCGCTCTTCGGGGTGGGGAAACGATAATAACTGATCCGGTTTCGGATGAACATCAGCACGTTGGTATCCCCTGAGAGGTGGTTGAGGATGCTGATCGGCTGGTTGAAGGCATAGATGCTTGGGTTTTCCATCTCCTCCGGTTCAACGATGCCCACGTCCGCATAGGAGTTGTAGAAAGTGATGAATTCGCTGAGCATTTCGGTCGTGAATCCCCTCTGCCCGTCCCTGAACATCTCATAGCTGACGATGACGGTATCCCCGTTCACGTCCACGTGGACCTGACCGACCTCATAGATATTGCTTGCGGCCAGCACAAAGGTCTGCCTGCCCTGGATGGACAGATCGACCGGGGTGAACATATACCACTTGTCAGTCAGCTGCGGCGTCACGTCGCGGAAGTGCGGCCCGAAGGATGACACCGTGTTGCGGGGATAATAGGTGTTTGTGATCTGGTCATAGGTGTGGATCTCGTTGTTCCATGCGTCCCTTGCAATGCTCAGTTTCTGGGCGTAATACAATGTCTTTTTGAATCCGCCGTCAGTTTTGATGGTGTATCGGTAGGCGTTGACCTCGCCGTTTTTTGTGAGGTTCTTATAGACGTAAGCCATCACCGGCTGAGGTGCGTCGCCCTTGAGCAGGGGAAAGGCTATCGTCTGCACATTCTGCTTGGTGTCCTGGTCATATACCTCCACCGTGACGCTGATGTCGCGGTCATTGGTGTTCTCAACGGTAAAAACCGCGGCCTGCGCGCCGGGATCGGAGAAACGGAACTCCTTGACCGGCACGATCTTCAGCGTGTCAGCCGCCAGCGCGGCCTCCGGCATGATCGAAAGCACCGCTGTGAAGGCCAATATCAGGGACAATAAACGCTTCATAAGTTATCTTCTCCTTTTCGCAGGGCTTGAAAGCCGTCTGCATGCATACAACGCGCCTGCTGAGCATTTTCATGCAGACATCCATTGTCTGCGCTGTCATCATACCCCTTGTTCCGGCAGTCTGCGTGCGTTCACATATCGTTCACGCTCTTGTTAAAGTCTCATCAAAGTTCCGGGGTAGACTTTAATTGCAATAAGGATTGCACGAACGACAGGAGATCATTGAATGAAAGGAATGAACGATATGAAAAGGAACCATGGCAGCCCGACCGTTCTCCTGGCCCTTGTTCTGACCCTCTCCCTGGCCCTGGGCCTGGGCTCCATCGCCCTTGCCGCGGGCGACACCCTTACAAAGGATGAGATAGCGGCCATTGTGGACACCGCAACGGACAAGAGCCTGATCACCAGCCCCTTTATCGAGGTCGCCGGAAAAGCCCAGAAGAGCGTCGTGGGCGTCAACAACTACCAGACTCTGAGGCGCAGTCAGTTCGGCTATAACTTCGGCTTTCCGTTTGACCAGTTCCCGGGCGGACAGGATCAGGAACAGCGCAGCGGCACGGGTTCAGGCACTGTCATTTCCACTTATGGACATGTCCTGACCAACTATCACGTGATCGAGGACGCCACGCGCGTGACGGTGACAGTCGGTGAAAAAGAGCTGGATGCGACCGTCGTGGGCACCGATTCCGACCTGGACATCGCCATTCTCCTGGTTCCCGGCCTTGATCTTCCGGCCGTTCCTCTTGGTGACAGCGACGCCATCCAGGTCGGCGAGTATGCGATCGTCATCGGCAATCCGCTCGGGCAGCAGTTTGAGCGCAGCGTGACGGTCGGCGTGGTCTCCGCTGTGGAACGGAAAATGTCCTCGAACAGCCGTGACCGCTACGGTCTGCGGACCGAGAACGAGAATCGGATGATCCAGATCGATTCAGCGATCTCTTCGGGCAACTCAGGCGGGGGCATGTTCAACACCCTGGGCCAGCTGCAGGGGATCCCGTCCCTCAAGCTGGTCGACAACAATGGGAGCCTCTTCTCCGCTTCCAGCTACTCGGTTGACAATATCGGCATGGCTGTCCCCATCAACGCCGCCAAGCCGCTGATCCGCTCAGTGCTTGAGAACTACAACGCCAAGGACGTACCTGCCAAAACTGAGGGTGCAAGTCAATCCGCCGACCAGCCCGCCAGGCCGCGCATCGGCGTGAGCGTCGGAACGCTTTCCTCCAGCTGGGCTCCTGTCGCCCAGGGCTTGCTGCCCCAGGGCGCTTATGTGGCCAACGTCGAGAAGAACTCGCCCGCTGAAACATCGGGGCTGAAAATCGGCGACATCATCGTGGAAGCCGGCGGCGAGACCATCACCAACCAGAGTGAACTGATCGCCAAACTCCAGCAGATGAAGGAAGGCGACATCGTGAAACTGAAGGTCTATCGTGTGGCAGGTCTGCCGGAAGCCCTGGAGAACAGCGAGCTGCTTGATCAGATGGGCAAAGGCGAATACCTGGACTTTGAAGTGCAGCTGCTGATGCTTGATCCGTCCGATATGTGACTGCGGCAATAAACGCGGGTTGGTCAAGACAGGCCGAAGGCGCCGGGTTCCACCCCCGGTGCTTTCGTGTGCCGAAAAAGTGTCCGCGAACACTCTGCCGTATGGGTAGCACGGGCATTTTCATCTGCCAGCTGCGCTCCCGGTCAGAGAAAACGCATGGAGTGAGTCTCTTCGCAATCCGCCCGCCCGTCGGGCAAAGCCGGATGAAACGACGGCGGTCAGAGGGCTGTGACCTCACAGACTTCCCTTCTACAGCAAGCCTGCCATTCCGGCGTCATTCCTCCGTGCTTTCGCTGCAGAAAAACACCGCCGCATCCGCCTCCCCTGGCATATCCGGAAAAATTTCTCTTTCCCCCTTGCATTGGCGTCGGATATAGGGTATAGTATGACCAGCGTTAGCACTCACCTTGATTGAGTGCTAACAATACCAAGAAGTTCAAGGAGGAAATCATGAAAGTAAAGCCCTTAGGTGACCGGGTCGTCATCAAAAACACCGAGAGTGAAGAAACCACGAAAAGCGGCATCATCCTGACCGGCGCAGCCAAGGAGAAGCCCCAGATGGCGGAGGTCATTTCGGTAGGCCCCGGCGGCAATGTGGACGGCAAGGAGATTACCATGCACGTGAAAGCCGGCCAGAAGGTCATTTATTCCAAATATGCCGGCACCGAGGTCAAGATCGACGGAGAAGAGCTCATCATCGTCCGCCAGTCTGACATTCTGGCCATCGTGGAATAAGAAGCATCAGGAGAAGGAGAAAAAACATGGCAAAGCAGATCAAATTCGGCGATGACGCCCGCAAAGCCCTGGAAAAGGGTCTCAATACCCTGGCCGACACCGTGAAGATCACCCTGGGCCCCAAGGGCCGCAACGTCGTGCTGGACAAGAAGTACGGCGCCCCCACCATCACCAATGACGG
>CAZVSG010000028.1:0-15419 GCA_964629345.1 uncultured Christensenella sp. | reverse complement strand
CTGGCCGCCGGCGCCAACCCCATGGGCCTGAAGCGCGGCATCGAAAAGGCCACCGAGACCACCGTGGAAGCGCTGAAGGAAATGTCCCGCCCCATCAACGGCAAGCATGACATCGCCCAGGTCGCCGCGATCTCGGCATCCGACGAGACCGTCGGCAAGCTCATTTCAGACGCCATGGACATCGTGGGCAAGGACGGCGTGATCACGGTCGAAGAGTCCAAGACCATGAAGACCGAGCTGGACACCGTGGAAGGCATGCAGTTTGACCGCGGCTATGCTTCCGCCTACATGGTCACCGACCCTGACAAAATGGAAGCGGTGCTTGAAGATCCGCTCATCCTGATCACCGAGAAGAAGATCAGCAACATCCAGGAAGTGCTGCCCGTGCTGGAGCAGGTCGTCCAGGCCGGCAAGAAACTGCTGATCATCGCCGAGGACGTCGAAGGCGAAGCGCTCGCGACCCTGGTGGTCAACAAGCTGCGCGGCACCTTCACCTGCGTTGCCGTCAAGGCCCCCGGCTTCGGCGACCGCCGCAAGGAGATGCTGCGCGACATCGCCATCCTCACCGGCGGCCAAGTCGTCTCCGAGGAACTGGGCCTGGAGCTGAAGACCACCACGCTTGACATGCTGGGCAGCGCTCACCTTGTCAAGGTCGACAAGGAGAACACCACCATCATCGACGGCGCCGGAACCAAGGAAGAGATCCAGGCGCGCGTCGCGAACATCAAGACCCAGATCGAGGACACCACCAGCGACTATGACAGGGAGAAGCTGCAGGAACGCCTGGCGAAGCTTGCCGGCGGCGTAGCCGTCATCCATGTCGGCGCCGCCACTGAAGTGGAGATGAAAGAGCGCAAGATGCGCATCGAAGACGCCCTGGCGGCCACCCGCGCAGCAGTGGAAGAGGGCATCGTCCCCGGCGGCGGCGTGAGTCTGCTCAACGCGTCGGAGAAGGTCCGCAATCTGCTGGATGAGACCCAGGGTGATGAGCGCACCGGCGTGAGCATCATTCTGCGCGCCCTTGAGGAACCCATCCGCCAGATCGCCGTCAACGGCGGCGTGGACGGCTCCGTCATCATCGACACCATCCGGCGCGAAGGCAAAAAAGGCCTGGGCTTCGATGTGGCAAAAGGCGAATACGTAGATATGATCCAGCGCGGCATCATCGACCCGACCAAGGTTTCCCGCAGCGCGCTTCAGAACGCGGCCAGCATCGCGGCGATGGTCCTCACCACGGAATCCCTTGTCACTGATATCCCCGCGCCTGAACCCGCGGCTCCCGCCGGCGGCGGCGGCATGGGCGGCATGTACTGAAATCAGGCATCCGACCAGACAGACGAGCGGCGGGCTTCGGCCCGCCGCTCTTGGTATTTCACTGCTTCTTGTATCAATCATCCGTCGTCAGTGCCGCCCTCAGGCGCACGTCATGTCTCTTTGGCTGCAAAAAATCATAAAATATTACAAAAACAGCGCAGAACCTCTTGTCTCTTGTGGTTGATATCTATATACTGCCCAATATATAGTGGAGAGGGGCGGATGAACGGCATGACTTCTTTGGCAATGATCATGGTCGTTTTTTGCGGTATATCCGCGCTCGTTCTCTACGCCATCTGCGCAAAGGCCCAGAGGGAAGACCAGGCGCAGCTGAAGCGCCTCCGTGAAAGCCCGGCTTATCAATCCCTGCGCGGAAAGCTTGCGGAGCTGAGCCGGTATGACATCGATCAGCTGCGCATCGAATGCAGCGGCATCACCGTAACCAGTGTATGCCCCGCCCATACGCTGCTCAGTGTCAGTTTCAAGCAGAACGGGAACAGCGTGCGCAACGACGCCTTCACCAGGCTGTATGCCGAGCTGATCGCCCAGGACTTTCCGCTGTTCATCCAGCGGCACGCCTACAAACTCTGCCGGTACAGAGTATACCGGCCCAATGGCAAACCCGAGTCCGCCTATGCCTTTGTAATGCGCCGCGGATTCAAGGATTTCCTGCTGGCGGAGCGCTGCCCGGCCCAGCTGAGGATCTTCTGATACAGAAATCCATGCCGCCTGCGGGCGGCATGGATTACATTATAACGGAAAAAACCCCGATCTCCTTCTCAGAAACGGGGATCTCTTTTTTGTTCCTCAGGAAGGCCCGGCAGTTTTGCTTCGATCTTGGATTGGACGTACTCTTTCATCACCGGCAGCGGGATACGGTCCGGCGGATCCCCAGCCTTGTCGATCCCGCGGGCAAGAACGACCCGCAGAAAATCAAGCTCCCGGCTGCTGATCCACAGCTTTTTCTGCATATCTTTGCCACAGGAGGCGCAGCAGACGCCCCCTTCTTCCGCCGGCAAATACCCTCCCTCCGCAAGCATCTCCCTTCTGCAGCGGACGCAGTGGTTCAGCCTCGGCTTAAAACCCGTGATGGCGGACAGATGCAGCAGAAACGCACAGACAGCTGCGTCGGGGGGCGTGTATCCATATGCCAGGCGCTTCAGCGACCTGACCAGCAGAATGAACAGATGGGGATTGGGCTCCTCCGGCTGAAAGACTCTCAGCGCAGCGCCGGCGACAAGCGCGGAATAGGCGAGCCGGTCATAGTCAAGGCGAAGGGGATAAAAGGACTCAATGACCGTGCAGGCATGGACGATCTCCCTGCCTTTGCCGGAAAACAGCACGTACTCTCCCAGGGTAAACAGTTCAGCGCCCCCCATCAGCGGGCTGTTTGGCCTGCGGCATCCGCGGCAGAGCACATCCACCCGCCCGGTCTCAGGCCCGGCAAGCGTCAGGATGCGGTCGTTCTCCCGCCAGTCAGAACGGGCCAGGACCACTGCCTGGAAGGTACGGTAAGCCACGTGCGGCTCCTTTCCGGGCGGTCGGACATGGTGTGATCTTCTTGAGGATAAATCCGGCTTACCGACCTGTCAACGTTCAAAGCAAGAGAACAGCGCCCAGCAAGCTCTGCCAGGCGCTGAAGCTGCGGACAGTTTTATTCAGGGGAGTTTCAGAGGGCACAGCCCTCTGATCGGAATCGTATCGCCCGGCTTTTCCGGGCGGGCGGGCGGATTGCGGAGCAATTCATCCCTTGTATTTTCACTGCCCCGGAGCGCAGCGACCGGGTGAAAATGCCCAATCGTCTTTACGGCAAAGTGTCTTCAGAACACTTTGCCGAAACTCTCAGCGGGCGTCCCCCATGAAGAAGATCGCAACCGTGTTGGGGCCTGCGTGCGCCCCGATGATGGTCCCCAGCGTGAAAAACTCGATATCGCCCACCTCGGGCATCCCCTGACGCACGAGGCCGGCAAGATACTGCGCGTCCTGGATGCAGTCACCGTGGCTGATAAACACGGGCTGGCCGGCTTTCGGCTTGGCCAGCTGACAGCATTTCTCCGACAGCGCTTTCAATGCGCGCTTTCTGCCCTGGGTCTTCTCGCGCGGAACGAGTTTTCCGTCAAAATTGACGTGCATGATCGGCTTGATATGCATCATGCTGCCCAGCAGGGCGGACGTCTTGCTGACCCTTCCGCCGCGGAAGAGGAAGTTCAGGTCGTCCACCGTGAACCAGGAGACGATGCGCTGGCGGTTGTTCACCAGCCACTGCACGGTTTCATCCAGGGTCTTCCCCGCGTCGCGCTGCTGGGCGGCGTAATGGACCAGAAGCGCCTGGCCAGCCGAGGCCAGAAGCGAGTCAACGACTGTGATCCTGGCTTTTGGATATTTTTCCAAAACCATGGATTTGGCGGTCTGGATGGACTGGATCGTCCCGGACAGCCCGCCCGATAGGCTGATGTACAGGATCTGCTCGCCTTTGGCCGCCAATTCCTCAAAGCAGGTCACCGCGCTGTCCACCGTCACCTGCGCGGTGGTCGCCACGCGTTCCTCGCGAAGATCCTGGTAAAAGGCTTTCAGCGTCGCCTCATCCTCGACGTTGTACATCTTCTCCGCGCCGTCCATGCGGTACGGCATAGGCAGTACGGCAAGTTTTTCGTGCCGTTTGAGGAAATCCAGGGAAATATCTGAGCCTACGTCCGTCACGATCCAAAATGACATGAGGTTCTCCTCCTTGGTTCGATTTTTCTCCGCAAAGATGCGGCCGCGATAGAGTTTACCCGGTAATCAATGCTCAGTCAATTTTCACTCATTGTTCAAAGAGTTTCAGCACGTCTTCCCGGCTGAGACGCTGCGGCACCGCCTCGCCCGGTGTGATCAGCCGGTCAAACAGCCGCCGCTTCCGGCGGCCCATGTCCACCACCGCTTCCTCGATGGAACGCAGAGAAATCAGGCGCAGGATGTGGACCGTTTTCTCCTGCCCCAGCCGGTGGGCCCGGTCGTTGGCCTGGTCTTCCGCCGTCGGGTTCCACCAGGGATCATAATGGATCACCATGTCAGCGCCCGTCAGGTTCAGTCCGGTGCCTCCGGCCTTGAGCGAGATCAGGAAGACGGGTTCCCCCCCGCGGTTGAACCGGTCCGCCAGTTCAAGCCGTTCCTGCGCCCCGGTCTCGCCGTCAAGGTACAGGCTGGGGATGCCTGCTTGATCCAGCCGCCCCCGGATGATCTTCAGCATGGAAGTGAACTGCGAAAACACCAGGACCCGCCGGCCGTTTTTCAGCGCTTCCGCCAGCACGTCCATCAGCAGCTCCAGTTTGGCCGACTCACCCGTGTATTCCGGCAGGGTCAACACCGGGTGGCAGCAGATCTGGCGCAGCATCGTAATGGCGGACAGCACCTCGATCCTGCTTCCGTCAAGCCCTCTGGACGCGAGCAGTTCATTCACCCACGCCCGGCTCTTCATCAGCGCAGCGCTGTAAAGGCGCCGCTGCTCGGCGTCCATCTCGCAGTAGAGGGTCGTCTCAAGTTTCTCCGGGAGTTCCGACATCACATCGCTCTTGAGCCTGCGCATCAGGAAGGGGCGGATGCGCATCCTCAGCTCCGCCGCGTGCCGCCCGTCTTCATATTTGCGCAGGAAGTCCCTCGCGCCGCCCAGGTAACCGGGCAGCACGAAATCAAACAGGCTCCACAGTTCTCCGACGCTGTTTTCCATCGGGGTCCCTGTCAGCGCAAGCCGGGTATGGGCATTGAGCCGTTTCACGGCGCCCGCCGTCTGGCTGGTGAAGTTCTTGATGTTCTGCGCCTCGTCCAGCGCGGCAAAGCGGAAGCGGGTATCCGCGTACAGCGCGATGTCCTGCCGAATCAGCGGATAGCTGGTGATGATGATATCCGCCTGATCCCTGATCGCCTCTGACAGGGCATTCTCCCGGACAGCGCGGCTGCCTGTGATGACGCGCGCGGTAAGCGTCGGCGCAAATCGGCTGATTTCCGTTTCCCAGTTGTACAGCAGGGTCGTGGGAGAAACGATCAGGGACGGCAAACGGACAGGCTCACTGAGGGCAAAATATTGGATGGCTGCGATCATCTGCGCCGTCTTCCCAAGACCCATCTCGTCCGCCAGGATGCCTCCCATCCCCAGCATATGCAGCGCGCAGATCCAGCGGAAGCCGCGGATCTGATAACCGTAAAGTCCCTCCACCGGGCTGTCCAGCCCTTCAGGGTCCAGGGCCACCGCCATCCGTGCGCCTTCATCAAGCGTGACCGGCAGGCCGTCTCTCCCGATCAGCGCGGCCAGATAATGCGCGCGCATGGCGGGCAGGTCGCGCTCATCAGGCTCGACGGCACTCTGGATATAGGCATCCGCAAGCGCCTGCCACTCACTCGCATCCTGCAGGGTAATGAAGGCCCCGTTCTTATAGCGGAAGTACTTCTTCTGTCTGCCGATGGCCTGCAGCAGGGGCAGGATCTCATCGATCAATTTCCCTTCATCCATCAGCTCCAGGCGGATGCTCCCGGCTTTCAGGCGCATATGGCCCGAGAGGGACGGGGCGCGCGGGGTCAGCTGGCGGAAAGCCTGGCTCAGGTACACCTCGGCCAAGCGGTGCATGGCGGATACGCCCTGCATCAGAAAATCAAAGATCCTATCATCGTCCTGCAGGTCCGCGCGTCCGGTCCTCGCGCGGAAACCATACCGGCCCAGCAGGTCCATGACCTCCCGCTCACCGGAAGCATCCCTGAGCAGGTATGCCGGCAGACCCGCGTCAGGCTGGAAGGGGTCCGCCTCATACGTTCCGTAGCGGAAGACGACGCGCGCCGCGATCCCGGTTCCCTCTCTGTCAAGGTACACCTTTGCCTTCAGCGGGAAGCGCAGCAGGCGCTCCTCCAGCTCCTCCTCAAACACGACCGCCTGGGCGCGCTGAAGCCAGGGGAGCAGCTCCGAAAACACCCGGGGGGTCTCTGTTCTGGAAAAGCGGAAGATGATCTCCCGCCCCGCCGGTTTCTCCGGCAATGCCAGCAGCAAGGCCCGGTCCTCCGGGCTTGTTCTGCACACCTGATTGCCGATGATGACAAACTCCGCGTCGCCCGTCAGCCGGGCGACCTGTCCCTGCCAGGCTGCCGTCAGAACGACCCCGCGGATGTCATACCCCGCGCGGAACAGCAGCGGGAGGGAAGCGGGCTGGATGCCCTGCTGCCTGCTTTCAGTTTTGCCCTGTATCAGCAGAAATTCCTGCCCGGAAAGCTGTCCAAGCAAGAGCGAAAGCAAAGCGCCGCGAAGCGGAAGGTCCCGCCGGAAGATGCCGGAAAGCGGCTGCTGCGCTTCCTGCAATGTCTGGACGTGGGCTGACAGGCATCTGCACAATTGATCCATCTGCGGCGCAAGATGCATCCAGGCCGGCGAAAAAACGACGCGGCTGCTGACCGGAAAGGGTGTTCTGCCTTGCATTGCATCAAGAAAGCCCGGGATATCGCGGATGTAGGATGCCCTTCCTTCCCCTGCCTTCAGGCTGAGAAAAGCTCCGTCCTCCCTGATCCTGAGCACCGGCAGCAGAGCAAAGACACTGCCGCCGGGCAGGATGCCCTGTGCGGCTTCAAAAAGAGCGCGGGGCTCCCCCGCCGCGGCGTCTTCCGGCTGTACGTCCAATTCCCAGCCTCTTTCCGATGATGTTGCCTGCAAAATGCTCTGAATCAGACGAAGAGCCACAGGCTCAGCGCCATGACGGCCATGCCGCCGACAAGTCCGTACATGCCCAGATGGTGCTCCCCGTACGCCTGGGCGCTTGGCAGCAGCTCATCCAGGGAGATGAACACCATGATGCCCGCCACCCCGGCGAAAAGAACGCCATAGAGCACGTCACTCATGAACTGCAGGAGGATCAGGTACCCGATGATCGCGCCGAGGGGCTCCGACAGGCCGGCGAGCAGGGAGTAGCGCATCGCGATGCGCCGGCTGCCCGTCGCGTAGTAGATCGGCATGGCGATGGAGATGCCTTCCGGGATATTGTGGATGGCGATCGCTGCGACGATAGGGATGGCAAGCTTCAGGGACTGTGTGGCGGACACGAAGGAGGCCATCCCCTCCGGAAAGTTGTGGATCCCGATGGCAAGCGCCGTGATGACCCCCGTGCGTTTCATCCGGCTGCGCTTATGTTCCCCCGGATTCACGGCGCAGACCATCTCATGGGGATTCTCCTCACAGGGGATCAGCCTGTCGATCCCGGCGATGAGGAGGATGCCGCCGAAAAAGGCCAGCAGGGTGTACAGCAGACCGGCCTTATCGCCGTATGCGTTTGAGAGCATCGCGCTGGCTTCCGCGAAGAGTTCCACCAGGGAGACGTAGATCATCACGCCGGCGGACAGGCCGAGACTGACGGAGAGGAAGCGCGTGCTGATTGACTTTGCGAAAAAAACGATGGCTCCGCCGATGCCTGTGGACAGACCCGCGATCAAAGTCATCAGCAGCGCACCCGGGATATTGTTCATGCCTGTCATGGAATGCGCTCCATCCTACACAAAATCATCTCTCACCGGGATGTGTTCGAAGACCCGGGACAATCCTGTCAGGCAAGGCTCGAAGACCAACCCCTGGCGAGGTTCGCTCCTTAAGGACACGGTCCTCCTGAACGCATCGTCCAGAAAATCACAGGCGGCAGCGCATGCGTGCGGCAGGGACGCGCCGAGCATCCTTGCCCCGATCACACAGGAAGCAAACAGATCCCCCGTTCCCGGGAAAGAGCCCTCAAACTCTGGTCTGAAAACCATCTGCGGCTCCTCATGCAGGCTTTCGATCCGCACACCGATCCCGCCCTGTCCGTCCCTTACGCCCGTCAGGACCGCCGCCTTGCCCCCGATCCCCCTCAGCAGGTCCGCTTCAGGCAAAGCGGGTTCCTGGCCTTCCGGCAGCGGCATGCCCAGCAGCAGGGCGGCCTCGGTCAGGTTTGGAAAGATGATATCCGCCTTTGCGCACAGCGACCGGAACCCCTCGATCAGACGCTCTTCACAAAAGGCGTAGCGGCGGCCATGGTCACCCATCACCGGATCAACAAAAAGCATCGCGCCGGGCGCCATCAGACCGGGAAGCGCTTCCTCCATCAGGCCAAGCTGCGCCGGCGACGCGACATAGCCGATGTATACCGCGTCAAACCGCAATTCCAGACGCCCCCAGTGCGAAAGGGTCGCCCGCATGTCCTCGCTCAGGTCACGCCGGTGAACGGGGCCGAAGCCGCCCGTGTGGGTGCTGAAAAAGGCCGTGGGCAGCAGCGAACAGGCAAGGCCCGCAAGCGACAGCACAGGCAACACCGCCAGCGCGGAACAGCGTCCCGTGCCGGAGACGTCCTGCACGATCAGGATTCGCCGCTGTCTTCCCTCAGTCCCTGCCACCGCGGTCAGTCCGCGCGCTCATTTCCCATGAAGCAGACAGACAGCGTGCCGGGGCCCGCATGGGATCCGATGACGGGTCCGATCATCTGGATGCGGACGTCCTGCAGGTCAGGCATCCGGCTCTTCAGCTGGTTCCGGAGGATCTCGGCTTCATCCAGGATGTCGCCGTGGAGGATGATGACGGTCTTGCCGCTGGTTTCACCGATGGTTTCCACAGCCCTGTCCACCAGGGTCTTCAGCGCCTTTTTGCGGCCCTGCACCTTTGAATGCGCTTCCAGTTTCCCTGCGCGTGTGATGTGCAGGATGGGCTTGATGTCCAGCATCGTGCCCATGATCGCGCTGGTCGCGGAGATGCGCCCTCCCCGGCGCAGATAGGTCAGGTCACCCACGGTGAACCAGGCATGGGCTTTCAGGCGGTTGTCCGTCACCCACTGCGCCACTTCCTCCAGTGCCGCGCCCTTCTCATACAGTTCATGCGCGCCCAAGATCAGCAGGGTCTGCGGGGCGGAAATGGACAGGGTGTCCACGACGACAAACTTCCGATTCGGATATTTCTCAAGCAGTTCCTTCTGCGCTTCCAGGATGTTCTGGAAGGTGGCGGACATCTGCGAGGAGAAAGCCAGGAAGAGCAGATCCTTTTCCCTGAGGATCGGCTCAAAGTATTCAAGATAGGCGGCCGTGGGCAGAAGGGACGTGAAGGGCTTGGCCCCTTTGCGCATCCGGTCGAACAGGATCTTTTCCGCCCCGCTGGCGCCGTTGTCGTCAAAATGCTCCACATCATCCAGCGTATAGGGCATTCTGACGATGGGGATGTTCTTCTCTTTGGCGATCTCATGCGGCAGATCGCTGTCGCTGTCGCTCATCAGCACATATTCCTTTGCCATAGCTGCCCTCCGTCTTCAATCATCGTTCGATGTGCTGCAAGTATAATGGAAATCGGACAAAAACACAAGTTGTGGCGGAAAACAGGGCCGTCTTGCGCTTCGTCCGCCTCCAAACACCCGTGGATAGCATCAAAAACCGGAGGCATGGTGATAAATGCTGTTTCAGCATTGAATCCCAGGGTATTTTTGTGTATGATAATCGTTGGTGCGTACCCGGACTGGCGCCGGCATGACGCGATCCATCTACAGCACGAGGAGGATTCTCAATGGCGAAATATGTTTACCTATTCAAAGAAGGCAATGCACAGATGCGCAATCTTCTTGGCGGAAAGGGCGCGAACCTGGCAGAGATGACCAACATCGGTCTGCCCGTGCCCCAGGGCTTCACCGTCACCACGGAAGCCTGCACGCGTTATTATCAGGACGGCAAGACGATCGACCCGCAGATCGAGGAGCAGATCTACGAAGCCCTTGCGAAGGCCGAGCAGGTCGCCGGAAAAGAATTCGGTGACATCAACGATCCCTTCCTGGTCTCCGTGCGCTCCGGTTCCCGCGCGTCCATGCCCGGCATGATGGACACCATCCTGAACCTGGGCCTGAATGACATCGCCGTGGAGGGGCTGGCCAGGCTGACCAGCAACGAGCGTTTCGCTTATGACTCCTACCGCCGGTTCATCCAGATGTTCTCCGACGTCGTGATGGAAGTGGAGAGAAAACTGTTTGACGCGGAGCTGGACGCCATCAAGAAGGAAAAGGGCGTGAAGGGCGATACCGACCTGAACGCCGGCGACCTGAAGGAGCTTGTGCGCCGCTATAAAGCGCTGTATCTGAAGCAGAAGGGGGAGGAATTCCCCCAGGATCCCAAAGTCCAGCTGATGGAGGCCATCAAGGCCGTTTTCCGCTCCTGGGACAATCCCCGCGCGGTCTATTACCGCCGCATGAACGACATCCCCGGCGACTGGGGCACGGCCGTCAACGTGCAGGCGATGGTGTTCGGCAACATGGGCGACGACTCCGGCACCGGCGTGGCCTTCACCCGCAACCCTTCAACGGGCGAAAAGAAACTGTACGGCGAATACCTGATGAACGCGCAGGGTGAGGACGTCGTGGCCGGCATCCGCACGCCCAGCCCGATTTCCTCCATGGACCAGAGCATGCCGGAAGTCTACCGGCAGTTCGTCGATATCGCCGACAAGCTGGAAAAGCACTACCGCGACATGCAGGACATGGAGTTCACCATCGAACGCGGCAAGCTGTTCATGCTGCAGACCCGCAACGGCAAGCGCACCGCGGCGGCCGCGCTGAAGATCGCGGTGGACCTGGTCAATGAAGGCCTGCTCAGCCAGGAGGAAGCGGTGCTGAAGGTAGAGCCCAAGCAGCTGGACACCCTGCTGCACCCCAACTTCGACACCAACGCCCTCAAGGCCGCCAAACCTTTTGCGACCGGGCTTCCCGCCTCCCCCGGCGCCGGCGCCGGCGAGGTGTACTTCACCGCGCATGCCGCCGCCGCCGCCGCGAAGGGCGGCAAAAAGGTCATCCTGGTTCGTGAGGAGACCACCCCTGAGGACATCGAGGGCATGGACCTGTCCCGCGCGATCCTTACCGCCCGGGGCGGCATGACCAGCCACGCGGCAGTCGTTGCCCGCGGCATGGGCCGTCCGGCCGTGGTGGGCTGCCACGACATCTTCATCGACGAGGAAAAAAAGACCATGACCTCGGTCTCCGGCGAGGTCTTCCATGAGGGCGACACCATCAGCGTTGACGGCACCACCGGCAAAGTCTACCGCGGGCTGCTGGCGACGGTCGAGGCGTCCGTGACGGGCGATTTCGCGCTGCTGATGAGCTGGGCCGACAAGGCGCGCAGGCTGAAGATCCGCACCAACGCGGACACCCCGCGGGATACGAAGCAGGCCGTCTCCTACGGCGCGGAAGGCATCGGCCTTTGCCGCACCGAGCACATGTTCTTTGAAGCCAGCCGTATCGCGCTCGTGCGCGAGATGATCCTGGCCGATTCCGAGGAGCAGCGCAGGGCGGCGCTGGAAAAGATCCTCCCCCTGCAGCAGAAGGACTTTGAGGCAATGTTCATCGCGCTGGACGGCCGGCCGATGACGGTGCGGTACCTGGATCCGCCGCTGCATGAGTTCCTGCCGCAGAAGAACATGACGGACGAGATCAGCGCGCTGGCCAAACAGCTGAAGACCACGCCTGAGAAGATCATTGAGAAGATCGAAGCGCTGCACGAGTTCAACCCGATGATGGGCCACCGCGGATGCCGCCTGAGCGTCACCTACCCTGAAATCGCGGAAATGCAGACCAGGGCCGTACTGCAGGCAGCGCTGAAGGTGAAAAAGGAGACCCGCAAGGATTTCGTGCCCGAGATCATGATCCCGCTCATCAGCACAAGGAAGGAACTTGCCTTCGTCAAGGCCATCGTGATGGAAACGGCGGAGAAGGTCTTCAAGGAACAGAATGACACGATCAAGTTCATGGTCGGCACCATGATCGAAATCCCGCGCGCCTGCGTGACTGCGGACGAGATCGCGACCGAAGCGGAGTTCTTCTCCTTCGGCACCAACGACCTCACCCAGATGGGCTTTGGCTTCAGCCGCGACGACGCGACCAAGTTCCTCAACTCCTACTACGAGACGAAGATCCTCGAATCCGACCCCTTTGCCCGCCTCGATCAGGACGGCATCGGCAAACTGGTTGAAACCGCGATCACCCTTGGGCGCAAAGGCCGCCCCGGCATCAAGCTGGGCATCTGCGGCGAACACGGCGGGGATCCTTCCTCCATCGGGTTCTTCCACAAAGTCGGGCTCGACTACGTCAGCTGCTCGCCCTTCCGCGTGCCCATCGCCCGGCTGGCGGCGGCCCAGTTTGAAAGCGGCCTTGATCTCCTTCACCTGTTCGTCATCGATCAGCACGGGGGTACCGATCTCCTTTGCGGCGATGACCGCCCTGGCGCTGTATTCCAGCACTTCCAGGCGGTCAAAGGCGTTGAGCAGGTCGCTCCCGGTGACCAGCACGCACTCATTCTCAATGATGATGACGGGCGCCTTGCTTGACAGGGCCGCGACCGTGCCCTTGACATCGTTGGTGGAGCTGAGGAAAGGCAGCTTTTTCACCTCGCGCAGGCTGATGTAGCTCTCAGGGATCAGGCGGGAATCAAAAGGCGTGCTGGTCACGGCAAAAGCCATGATCGCGGGGGCGTGGGCGATGAGCACGCTGCCGATCTCCGGATGCGCGGCATAGATCGCCTGATGCAGCGGAACAGACCGGCTGGGCGTCATCCCGGCCTGGCACATGCCGTCCTTGATGAGCACCAGGTCCTCCGGTTCAAGATACTTTCGGTCGCGGTTATAGGGGGTGATCAGGAAAGCATCCCCATTGATGCGCTGGGAGTAGGTCCCCTGGGTGGAAGTGAACAGCCTCTGATCGTAGGAACGGTGAATGAACCGGCACATGTCCCGGCGGACAGCCCGTTCCTCGCTGGAAGCCACCCTGGGGATGAACTCATCCATCACCACATGGCGCGGGTATGAGTGGGATGCCAGCTGCTCATCCGTCAGCGCCCTGGGCTGGCCGAGCTTGAGCGCGTCGATCTCCAGCCTTCCGCTGAAATCCAGCGTCTCAAAGGCCATAAAGGCGGAGAAGAGGTCCTTGGCCCCGATCACGCAGCCGTGGTTCTCCATCAGCACGGTGTTGTATCCCTCTTCAAAACGCCTGGCGATGTTGCGCCCCAGCAGCTCGCTGCCCGGAACCGCGTACTCCGCCACGCCCACGTCGCCGCAGATCTTCAGCACGTCCGGCACCAGGCGGATGTTGGGGACCCGGCGCACCAGGGAAAAGGCGATCATCGTGGGCGGATGGGCGTGCAGCACCGCGCGCAGGTCCGGACGGATGCGGTAGATCTCCAGGTGCAGCGGCAATTCGACGGACGCACGGTGCATCCCGACCTGTGTTTTATCCGGCTTGATCCGGATCATGTCCGACCGCGTCAGCGAGCCCTTGTCGATCCCCGAAGGCGTGATCCAGACGTCGCCGTTGTCGTCCCTGATGGAAAGGTTGCCGCCGGAGGTCGTGGTCATGCCGTACTGGTAAATGCGCTGCATGATCATCACCAGCTGGTCCGCCGGATGCAGCAGGTCAAAACGCATGGATTCTCTCTCCCCCTTGCCTTGAAATGGTTTCCGTTCTGATCGTACCCGCGGTGAACCGGGCCGTTCCATCATACGCCAAAACAGGACGGATTTCACGCCCTGAATGTGATCCGTTCAGATAACAAACATTTTTGCATCAGTATGCATCATCATGCTATAATCCGGCGAGAACAGAAAGCTGGAGAAAAATGATGGAAGACCGGAAAGAAGAAATCATCCGTCTGCAGAGCAGGATCATCCGCGAAATGACCCGAAAGAACCTTGCCCGGGTCGGGAACGACCTTTGGGGCCGGCCGGATGAAACAAAGGATGCGCTGACACCGCCGCCCGGCTACCCGGAGGTGCCGGAAATCGATTTTAACGGAAACGGTGACGCGGAGAAATCGGATAAAAGCAAGGAAACGGCCAAAGCGGAAGAAAAGGATGCCCCCCAGCCCAAGGAGGACATCGACGCCCTGAAGGCGGAGCTGAGCAGCTACATCGGCCTGGAAGTGGTCAAGGCGGAGGTGGAGAGCCTTATCAACCTGGTCAAGGTGAACAGGCTGCGCAGGCAGCATGAACTGCCCACCGAGGACCTTTCGCTGCACATGGTGTTCTCCGGAAACCCGGGTACCGGCAAGACCATGATCGCCCGTCTGATGAGCCGGATCTACCGCAGCCTGGACATCCTGTCCAGGGGGCACCTGATCGAAGTGGACCGCTCGGGCCTGGTGGCAGGGTACGTGGGACAGACGGCCATCAAGACCAAGGAAGCGGTGGACAAGGCGCTGGGCGGCGTCCTGTTCATTGACGAGGCCTATGCGCTCACGACAAGAGGCCCCCAGGATTACGGGCAGGAAGCGGTGGAGACGCTGCTGAAGAACATGGAAGACCATCGGGATGACCTGGTGGTGATCGTCGCGGGATACGTGGACCTCATGAACGATTTTGTCCACAGCAATCCGGGGCTGGAGAGCCGCTTCAACCGCTTCATGTATTTTCCGGACTATACGGCGGATGAGATGCTTGCGATTTTTCAGATGCGCTGCGGGAAAGCCGGATACCGCCTGGCAGGTGACGCGCAGGAGAGCCTGAGGACGATCCTGAAAGAACAGAGCGAGGACAACATCGGATTCGGCAATGCCAGGGGTGTGAGGAACCTGTTTGAGCAGGCCGTCTCCCGCCAGGCCAACCGTCTGGCCAGGCAGGAAAGCGTCACAAGGGACGAATTGATGCTGCTGAAGGCTGAGGATCTGGAGGCAGCTGAAGAAAACGGGAAGGATCCGGAGGGGCCGGACGCAGCCGGCGCTTGATCCCGTCAGGGACGTTTTGCATTTTGCTTGCACTTTCATTCATTTTCATGTATTATTATTGCAAGTCCTCATCTGGAGGCTGTAGTATAATACAATATCAAACAGGAGGAATGCATGATGAAAAAGTGGATCGCACTGGCACTGACCCTGATGCTGGTTCTGCCCCTAGCCGCTCTGGGTGAGCAGTACGCTGGCGAAATCACCATCGGTATCTTCGAACCGGCTTCTGGAGACAACGCTGCCGGGGGAAAGCAGGAAACCCTCGGGATGTACTATGCCAACAGCGTGCTTGATACAGTGGAGCTGAACGGCAAGACGTACAAAATCAAAGTAACGGAAGTGGATAACCAGACATCCGCAGATAAAGCCCCGTCGGCTGCGCAGGAACTGGTCAGCCG
>CAZVSG010000027.1:0-22920 GCA_964629345.1 uncultured Christensenella sp. | reverse complement strand
GCTCTTCGCGGACGCTGTCGCGACCTCTGTGGGATCGGTGTTCGGCACCAGCAACACCACCACCTATGTGGAATCCGCCGCGGGCATCGGCGCGGGCGGACGCACGGGCCTGACCAGCGTGGTCGTCGCGCTGCTGTTTGCGGTCTCCGCCTTCCTGGCCTCCTTTGTCTCCGCCATCCCCGCCGCGGCCACCGCGCCGGCGCTGGTGATGGTGGGCATCATGATGCTGGCCAGCTTCAGGGACATCGACTGGACCGACCTGTCCGAGGCTCTGCCCGCCTTCTTCGCCGGCGTGTTCATGGCGCTGTGCTACTCCATCTCCTACGGCATCGCCTTCGGCTTCTTCTTCTACTGCATCGTGAAGGTGTTCACCGGAAAAACCAAGGAGGTCCACCCCATCCTCTGGGTGTCCACCGGGCTGTTCATCCTCAACTTCGTGCTGCTGGCAGTCCTGTAAACCGCCGGCTTCAAAAAGGCCTCCCGGTCGGGGGGCCTTTTTCGCGCTCTTCATCAGGCGGAAACACAACAGGCGCGTTTGTCGCTCAAATCATCGTTGAAAACGTTTTTTGCAACACAATATGCACATAATGTCTATAGAACATAGTACGTAAACGATTGACATCGCCCTGATCCGGCGTATAATCATTCTTGGCAGCAAACCATGCGTTTTGGTTTGCGGCAGCCTGAGAACCGTGCATATGGCTGCCTGGATAACAAAATAGGAGGAAAGACCATGGGAAAATTGATTCGCCTGGCACTGACCCTCGCACTGGTGTGCACCCTGATCCTGTCCGTGACCTCGGTTTCCGCCGCTGATACGATCACGGTCGGCATCGTCAACAACCCCCCCTCAGAATCCGGCTACCGTGAAGCGAACGTGAAGGACATGGAAAAAGTGTTCTCCGCCGAGAACGGCTATTCCGCCAAGACCTTCTACAGCATCAAGAACGATGAGCAGCTCAACGCCGCGCAGCAGTTCATCACCGAGGGCGTGGATTATCTGCTCATCTCGGCCGCCGAGACCACCGGCTGGGACAACGTGCTCAAATCAGCCCAGGAAAACGGCGTCAAGGTTTTCCTGTTTGACCGCATGATCGCAGTGGATGAAAGCCTGTATGAGGCTGCCGTGGTCTCTGATATGAGGAACCAGGGCGTAACCGCCGTGCAGTGGCTGCTGGATCAGAAGCTGGATGTATACAACATCATCCACATCCAGGGCGCCATGGGTTCGGACGCGCAGATCGGCCGCACAGGCCCCCTGCAGGAGCAGGCCGACGCGGGCGTGATGAAGCTGGTCGCTCAGCAGACCGCCACCTGGGATGAAGCGGAAGCGAAGAAGATCACTGAGTCCGTCATCAACTCCGGGGAGAAGTTCAACATCGTCTATGCCGAGAACGACGGAATGGCCAGGGGCGCTGTGGCTGCGCTTGACGAAGCGGGCATCACCCACGGCGTCAACGGCGACGTCATCATCATGGGCTTTGACTGCAACAGGTGGGCGCTGCGGGAATTGCTGGCCGGAAACTGGAACTACGACGGCCAGTGCAGCCCCTTCCAGGCTGAGGTCATCAGCGGCATGATCCAGAAACTCGAAAACGGCGAGACCCTGACGGAAAAGAAAGTCATTTCCGAGGAGCGGGGCTTCGACGCGAGGACCCTTACTCAGGAAGACATCGACACCTATGGCCTGGGTGAGTAAACAGGACCCGGCGTAACCTTTGATCGATGCGCGGTGCGGACGATGTGGAGTGATTCCGCGTGGCTGCACCGCGCATCGTTTCTTTGAATGATCCGGATGAAGCGCTTTTGATCGGGAAACATGCCGAGAGAATGGGCCCGGTGC
Organism: uncultured Christensenella sp.; assembly: GCA_964629345.1. GTDB lineage: Bacteria > Bacillota > Clostridia > Christensenellales > Aristaeellaceae > UBA6115. Next base: position 21,077 of record CAZVSG010000027.1, on the reverse strand, counting down.
GGAAACGACTTGAAATTGAAATGGGATAACGCAGATGGAAAACCCTTATGTCCTGTCGATGCGCGGCATATGCAAGGCGTTCCCGGGCGTCAGAGCCCTGAGCAACGTGGATTTCCTGCTTCGCAGGGGAGAGATCCACGCCCTGATGGGCGAAAACGGAGCGGGAAAATCGACGCTGATCAAAGTGCTGACCGGGGTGTATCACAAGGACTCCGGCCAGATCTTCATTGAAGGCCTGGACGGGGAAATCACCGTCAGGTCGCCCCAGGAAGCGCAGGGCTTTGGCATCAGCACGGTCTATCAGGAGATCGCGCTCTGCCCGAACCTTACGGTCGCGGAGAACATCCACATCGGCCGGGATAAAAGCGTGCTGGTCGACTGGGGAAACATGGAGGCGAGGACTGCCGGGATCCTGAAAAACCTGGGCATTCCCGCAAGGCCGAAGCAGCAGCTGGGCAGCTGCTCATTGGCCGTACAGCAGATGGTCGCCATCGCCCGCGCTGTGGACATGAAATGCAAGGCGCTCATCCTGGACGAGCCCACTTCTTCCCTGGACAGAAAAGAAGTCACGATGCTGTTCACACTGATGCGGGACCTGAAAGCCCGCGGCGTCGGCATCGTTTTTGTGACCCACTTTCTGGAGCAGGTGTATGAGGTCTGCGACAGGATCACCGTCCTGCGCAACGGCGAACTCGTCGGGGAGTATGCGATCGGGAACCTGCCGCAGGTCGAACTGGTGGCCAGGATGATGGGCAAGGAGCTGGACAATCTGTCCGGGATGCAGAAGAATGAACTGCTGTCTCCGGACAAAGCCGGCACGCCGGTCTATCAGGCGGCGGGCCTGACGAGCGAAGCCTGCGCTAATCCATTTGATTTCTCTATCCAAAAAGGGGAAGTCAATGGGTTCACAGGGCTGCTTGGATCCGGGCGAAGCGAATGCATCCGCGCGATCTATGGCGCGGACAGGGTGACCGGCGGGCAGGTCGCCATGGACGGACAGGCTGTCAGGATCTCCGATCCGATCCACGCCATGAAGCGCGGCATCGGGTATCTGCCGGAAGACCGAAAGCGGGACGGCATCATCGACGAACTGTCCGTCAGGGACAACATCATTCTGGCGCTGCAGGTGATGAAGGGCTTCTTCAGGCCATTGTCCAGGGCTGAGACAGAGGCGTTTGCCGACGAGTACGTCAAGGCGCTTCAGATCAAAGCCCCTTCGGTGGATACGCCCATGAAATCCCTTTCCGGCGGAAACCAGCAGAAAGTGATCCTGGCGCGCTGGCTGCTGACGCATCCGCGGTACCTGATCCTGGATGAACCGACGCGCGGCATCGACGTCGGGACGAAGGTCGAGATCCAGAAACTCGTGCTGCAGCTTGCCCGGGACGGTGTGAGTGTCACGTTCATCTCCTCTGAGATCGAGGAGATGCTGCGCACCTGTTCGCGCCTGATCGTGATGCGGGACCGCAGCATCGTGGGCGAGCTGACGGGCAATGAGATCACCCAGGACAGGATCATGCAGACGATCGCCGGGGGAGGCTGATGCGGATGGCTAAAAGAATGAGAAACCTGAAGAGCGATTACGCGCAGCTGCTGATCCCCCTGACGGCCGTCGCGCTGCTGATCGTTTTCAACCTGTTCAGGGATCCCGGGTTTTTCTCGGTCACGCTTACGACAAACAATTACGGCAATACCGTGCTGTCCGGCAACCTGGTCAGCATCTTCAACGGCGCGTCGGAACTGGCCATTCTGGCGATGGGGATGACGCTGGTGACCGCCGCCAACGGCGGCCAGGACATCAGCATCGGGGCCATGGCATCCATCGCCGGCAGCGTCTTTGTCCGGGTGCTGCGTGGCGGCGCCATTACGCCGCTTACCCTCGTGCTGGGCTTTTTGGCCTGCTGCGTTGTCGCGATGGTGTTCGGGGCTTTCAACGGCACGCTGGTGTCCGTGTTCAGGATCCAGCCGATGATCGCGACGCTGATCCTGTATACCAGCGGCCGCTCGATCGCATACTGGATCAACGGCGGGGCGACGCCCACCGTTTCCAGCCCGCTGATCACCGGGATCGGCAGTTTCATCCCCGGGATCCCCGTGCCCACCCCCATCTTCATCGTTGCGATCTGCGGGATCCTGTTCGCGCTGCTGTTCAGGTTCACCACGCTGGGCCTGTACACCCAGGCGGTCGGCATCAATCAGCGGGCTGCCAGGCTCAACGGCATCAATACCACAGGGGTCAAGCTGCTCACTTTTGTCATCCTGGGCGTCTGCGTCGCGGTGGCCGGCTGCATCAGCGTGAGCAGGCTTGGGCTCATCAACCACGAAACGCTGCTGACAGAGATCGAGATGGACGCCATCCTCGCCGTGGCGATCGGGGGCAATGCGCTGGGCGGCGGAAAGTTCAAGCTCTCCGGTTCAGTGATCGGTGCCTACACCATTCAGGCGCTGACAACGACGCTGTATGCGATGAAGGTCTCCTCAACGGAAATCAAGGCGTATAAGGCTGTCATCATCATCCTGATCGTCGTCATCGGCTCGCCGGTCGTCAAGAACGCCGCCTCCCGGCTGTGGCGCAGGATCAGGGATGGCGGCGCGTCCCTCAGGGCCGGAAAGGAGACAGCATGAAGACAAAGGACCGCGCGCCGGCCGCCGTCCGCTCCGGCAGGCTCAGGGAACCGCTGACTGACACACAGCTGCTGCTGACCATCACCGTCTGCATCTTCTTTGGCATGTATGTCCTGGCCATGCTCATCTGGGGCGAAGGGTTTCTGCGGCCTCAGCAGTTCTTTGACATCTTCAACAACAACGCGTCCCTGATCATCGTCGCCTGCGGGCTGACCGTCGTGATGATCGCCGGCGGGATCGACATTTCAGTCGGCGGGATCACCGCCCTTGTGGTGATGTCGTGCGTGGTCCACCTCGATTTTCAGGGAGGGAGCATTATCACCTCGATCCTGCTGGCGCTGGGGATCGGGCTTGGCTTTGGGATCGTACAGGGCTATCTGGTCTCCTATCTGGAGATCCAGCCTTTCATCGTCACCCTGGCGGGGATGTTTTTTGCCAGGGGGATGACGACGATCGTCAGCGTTCAGCCCCGCTCTGTCCAACATCAGGGGTTCCTGGCGCTGAAAGACGCGCGGATCGAAATGCCGGCGCTTGGATATACCGCAAGAAACGGGAACCTGATCCCCGCCCGGCTGGAGATCGGCGTCATCGTGGCTCTGGCCGCTGTCATCGCGGTCTACTTCATCCTGAGAAAGACAAGGCTCGGACGCAATTTCTATGCCCTGGGCGGCAACAGCCAGAGCGCGCTGATGCTGGGGATCAACGCGAAACGTACAAGGTTCTTCGCCCATGCGATCAGCGGTTTGCTGGCGGGCATCGGCGGATTTGTCTTCATGATGCACACGGGAGCGGGAAACGCCACCAACGCTGCGGGCGCGGAGATGAACGCCATCGCCTCTTCCATCATCGGCGGAACGCTGCTGACCGGCGGCGTGGGCAACGTGATCGGCACGCTGTTCGGCGTGCTGACGCTCAATACCATCAAGGCCATCGTGATCACCTCCGGCCTGAGGGATCCGTGGTGGCAGAGCATCACCACCGGAGCCATGCTGTGTTTCTTTATCCTGCTGCAGAGCGTCGTGCTGAGCAACCGCGGCAAGGTCCGCGCCGGGAAACGCCTTGCCAGGGTGTCCGCGTCAGGGAATAAAAGGCGATCTGAGTAATGAGGATCGCTGAGATACGCTCATTGCGTCTTTACATCCCCCGCCTTTTCGTTTATCCTTTCCTGCGGAAATGAGCGTTGACAGGAGGACTGCATGGGCGATAACGTATTCATCTTCGGACATCCCCTGATCCAGCACAAGGTATCTCTCCTGAGGGACAAAAACACCTCGATGAAGGATTTCCGCGACCTGGTGGATGAGATCTCGATGCTGATGGTGTATGAGATCACCAAGGATTTTCCGCTGGTGGAGGTGGAGATCGAGACGCCGATCGCAAAGACCAAAACTAAGGTGCTGTCCGACCGCAAGGTCTCCCTGGTGCCCATCCTGCGCGCGGGCATCGGCATGGTCCGGGGGATCCAGCAGCTGCTGCCCAACGCCAGGGTAGGCCATATCGGGCTCTACCGCGACCATGAGACCCAGCTGCCTGTTGAGTATTACTGCAAACTGCCGCAGGACATCGCCGAGAGCACTGTCATCGTGCTGGACCCCATGTTTGCCACCGGCGGCAGCATCGCGGCGGCGCTGCGCATCCTCTTCAGCCGCGGCTGCACGGACATCCGCCTGGTGTGCATCGTGGCGGCGCGCCGGGGTGTGGAGCGCATCTCCTCGGAGTTCCCGGACGTGAAGATCTACTGTGCGGCCTTTGACGAGGAACTCAACGCCAACGCCTACATCGTGCCCGGCCTGGGGGACGCGGGCGACCGGCTGTTCGGCACAAAATAGGTCTAAACTCAGCCCCTGGGGGCTTTTTTCTTGTCCATGACCGGCGAAGCGGTTCGGGTTCTGAGGCAAGAGGACCCGAAAACGGCTTGAGCCAGTATCACTCACGGAGTAGGTTCACCCGCAGGACGGATACCCGGGAATGATCACCGAGGTGTCAGGGTTCGGAGGCGGGGCTTGACTGCCCCGCCGTCGGAATGGAACGTATTCTCCGGCTTGAGGCCATACGGATCCCTGAATCCTGCCGGAAGGCCGATGGCTTGGAAATGGACTGAGCGGAACGGGACCTTTGCGGTGGATCAGGCAGAGTTGTCTCCATCATATAGGTGAGCGCCCGGACGGATCGTCCGGGCGCTTTTTCCTTCCTGGGCGGAACCGGCCATCCGCGCCGCTCACGCGGAAACCGGGCCGGGGGTGAACGCAGAAGGTCATGTTCCGGATCTTTTTGGAGATGGCCTGGAATTGATACTCCCGATAGAGTGGACCGAAGGCCGGAGATCAACAGCATGGTTTGTGCTGCAATCCTGATGCTTTTGTTTCCCCGATCTGCAGGAATTGTTGAAAAAAATGCAAAATTCTTCTTGCATTTTGCTTTCAGCTTGGATATAATTCCTCTGCTGTCTGTTTATTGGGATGAAGCGATAGGTTGCCGCCCCGGCCTTGGGCGGGTCATTACCGCGGACCATGCCCGACAATCGGGCGACGGACTCACAGGCCGGGTGGCACAGGCCCGGCGGCAGGACAGAGCGCCTGCCATGAGTACGATCTTAAAGGAGGAACTCTAATGGCCAGCCAGAAGATCCGCATCAAGCTCAAGGCGTATGAGCATCACCTGATCGATCAGTCCGCCGAGCGCATCGTGGAAACCGCCAAGCGCACCGGCGCCAGGGTATCCGGCCCCGTGCCGCTGCCGACCGACAAGGAGATCATCACCATCCTGCGCGCCCCCCACAAGTACAAGGACAGCCGGGAGCAGTTCGAGCGCAGGACGCACAAGCGCCTGATCGATATCCACAGCCCGACTTCCCGCACCGTGGACGCCATGATGAAGCTTGATCTTCCCGCCGGCGTCGAGATCGAAATCAAACTCTAAGGCAGGAGGCAGCCATCATGAAGAAAGCGATTCTTGGCAAGAAACTGGGAATGACCCAGCAGTTTTTGCCGGACGGACGCCTGGTGCCCGTGACGGTCGTCCAGGCCGGTCCCTGCACCGTTGTGCAAAAGAAGACCATCCAGCGGGACGGGTATGAAGCCCTTCAGCTGAGTTTTGACGAGTATCCCGAAGAGCGCGCCAGGAAACTGGTCAGCAAGCCCGCCGCCGGGCACTTCAAGCGCGCCGGCGTCGCCCCCGCGCGCCACCTGCGCGAGTTCCGCCTGGCGGACATCTCCGGATACGAAGTGGGGCAGACCCTTTCCTGCGCGCAGTTCGCGCCGGGCGAGCTCATCGACGTGACCGGCACCAGCAAGGGGCACGGCTTCACGGGCGTCATCTACCGCTGGAACCAGCACCGCGGACCCATGGCCCACGGCTCCAAGTATCACCGCGGCGTCGGCTCCATGAGCGCCAACTCCGATCCTTCCCGCGTGTTCAAGAACAAGCACATGTCCGGTCAGTACGGCGTGGAGCGGGTGACGGTACAGAACCTGGAGATCGTCGGCGTGGACGCCGAGCGCAACCTGCTGCTCATCAAGGGCGCTGTGCCCGGGCCCAACAAGGGACTGCTGCTCTTGCGCGATGCGTGCAAGGCCTGAACTGGAGGAGGAAATCAGCAATGCCGACTATTCCCGTGTTGAACATGCAAGGAGAGCAGGCGGGCGAACTGACCCTGAGTGAAGAAGTCTTCGGGATCAAGCCCAACGTCGCCGCCATGCATCTGGTCGTTCGCTCCATCCTGGCCAACAGGCGCCAGGGAACCCAAAGCGCCCTCACCCGCGGCATGGTCCGCGGCGGCGGCCGGAAGATCTACCGCCAGAAGGGCACCGGGCGCGCCCGCCACCACAGCAACCGCGCGCCGCAGTTCCGCCATGGCGGCGTGGTGTTCGCCCCCCAGCCCCGCGATTACGTGGTCCGCGTGCCGCGCAAGGTGCGCCGTCTGGCCATGCGGTCTGCCCTGTCAGCCAAGCTGGCTGCCGGCAACATGATCGTGCTGGACAGCATCTCCCTTCCGGAGGCCAAGACCCGCCTGATGGTCAAACTGCTCAGCGGGCTGGGCGTCGAGAAGACCTGCCTGCTGGTGATGCAGGAGCGCAATGAGGCCGTGCAGCGCGCCGGGCGCAACATCAAGGCACTCACGGACACCGCCGCCGATTCCGTCAACGTCTATGACATCCTGCGCGCGGACAAGCTGGTGCTGACCAAGGACGCTGTGATGGCCATTGAGGAGGTTTACGCGTCATGAAGAACCCCCACGACATCATCCGCCGCCCCGTCCTGACCGAGAAGGGTTACGACGGCATCGCGGAGAAGAAATACGTCTTTGAAGTGGACATCAACGCCAACAAGATTGAGATCAAGCAGGCGCTGGAGGCAGTGTTCAAGGACATCAAGGTGAAGCGGGTCAACACCCTGCGCGTCCTGGGCAGGATCAAGCGCCAGGGCAAGAGTCAGGGGCGTACGCCTGAGGTGAAGAAAGCCTATGTCACGCTGACGGACGACTCCAAGCCGATCGAGTTCTTCGAAGGCATGGTTTAAGGAGGAGGAAGCAGAATGGCAATCCGCATTTACAAACCCACCTCGCCCGCGCGCCGCTTCATGACGGTGAACGCGTATGAGGAGATCACCAAGAGCAAGCCCGAGAAGGCGCTTGTCCAGATCAAAAAGAAGAACTCCGGCCGCAACAGCCAGGGAAAGATCACCGTCCGCCATCAGGGCGGCGGGAACAGGCAGAAGTACCGCGTGATCGATTTCAAGCGCAACAAGCTGCAGGTCCCGGCGAAGGTCGCCGCGATCGAGTACGATCCCAACCGTTCGGCCTTCATCGCCCTGCTGCACTACCTTGACGGCGAAAAGCGCTACATCCTGGCGCCCGTCGGCCTGAAGGCCGGCGACACCGTGGTGGCGGGCGAAGGCGCCGACATCAAGCCCGGCAACGCCATGCCGCTGTCCTCGATCCCCACCGGCACGCTCATCCACAACCTGGAAGTGCGCCCCGGCGCAGGCGGGCAGCTGGTCCGCTCGGCCGGCGTGTACGCCCAGCTGATGGCCAAGGAAGGGGATTTCGCGCAGGTGCGCCTGCCCTCCGGGGAGATCAGGAAGCTGCCGCTTCAGGCTCAGGCGACCATCGGCACGGTGGGCATCACCGACAATGAGAACATTCGGATCGGCAAAGCCGGCCGCAAGCGTCACATGGGCATCCGCCCGACGGTCCGCGGCGTGGTCATGAACCCTGTGGATCATCCCCACGGCGGCGGCGAGGGCAAGTCCCCCATCGGACTGCCTGCCCCCATGACACCCTGGGGCAAACCTACGCGCGGCGTGAAGACGCGTAAGCACAAGAAGTACTCCAACCGTCTGATCGTCAAGCGCATCAACGACAAGTAAGCCCTGAAGGATGAAAGGAGGCCCCATCAAAGCATGAGCCGCTCAGTAAAAAAAGGACCTTTTGTTGATCAGAAGCTCCTGAATCGTGTTGAAGAATTGAACAAGACGGGCAAGAAGAACGTACTGAAGACCTGGTCCCGCGCCAGTACCATCTTCCCGGACTTTGTCGGCCACACCATCGCCGTGCATGACGGGCGCAAGCACGTTCCCGTGTACGTGACCGAGGACATGGTCGGACACAAGCTGGGGGAATTTGCCCCCACCCGCACCTTCCGCGGCCACGCGGGCGAAAAGAAGACGGAACGCAAATAAGGCGAAAGGAGAGCAATATGGCAAGCAACACGCGTGACAAGAAAAAGCTTCACCAGGAACATGACGAAAAAAGGCCCCATGCGCACGTCAGGCATGTCCGCATCTCCTCGCGCAAGGCGACGCTGATCATCGACCAGGTGCGCGGCAAGGGCCTGGACGAAGCGCTGGCGATCCTGAGGCTCACCCCGCACGTCGCCTCGCCCGTGCTGTACAAGCTGATTACCAGCGCGGCCGCCAATGCGGTGAACAACCAGGAGATGGATCGGGATTCCCTGTATGTCGCTGAAATCTATGCCAATCCCGGGCCGACGCTCAAACGCTTCAAGGCGCGCTCCCGCGGAAGCGCTTCGCCGATCCTGAGGCGGACCAGCCACTTCAGCGTCGTGCTGGACAAGAGATAAGGGAGGTTTCAGCAATGGGTCAGAAAGTCAATCCCCACGGCGCCCGCGTCGGAGTCATCTTCGACTGGAGCACGCGCTGGTATACCGACAGGAAATCCTTTGCCGGCTTCCTGCTGGAGGACCACAAGCTCCGCGAGACGCTCAAGAAGAAGTATTACGCAACCGGCGTGAGCCGCATCGATATTGAACGCAGCGCAGCGCGCATGACCGTCAACCTCTTCACCGGCAAGCCCGGCATGATCATCGGCCGCGGCGGAAAAGGCATCGAAGAGCTGAAGGCCTTTGTCGAAAAGCTCCTGGGACATCCGGTGACCATCAACGTCATCGAGATCAAGAACCCGGACCTTGACGCGCAGCTGGTGGCGGAGAACATCGCCCAGCAGCTGGAGCGGCGCATTTCGTTCCGCCGCGCCATCAAGCAGAGCATCCAGCGCACCATGCGCGCCGGCGCCAAGGGCATGAAGGCCGCGGTGGCGGGCCGCCTGGGCGGCGCGGACATCGCCCGCAACGAGCAGTACCACGAAGGGTCCATCCCGCTGCAGACCCTGCGCGCCAACATCGACTACGGCTTCGCGGAAGCCAAGACCACCTACGGCCGCCTGGGCGTGAAGGTGTGGATCTACAAAGGTCAGGTCCTTCCCCAGGCGAAGAACAAGGCTGGCAAGCACCCCGAAGGAGGCAAGTAACCATGTTGATGCCAAAGCGTGTCAAGCACCGCAAGCAGTTCCGCGGCCGCATGAAGGGCAAAGCCCATCGCGGCAACGTGATCGCCTACGGCGATTTCGGACTGGTGGCGCTGGACCCCTGCTGGGTGACCAGCCAGCAGATCGAGGCCGCGCGTATCGCGCTCACCCGCTACACCAAGCGCGGCGGCCAGGTCTGGATCAAGATCTTCCCCGACAAGCCCGTCACAGAGAAGCCCGCCGAGACCCGGATGGGTTCCGGCAAAGGCTCCCCGGAATACTGGGTGGCCGTGGTCAAGCCCGGCCGGGTGCTGTTTGAGGTGGGCGGCATCGACGAGGCGACGGCCCGTGAAGCGCTCCGCCTGGCCTCGACAAAGCTGCCGCTTCGGACCAAGGTGTGTTCCAAGGCACAGCTGGATCAGACAATTGGTGGTGATAACTGATGAAGATGAGTGAATTCCTGGCCATGAAACCGGAAGAGCTGGCCGCAAAGATCGCCGAACTGAAGACCGAGCTGTTCAACCTGCGCTTCAGGCTCGCGACCGGACAGCTGGAGAACACGATGCAGATTCAGGTCGTCAAGCGCGACATCGCCCGCGCGATGACAGCCCAGACCCAGGCCGCCAAACAGGCAACCCGATAAACCGGAAAGGAGGCAAGTTCCATGTCTGAAAACCAGGAGAACAACAGGGGCAACCGCAAGACCCGCGTCGGCGTGGTCACAAGCGACAAGATGGACAAGACCATCGTGGTGTCCATCCACAGCCGCTACGCCCATCCGATGTACGGAAAGATCGTCGGACACACCAAGAAATTCAAGGCGCATGACGAGGAGAATGCCTGCGGTATCGGGGATACCGTCCGGATCATGGAGACCAGACCTCTGTCCAAGGACAAGTGCTGGCGCCTGGTCGAAATCATCAGCAAAGCGAAGTAACCCACTGCCGTGGCGAGGGGCCATGGCGCAGGCATAGAAGGAGGAACCCCGTATGATTCAGCCGCAAACACGGCTTAAGGTGGCCGACAACTCCGGCGCCAAGGAGATCATGTGCATCCGCGTGATGGGCGGTTCGTTCCGCCGCAGCGGGTCCATCGGTGACATCATCGTCGCCAGCGTGAAATCCGCTGCTCCGAGCGGCCAGGTCAAAAAGGGCGAAGTGGTGCGCGCTGTCATCGTCCGCGTGGTCAAGCAGAACCGCAGGACGGACGGCTCCTACATTCGCTTTGACGACAACGCCGCCGTCATCATCAATGAGCAGAAACAGCCGCGCGGGACCCGCATCTTCGGGCCCGTCGCCCGCGAGCTGCGCGAGAAGAACTACATGAAGATCGTATCCCTCGCGCCTGAAGTGCTGTAAGGAGAAGACATGATGAAAGTACACGTGAAAACCAAGGACGAGGTCATCGTCATCTCCGGCAAGGACAAGGGCGTGAAGGGCAAGGTCCTGGCCGTCAGCCCCAAGGCCGGCCGCGTGACCGTCGAGGGCGTGGCCGTCGTCACAAAGCACCAGAAGTCCCGCGCCCAGGGACAGCCCGGCGGGATCATCCGCAAGGAAGCCGCGATCGACGCGTCCAACGTCATGCTGGTCTGTCAGAAGTGCGGCAAGCCCTCCCGCGCCGGACACAAGGTGCTGGAGAACGGCAATAAGGTTCGCGTCTGCAAAAAGTGCGGCGAACAGATCGACTGAGAGGAAGGAGCAGCCACATGGCAACCCGCTTAAAGGAAAAATACCTGGCCGAGGCTGTGCCTGCCTTACAGCAGAAGTTCGGCTACAAGAACCCCATGCAGACCCCCAAGCTTGAGAAGATCGTCATCAACATGGGCCTGGGAGACTGCAAGGACAACGCCAAGGCGCTGGAAAGCGCGGTGGAGGAGCTGTCCCAGATCGCAGGGCAGAAGCCACTGGTCACCAAGGCCAAGAAGTCCATCGCCAACTTCAAGCTCCGCGAGGGCATGAACGTCGGCGCGAAAGTCACCCTGCGCGGCGAACGCATGGAACAATTCTTTGACAAGCTCGTCTCCATCGCCCTGCCCCGCGTGCGCGACTTCCGCGGCGTATCCGCCAAGGCCTTTGACGGCCGCGGCAACTATGCCCTGGGCGTGCGCGAGCAGCTGATCTTCCCCGAAATCAACTATGATAAGGTTCAGAAGATCCGCGGCATGGAAATGATCATCGTCACCAGCGCCCGCACGGATGAGGAAGCCCGCGAGCTCCTTTCCCTGCTGGGAATGCCGTTCGCGCAGTAAGGGAGGAGAGGTTCAATGGCAAAGACCAGTCAGAAAATCAGGCAGGCCCGTGAAGCCAAGTTTTCAACCCGCGCCTATACGCGCTGCAGCCTGTGCGGCCGCCCGCACTCCGTGCTGCGCCGCTATGGCGTCTGCCGCATCTGCTTCAGGGAATTGGCCTACAAGGGCCAGATCCCCGGCGTGCGCAAGGCCAGCTGGTAAGGAAATCAGGATAAGGAGGTATTCCCCATGGTAGTGAATGATCCCATTGCCGATATGCTGACCCGCATCCGCAACGCGCAGATCGCCAAGCATGACACGGTGACCATCCCGGCCAGCAACATGAAAAAAGCCATCGCCAAAATCCTTTTGGATGAAGGCTATATCAAGTCGTTTGAAAAGATCGATGACGGTGTGCAGGGACAGATCAAGCTGACCCTCAAGTACGTCAACGGGAAACAGCAGCCTGTCATCGCGGGGCTGAAGCGCATCTCCAAACCCGGGCTGCGCGTCTTCACCAGCTGCGAGGACCTGCCCAAAGTGCTTGGCGGCCTGGGCGTCGCGATCATCTCCACCTCCAAGGGGCTGATGACCGATAAGAAAGCCCGTCAGGACAAGCTGGGCGGCGAAGTGCTTGCCTACATCTGGTAACCCACTCACGCAAGGGAGGAAAGAAGAATGTCTCGTATCGGAAAACTTCCGATTTCGCTGCCCAAGGGCGTGACGGTGACGGTGGACGCAAACAACCTGGTCGTCGTCAAGGGGCCCAAGGGCACGCTGTCCCAGGAGGTGAACCCCGACATCCAGATCAAACAGGAAGCCGGCGTGCTCACCTTTACCCGCAAGAATGATTCCAAGCCGCAGAAGGCGATGCACGGTCTGTACCGCGCGCTGGTGCACAACATGGTCCTGGGCGTCACCGAAGGCTTCAGCAAGACGCTGGAGCTGGTGGGCACCGGATACCGCGCGCAGGCGGAGGGCGGCAAGCTGACCCTCAACGTGGGATTCTCCCATCCGGTCGTGTTCGACGCGCCTCAGGACGTCAGCTTTGAGACGCCGGTCCCCGCCACGGTCATCGTAAAGGGGATCGACAAGCAGGTCGTCGGCAACCTTGCCGCCGATATCCGCGCAGTCCGCCCGCCCGAGCCGTACCTGGGCAAGGGCATCAAGTACAAGGACGAGCATATCCGCCGCAAGGTCGGCAAATCCGGCAAGTGACGCGAAGGGAGTGAAATGAATGTTTAGCAAGCGAGACCGCAATGATGTGCGCCAGATCCGCCACGCCCGCGTCCGCAAGAAGATCTCCGGCACGCCGGAGATGCCGCGCCTGTGCGTTTACCGCAGCAATGCCGCCATCTATGCCCAGGTGATCGACGACACCCGCGGGGTGACCCTCGCCCAGGCCTCCACCATGGACGCCTCCATCAAGGAGCAGCTGGCGGAGCTGGATAAGAAGGGCGCCTCCAAGGCCGTCGGCAAACTGGTGGGCGAGCGCGCGCTCAAGGAAGGCATCACCCAGGTGGTCTTTGACCGCAGCGGTTACATCTATACCGGCCGTGTCGCCTCCCTGGCGGACGGCGCCCGTGAAGCCGGGCTGAAATTCTAAGGAGGATACCGAGGGATGCAACGCAGAGACAGAGACAGGGAAGAGCAGAGCGAATTCAAGGAAAAGCTCGTTTCCGTCAACCGTGTCGTGAAGACCGTCAAGGGCGGGCGCAACTTCCGTTTCGCGGCGCTGGTCGTGGTCGGTGACGGAGCCGGGCGTGTCGGCGCCGGTATGGGCAAGGCGGCGGAGATCCCCGAGGCCATCCGCAAAGCCAATGAAGACGCCAAAAAACACCTGATCACCATCCCGCTCTCAGGCACCACCGTGCCCCACGCCACCACGGGCTATTACGGGACCGGCAAGGTGGTCATCCTGCCCGCGCCCGAGGGCACCGGCGTCATCGCCGGCGGCGCGGCGCGCGCGGTGCTGGAGCTGGCCGGCGTCAAGGACATCAGGACCAAGTCCTATGGCACCAACAACCCCATCAACACCGTCAAGGCGACCGTCGAGGGGCTCAAGCTTCTCCGCTCGCCCGAGCAGGTTGCCAAGATGCGCGGCAAGACCGTCGAAGAGATTCTGGGCTGAGGAGGGAGAACATGAAACTGAGAATCACCTTGCTCAAATCCCCGATAACAAAACTGGTCAAACAGATCCGGACCATCGAAGCGATCGGGCTGAGGAAAGTCGGCCAGAGCGTCATCAGGGAGGACAATCCCTGCGTTCGCGGCCAGATCTTCGTCGTCAAGCACATGGTCAAGGTCGAGGAAATCAACGAGTAACAGGAGGATCCCCTCATGAAATTGCATGATCTGAAACCCACGCCGGGCTCCACCAAGGCGCTCAGGCGTCTGGGCCGCGGCACAGGCAGCGGGTTGGGAAAAACCTCCGGTAAAGGCCACAAAGGCGCCAAAGCCCGCTCCGGAGGCGGCAAGGCCCCCGGGTTTGAAGGCGGCCAGATGCCTCTGTACCGCCGGATCCCCAAGAGCGGCTTCAAGAACCCCTTCCGCAAGGAATATGCGACGGTCAACGTCGGCAGCCTGGAAGGATTTGAAGACGGCGCGGTCGTCAACCTCGAGGCGCTCAAAGCCGCCGGCCTTGTCAGGCAGGTCAGGGACGGCGTGAAGATCCTGGGCACAGGCGAACTGACCCGCAAGCTGACCGTCCAGGCCGTCCGTTTCTCCGGATCGGCCAGGGAAAAGATCGAGAAGGCCGGCGGGAAGGCCGAGGAGGTCTGAGATGTGGGATACGCTGCGTAACGCCTGGAAGGTAGCGGACCTGAGGAAAAAGATCCTCTATACCTTCATGATGCTGCTGGTATTCCGGCTTGTAGGCGTCATTCCCGTTCCGGGCATCAACTCCGAGGTGGTCAGAAAGCTCTCCGAGAGCTATGACATGCTGGGCCTGGTCAACATGATGACCGGCGGCTCCTTCGGCCAGATGACCATCATGGCGATGGGCATCACGCCCTACATCAACGCCAGCATCATCATCCAGCTGCTCACCATCGCCATCCCGGCGCTGGAGCGCCTCCAGAAGGAAGGCGGGGAAGAGGGCAAGGAGAAGATCAACAGGATCACCCGCTACTCCACCGTCGTCCTGGCCGCCATTCAGGCCATCGGCATCATCGCGGCCCTGAACAACCAGACGGATCCGACGACCGGGCTGCGCGTGCTCAAGGACAGCTACAACAATTTCTTCGGCCTCCTGTCCATCGGCGTGGTCATGGCGGGCGGCACCGCGCTGGCGATGTGGATCGGCGAGCGGATCACCAAGAACGGCATTGGCAACGGCATCTCCCTGCTGATCTTCGCCGGCATCATCTCCAACCTTTTCTCGGGCATCCTCACCGCCTTTACGGACGTGCTGGGCATCACGCCCTACGGGACCACGGTCGGCGGCTTCCTGATCCTGGTGGTGACCGCGCTGATCGTCATCACCGTCGTCACCTTCGTGGACCTGGGCGAGCGCCGCATCCCGGTGCAGTACGCCAAGCGCGTAGTTGGCCGCAAGATGTACGGCGGCCAGTCCACGCACATCCCCATGAAGGTCCTGTCCGTGGGCGTGTTGCCGCTGATCTTCGCGTATTCCTTCATGGCCTTCCCCGGCACCATCATTGCGATGTTCGGAACAAGTTCCGGCGTATATAAATGGTGGAACGCCAACATGGGCCAGGCGGCGCCGTTGAACCTGATCGTGACCGCGCTGCTGATCGTCGCCTTCACCTACTTCTACGCCTCCATTTCCTTCAATCCCCAGGACATTGCCAAGAACATCCAGCAGCAGGGCGGCAACATCCCGGGCATCCGCTCGGGCCAGAACACCGTCGCCTTCCTCAAGCGCATCTCCGGCAGGCTGACCCTGTTCGCGGCCCTGTTCCTGGCGGCGCTGGCCACACTGCCCACCCTGCTGTCCGTCTGGCAGAACGTACAGATCCCCTTTGCCGCATCCTCGATGCTCATCGCCGTCTCGGTCTCCCTTGAGACCGTACGGCAGATCGAAGCCCAGATGGTGATGCGCAACTACAAGGGCTTCCTGTAAGGACCCGAGGGAGACTGGCATGAACCTGATATTTCTGGGACCCCCGGGCGTGGGCAAGGGGACCCATGCCAAGCTGCTCATGGAGGAGATGAACATCCCCCAGATCTCCACCGGGGACATGCTCCGCGGCAACATCCGTGAGGGGACCGGGCTGGGGCTGGAAGCCAAGCGCTTCATCGACGCGGGCGAACTGGTGCCCGATTCGGTGGTCATCGGCATGGTCAGACAGCGCCTTCAGGCGCCCGACTGCAGCAAGGGCTACATCCTGGACGGCTTTCCGCGCACGGTGGCGCAGGCTGAAGCGCTGAGCGGGTTCGCGAAGATCGACGCCGTCGTCAACCTGATCGCAAGCGACGACAAGATCATGGGCCACCTGACGGGAAGGCGCGTGTGCTCCAAATGCAGCAACACCTTCCACGCTTCCAGGCTGAAGGATGAGAGGGTCTGCCCGGACTGCGGCGGAGCGCTCATCCACCGGGAGGACGACAAGCCCGAGACCATCGCCCGGCGCCTTGAGGTATACAAAAGGCAGACAGAGCCGCTGATCGCCCATTACCAGGAGACCGGCCTGCTCAGGAACGTGGCTGTCGAAGGCAGCCTGGAGGCCAACCATGAAGCCATCCGCGGGGCGTTGGGCCTGAAGGCTTGATCTCCATCAAGAACCCCGCGCAGCTGGAGAAGATGCGCGCGGCGGGCCGCCTGCTCCATGAGATCATGTGCAGGATCCGCGAGGGCATCCGCCCAGGGGAAACCACTGCCGCCATCGACGCGTTTGCCGAGGAACTCATCAGGCGCAGAAACGCCGTCCCCTCCTTCCTCAACTACCGCGGCTACCCGGCTTCCATCTGCGCGAGCGTGGATGACGAGGTGGTGCACGGGATCCCCTCGGACCGCCGGATCCTGCAGGAGGGCAGCATCTTGAGCGTGGACTGCGGCCTGGTGCTCGACGGCTGGCAGGCCGACAGCGCTTTCACCGTGGGCATCGGAAAGATCAGCCCGGAGAAGGAAGAGCTCATCCGCGTGACGGAGCAGTGCTTCTTTGAGGGGGCCCGGATGGCGCGTCAGGGAGCGCGCGTGGGCGATATCGGCCACGCAGTGCAAAAGCTGGCGGAGTCCCACGGCTACGGCGTCATCCGTGACCTGACGGGCCACGGCATCGGCCGGAACATGCACGAGGATCCCCCCGTCCCCAACTTCGGCGAAGCGGACCGCGGGGCGCGGCTGCGGGCCGGGATGACCCTGGCGGTGGAGCCGATGATCTCCCTGGGCTCCTGGCAGGTCAAGGAGATGAAGGACGGCTGGACCATCAAGACCCTGGACGGCTCATCCTGCTCGCATTACGAGCATACCATCGCCGTGCTCGAGGAGGGGCCGCCGGAGATCCTGACCCTGCCCGGATACGTCTGGGAGCAAACGGAGAGATGAAGCCGGAGCTGAAAGGCGGGATCGCCGCAATTTCCAAGGCAGGGCGTGACAAGGGAAGGCCTTATGTGGTACTATGTGAGTTGGACGCTGATTTTGTGATGGTCTGCGACGGCAGGAACCGCCCGATGGACCGGCCCAAGAAAAAGCGGCGCAAGCACCTGATGACCACAAGGCATGAAATGCCGGATTTTGATACCCGGCTGAACGGGAAAACGCTCCGTGACCAGGAGATCCGCAGTTTTCTTGAGTGCATGACGAACCCGACCCCGACTGACCTGGCCTGAAGGAGGCTGCATTTGTCCAAAAGCGACGTTATTGAAATCGAAGGCAAAGTGGTGGAAGCCCTGCCCAACGCCATGTTTTCTGTTGAACTACCCAACGGGCACAGGATCATGGCGCACATCTCTGGCAAGATGCGCATGAATTTCATCCGCATCTACCCGGGGGACAAGGTCACCATCGAACTGTCACCCTATGACCTGACCCGCGGCCGCATTACCTGGCGCAGCAAGAACTGAGCCCAACTGAGGAGGTTATTCCATGAAAGTCCGCCCTTCCGTCAAGACAATCTGTGAGAAATGCAAGATCATCAAGCGCAAAGGCCAGGTCATGGTCATCTGCGAGAACCCCAAGCACAAGCAGAAGCAGGGCTGAGAGGATTCAATCATCATGGTCTGCCGCGCGGGCGGCTGACCGGGGACATCCCCGGTTCCGCGGGGCTCATCATATACCGGCCGGGCGGTCCCGGCTTTCCCCATCGACAAGCAGTAATTTTGGAGGTGTTCCCAGCACATGGCACGTATTGCGGGAGTTGATCTGCCCAAGGACAAGCGCGTTGAAATCGGCCTGACCTATATCTTCGGGATCGGCCTGACAACGAGCCAGAAGGTCCTGGCGGAAACAGAGATCAATCCGGACACCCGTGTCCGTGATTTGACCGAGAATGACATCAGCAAGCTGCGCGAGTACATCGAGCATCACATCAAGATCGAGGGCGATCTGCGCCGCGAGATATCCCTGAATATCAAGCGCCTGGTGGAGATCGGGTCCTACCGCGGCATCCGCCATCGCCGCAGCCTGCCGGTGCGCGGACAGAACACCAAGCAGAACGCGCGCACGCGCAAGGGACCCAAGCGCCAGGTCACCGGCAAGAAGAAAGCCGCCAAGTAAGGGCACGAATTGAAGCCCTTTTCGGGCACGGAGGATTAGAATGGCAAAAGCCCCACTGAAAAAAGTAACGCGCAAGCGCAGGGAAAAGAAGCTGGTTGAACGGGGAGTGGTCCATATCCGGTCTTCGTTCAACAATACCATCGTCACCATCACGGACACCCAGGGCAACGCGGTATCCTGGGCATCCTCCGGCGGCATGGGCTTCCGCGGCAACAAGAAGTCCACGCCGTTCGCAGCGCAGATGGCCGCGGAGACGGCTGCCAAGGCGGCGGCTGAGTTTGGGATGCGCACGGTGGACGTGCTGGTCAAGGGTCCGGGTTCCGGACGCGAAGCCGCCATCCGCAGCCTCCAGACGGCGGGCCTTGAGGTCACGATGATCAAGGACGTGACGCCCATCCCGCACAATGGATGCCGGCCCCCCAAGCGCAGAAGAGTGTAAAAGGAGTAATATAGATGGCAAGGAATACCGGCTCTGTATGCCGCATGTGCCGTCGCGAGGGCACCAAGCTCTTCCTGAAGGGCGAGAAGTGCTTTTCACAGAAGTGCGCCCTGGCAAAGCGCCCGACCCCTCCCGGCCAGCACGGTCAGGCGAGGCAGAGAAAGATGAGCGAGTACGGCTCCCAGCTTCGTGAGAAGCAGAAGGCCCGCCGCGCCTATGGCATGATGGAGACCCAGTTCCATCTCACGTATGAGAATGCGCTGAAGATGAAGGGCGTCACCGGCGAGAACCTTCTCCAGCTGCTGGAGCGCAGGCTGGACAACGTCGTGTACCGCACCGGCCTGGCAGCCTCCCGCGCCCAGGCCCGCCAGCTGGTCAATCACGGACATCTGCTCGTCAACGGCGAGAAGGTGGACATCCCCTCCTACACCGTCAAAAAGGGCGACGTGATCACCGTGCACGCCGGCAGCAGGGATCTGCCCCTGTTCAAGGCGGCGCGTGAGGGCAGCGCCCGCATCCTGCCCAAATGGCTGACCTGCAACTTTGATGAGCTCAAGGCCACGGTTGAGAACCTGCCGGAGCGCAGCGACGTTGATTTCGCCCTGCAGGAGAACATGATCATTGAGTTCTACTCCCGCTGACCTGTCCCGTTCCGACGAAGCCTATTTGAACTGGAGGGTAAGTGCGTGATCACAGAATCCATCACCCCGCGCATCGAGCGCGTAGAATACAGGGAGAGCGATCATTACGGCCGGTTTGAGGTCGAGCCGCTGGAGCGCGGTTTCGGCCAGACGCTGGGGAACGCCCTGCGGCGTTCGCTGCTCAGCTCCCTCCCGGGGGCCGCGGTGACCAGCGTGCAGATCCAGGGCGTCCAGCATGAGTTTTCCACCATCCCCGGCGTCAAGGAAGACGTGACCGAGATCATCCTCAACCTCAAGGAGCTGTCCGTCCGTCTGTTCTCCGATGCCTCCAAGCAAGCGGAGATCATCGCGGAAGGCCCCTGCGAGGTGACAGCCGCGGACCTCAGGGTGGACAGCGAGATCGAGGTGGTGAACCCCAGGCTCCACATCGCCACGCTGGGCGCGGGCGCCAGGCTGAACATGACGCTCACCTTCGAGCGCGGCCACGGCTACGTATCCGCCGAGCGCGGCAAGCAGTCCGTGGACACCCTCGGCGTCATCCCCATTGACGCCATCTACAGCCCCATCCGAAAGGTCAACTACCTCGTTGAGGACACCCGCGTCGGCCAGATCACCGACTATGACAAGCTGGTGCTGGAGGTTTGGACCAACGGCTCCGTCTCCCCCGAGGAGGCGATCGGCATGGCCTCCAAGATTCTGGTCAACCAGCTGGGCATCTTCACCCGCCTCACCGACCAGCCGGTCGGCGTGGTGGAGGAGGAGCTTGACCCGGGCCTGGCGGGCAAGACGGGCGAGATGACGATCGACGAGCTGGACCTGTCGGTGCGCGCATACAACTGCCTCAAGCGCGCCGGCATCAACACGGTGGCGGAACTGGTCATCAAGGACCAGGAAGACATGATGAAAGTCCGCAACCTGGGCAAGAAGAGCCTGGAAGAAGTTGAGCAGAAGCTGGGCCTGATCGGCCTCTCCCTGCGCAAGACCGAAGAATAAGCAAAAGCCCCAGAGGCCTAAGGAGGAACACCGCACATGGCACAGCAACGCAAGCTTGGCCTGACAAGCGACAAGCGCAAGGCGCTCATCCGCAACCAGGTCACCGGCTTATTGTGGAACGGCCGCATCGAGACCAGCCTGGCCCGCGCAAAGGAAGTCCGCCGCGTCGCCGAGAAGATGGTCACCCTCGCCATCCGCGAGCATGACAAGACCGTCGCCGCCACCAAGGAATACCACAATGAGAAGGGCCAGATCGTCAAGATCGACGTCGTCAACGACGCCGCGAGCAAACTGCACGCGCGCCGGCTGATGATGGCCTATCTGTATGACGTCAGGGAAGAGAAGAAGGACGACGAGTCCAAATCCGAGTACCGTGAGCGCACCCGCGACAACCGGCACCCGGTGGTTGAGAAGCTCTTCCGCGAATACGGGCCCAAGTACTGCAAGCGCAACGAAGAAAAGAACTGCTCAGGCGGATATACCCGCATCTACAGGATCGGGCCCCGCCGCGGCGACGCCTCCGAGCGCGTGCTCATCGAGATGGTCTGACACAGCCATATCCGGCTTGATCCGACGCCTTCCGGCGCCGGATTTTTACTTTGTATGGGAAAACACGCCGGATCCGTTGACTGAACGATCCTTCAATCTGCGGAAGGCCGCGGTGCCTCATGTCAAATTGAGCGCGAACGGTTCATCCATGCCTCACGTAC
>CAZVSG010000026.1:8656-23512 GCA_964629345.1 uncultured Christensenella sp. | reverse complement strand
CGCCCTGTTCCTGGCCAGCGACGAATCCAGCTACATCACCGGACAGACCCTGCAGGCAGACGGCGGCATGCGCCTCTGATTGAGCAGACCGACCTGAAGGAGAAAGTGTAAAAATGAAACAAGGCAATCATGTGGGTATCGTAGGCACGGGCATCTATCTGCCCAAAGGTGTGATGACCGCGGCGGAAATCTCCGCGGCCACCAATGGCGTGTGGAGTGAAGAGGCTGTGCGCGACAAGCTGGGCATCAACCAGAAGTATGTGCCCCAGGACCCCGTGGCGGACGGCACGCAGGAAATGGGCGCGCTGGCGGCGCTGGATTGCCTGAAGAACACAGGCGTTGACCCCAAGGACATCGACGTCATCCTGTGCATCGGCGAGGAGTGGAAGGAGTATCCCCTGACCACCTCGGCGCTGTACATCCAGGACCGCATCGGCGCTGTCAACGCCTGGGGGATCGACGTGCAGAACCGCTGCTGCACCTGCGTCTCCGCCATGAAGATCGCAAAGGACATGCTGATGGCGGACCCAGAGATCAACAGGGTCCTGGTCGTGGGCGGCTACCGCAACGGCGACTACCTGGACTACACCGACAGGAACATGTCCATGATGTACAACCTGGGCGCGGGCGGCGGAGCGGTACTGCTTCAGAAAAACCTCGGCAGAAACCTCTTGCTGGGCAGCCACATCCTCTCGGACGGCTCGCTCGCCCGCACGGCCGGCGTGCAGATCGGCGGCCTGGCCGAACCCGTCACGCATGAGAACCTGGAGGAGGCACGCACCTCCCTGCGCCTGTTTGAGCCGGAAAAGATGAAGAACCGGCTCAACGAGGTCTCCGCGAAAAACTGGGTCACCTGCATCCAGAGGTCCCTGGCCAAGTCAAGCCTGCGGCTGAAAGACCTGGACTACCTGGCCATCCTGCACATCAAGCGGTCCGGCCACCTGGGGATGCTCAAGGACCTGGGGCTGAGGGAGGACCAGTCCATCTACCTGGAGGACTACGGCCACATCGGCCAGATCGACCAGATCCTCTCCCTTCACCTGGCGCTGGAGCAGGGAAAGGTGAAGGACGGCTCCGTCATCTGCATGCTGGCGGCCGGCATCGGCTACGTGTGGGCGGCGAACATCATCAAATGGGGGCAGGCAGCTGTATGACACTTCAGTCGTTTCTCCAGTCACTGGTCAACGCCCTTCCCCTGATGGGACGATATGCCCTGGTGACGATGGGCATCGTGCTGATCTTCCGGACGACGGCGACCACGAACTTCGCGCAGGGCCTGATCGGCACGTTCGGCGCCTTTGTCGTCACCTGGGCCGCCCTTGAGTGGACTTCGCTGCCGCTGTGGATCGCGATCGCCCTGGGGATGCTGACAGGCTTCCTTTTGGGGGCGGCTGTTGATATCGCGCTGATCCGGATGGCCAAGCGCATCACGCCCGCCGGCAAACAGATGATCACGATGGGCATCATGATGATACTGGTCAACGTGGTTCCCAAAATCTTCAGCAGGATCGTCCTGAACAACCTCCCAGGGAAAAGCATCTCGACAAAGAACCTGGAGTTCACCCTGTTCGGCCAGAGCCTGTATATCCCCATCAACGGGGTGTGGGCGTTCATCATTGCGGCGGTCATCCTGACCGCGGTATTCCTTGCCTTGAAATTCACCAAGTGGGGCCTCGGGGTCCGCGCAACGGCCGCGAATGAAACCGTGGCACAGATGCTGGGCGTGAACACCAGGCTGATCACCGCGTTCTCCTGGGGCCTGGCCGGAGCGCTCAGCGCCCTTGGCGGCTTCTTTACGGGATTCGGAACGGTGCTGAACGTCAACCTGATGGGAAACGTGCAGGTTTTCGCGTTCCTTGCCTGTGTTCTGGGCGGCTTTGGCAGTTTCCCCGCGCCGATTCTGGGTTCGGTCATCATACCCCTCGTCTACGTGTTTGCCGGCAATCCGCACATCATGGGCAAGCAGGCCGGCATCTGGCAGAACCTTACGACCTTTGTTGTTGTCCTTCTCCTGATTCTGATCTTCCCGAACGGGATCCTTGGCAAGAAACTCATCAAAAAGGTCTGAGGGGAGGAGTATGATGAAAACGCCCGGCAAGAAACGGTCCTTCCTGCGCCATCCCTTCGCCGCATTCATCGGGCTTGGGATATTCCTGGCATTGTTTCAGGTCGTTGCTGTCATTACCGGCGGAGAGTGGCCTAAATCCTTTGTCCTCAACGGTTTCGCGAACGTGATCATGTATGCGATCGTCGGCTACGGGTTTTCGTTCCTGATCGGATACGCGGGGCTGGCTTCCCTCGGAACAGCGGGCTTCGTTGGTTTCGGAGCTTATTTCACAGCCTTCTTCCTGAAACAGGGAATGCCTGATATTCCCTATTTTGTCGTCATCATCAGCGCGCTGACGGTGTCCGTTCTGCTGGGTCTGATCGTCGGCTTCATCTCACTGAGGATCGAAGGCATCTTTCTCGCCATCGTCACCCTTGGCATCAGCGAAGTGTTCTACCAGCTGTTCAACAGCTGGATGGAGGGTACCGGCGGGCCGAACGGCGCATCCATCAGGGTATATCCGATTTTCCAGAAAGTGTTCGGCATGAGCACGGGAGACGCAAAAAGCGCCATGTACCTCTTCCTAGTCGCCGCGATGGTCCTTCTGATGCTGCTGACGTACAACCTCGGAAGATCCAGGACAGGCCGGGCCATGCTGGCCATGAAGAACTCTAGCTCCGCCGCGCAGGCAATGGGGATCTCCCTGCTGAAATACCGCCTGCTGGCGTTTCTGCTGTCCACGGCCTATGCCGTGTTCGCCGGCATCCTGTTCATGAGCTACAACCGCACTACGCTGCCATACAACTATACCATCATGCTTTCACTGGAAATACTGGCTGTCGTGCTGATCGGCGGATCGCGGAGCCTGTTGGGCACCTTTATCGGCAGCTTCATCGTGTTCGGTTCCACGCCGATCCTCTTCCAGAACATCAAAGTGCTCAGCGACAACGCCTGGCTGATCAAGGTCATCATCGGCGCCATCATCATCCTGGTGGTCATGTTCTATCCGGGCGGCCTCGCGCAGCTTGCCGCGTCAGTCAGGAGCCGGCTGACCGCGCGTCTTGGTCTCAGAAAGCAATCCGGCGACGCGCCGCAGGCCAGACTGCAGGAAGCTGCTGTCAGGACCGTCTCCGCAGACCCGGAACGGACGAAATCCGCAAAACGCCGGGAGATCGCCGCGATGCTCAGCACTTCGCCGCCTGAAGCGCATTCACAGCCGGTTGACCCGAAGGACGAAGGGTCCGGAGAATACGTTCTGCGCGTCAGTGACCTGAACATGGTGTTCGGCGGTTTGAAGGCTGTGGACGGCTTGAGTTTTGATGTGATCAAAGGTGAGATCTTCGGCCTGATCGGCCCCAACGGAGCCGGAAAGACAACCGTGTTCAACTGCATCACCCAATTCTACAAGCCCACTTCCGGCAAGCTGCTCTTCCGCACGGCGCAGGGCGAGGATGTCGATCTCAATCAGCTCCAGGTACACAGGGTGATCACCAAAGGCATCGTCAGAACCTTCCAGAACGTCGAAGTGATCGGTGAACTGACCATCCTGGAAAACCTGCTGATCGCGGCGCATTCCCAGTACCGCAGCCCGCTTCTGGCCCAGGTGCTCAATACCAGGCACGTGCGCGCAGAAGAGGAAACAATCCGGGAGCGCGCGATGAAGATCCTTGACTACTGTGATCTGCTCGCGGTCAAGGATGTCCCGCCGGTGGGACAGCCTTACGGCATCCTCAAGCGGATCGAACTGGCCCGAACGCTGATGGCGGGGGCAAGCCTCATCATCCTGGATGAACCGGCTGCCGGGCTGAACGACCAGGAGACGCTTGAGCTGACACATCTGATCCGGGACATCCAGCGCGACTTCGGCATGACCATCTTCCTGGTGGAGCACAACATGGGCCTGGTGATGGACCTGTGCGACCACATCTGCGCCATTTCCTTCGGCAGGAAGCTCGCCTACGGAACACCCGCGGAAATCCAGCGGGACAAGCGGGTTCAGGAAGCCTATCTTGGCACAAACGACACACGCGAACTGGAGGCCGTACAATGAGCAGCGTGCTGGAAATAAGGAATCTGGTCGTTTCCTACGGCGCTGTCAAGGCGCTGCAAGGCATAGACCTGGATGTGGAAAAAGGAAGCATCGTTGCCATCCTTGGCGCAAACGGCGCCGGCAAGTCGACCCTGCTGCGCACTGTCTCCGGCGTGGTCAAGGCGAAATCAGGCAGCATCAGACTGAACCAGCGGTATGAGCTGCTGGGGATGTTCCCTTATAGGATCGCCGAACACGGTGTCATCCAGTCCCCTGAAGGCCGTCTCATCCTGCAGGGCCTTACCACAGAGGAGAACCTTTTCGTCGGCAGCTACGGACTGAAAAGTGAACAGAACAGGAGAAGAAGCGCGAGGGTCCGGGAAAACCTAGACAGGGTCTACGCGCTGTTCCCGATCCTGTTTGAACGGCGCAGGCAGCAAGCCAATACCCTGTCAGGCGGCGAGCAGCAGATGCTGGCCATCGGCAGGGCTTTGATGGCAAGCCCCAGCGTCCTGCTGCTGGATGAACCTTCCCTGGGGTTGGCGCCACTGATCATCCGGGACATCTTCAAAGTGATCCAGCAGCTCAAGGAAGAGGGCAATACGATTCTGATCGTTGAGCAGAACGCATTCCAGACACTGAAGATCGCCGATTACGCGTATGTGCTGGAGCTTGGCCGCATTTCCATGCAGGGTCCGGCCCATGAGCTCATCCACAACGAATCCCTGGTGGAAGCCTATCTGGGCGGGCAGAAAGCCTGAACCTAAGGGTATTGAACGCAGAAGATCCTGCGTTTGATAAATAAACTGAGGATTACCCTCAAGGAGAGACAACATGAAGAAGATCCTGTCCCTGGCACTGGTCCTTGCCATGCTTCTGTCGACGGCCTCTGTCGCGCTGGCCGAAACGGGCGTGGATACCACCCCCGTGGAAAAGGGAGGCGTCCAATTCAAGGGCACCGTCAAGATCGGCAATGTCATGGCCGAAACCGGAGCGGTTTCCGCGGTCGGCATTCCCTATGCCCAGTTCTACAAGCTCTTCGTGAAGTACATCAACGAGGTCTGGGGCGGCGTCGCCAAGGGCGCTGACGGCGTGGGCTACTACCTGGACCACAAGACCTATGACGACGGTTTCAACGGCCAGGCCGGCCAGAACTTCATCAACCAGCTGATCAATGACGACAAGGTGTTCTCCATGGTCGGCAACCTGGGAACGTGGAACCTGATCGCCTCCCAGAATGACATCGTGGAGAGCGGCGTTCCTTCTGTGTACTGGGGCACCGGCGCGGACGCACAGCGTTATGACAAGGCTGAGGGCAATGAGCGCTTCACCTTCCCCGTACAGCCTGTTTACGGCAATGAAGGCCGCATCATGCTGCTGCGCGCCCTGAACATGCCAGGGATCCCTGATTCGGGCGTGGAATCCGTCAAAAAGATCGGCGTGATCTACTCCGCGGACGATTCCGGCACCAACATCTACAAGGGCGCTGAAGCCCAGTATAACCTCCTGGAAGGCGAAAAACCCGAGATCGTTTATCAGATGGCCAATACGGCTTCCACGGATGAACTGGCAACCGCGGTGGCAGCGCTTGAAGGCTCTGACGTCGTGATCATCGGCGGCCTCCAGTCCGTGTATCCCCCGATCTATACAGCTATGCAGCAGAATCCCAAGACCCGCGGCATCCCGGTCATCGTGTCCTACGTGAACGTCGCCCTGGCATATGTTCCGGCTGATTATGCCAACGAACCCGACGCGAGTGACATTTACGGCGGGGCCTGGGTCATTATCGATCCGGCCGCCCAGACGGAACAGCAGAAAGCCGAACTGGCCGAGTTCACCTCCATCGTGGCCTGGGGCCTCGAGAAAGGGTATGTCCCCAAAGAGATGGCTGACGTCCTCCTCGGTGCCGGCGCCGCTTACGCCATGAGCTCCTACATTGCCCTGAAAGTCTTTATGACAGGCCTTGACCGCATCGCGGCGGCCGGCAAGGAAATCACCCGTGACGCCTTGCTGGAGGCGATGGAGTCAGAGCCGATCCATGTCCCGATCTCCAGCAGCGTTGACTACTCCAACGGCGCCCGCGTGGGCCTGGCCGGCATCGCGTTCGCGAAGTACGACAAGAACTACACCAACATCAACGCAGCGTTTGTCACGGTGGACAACCTCCGCTCCATTGAAGAGCTGCTGGGCAAATAAGGGATTCTGCTCAGCAAACGGACGCGCACATTCCCGGGGAGGGCTCTCCAGCGGATCCCTCCCCCCTTCCATCCTCAGCTTATGTCAGGCACCGGCCGCACGAGGCCTGCCCGGCAAGTCAGATGATCAAGTCAAAGGGGAATCGCCATGAATTATCAAGACAAGCTCATTTCTGTCCAACAGGCGGTTGACCTTGTAAAATCCAATGATTACATCGTCACCGGCCTGGGCTGCTCCACAGCGCACGCGTTTTTCAGCCACCTGCACACAGCGGCGGACAGGCTCAGGGACGTCGTCATCTCCACCTGCCTGCCCATGAAGGACTACCCCTGCTTCAATGATCCAGCATACAAGGACAGCTTCCTGCATGACAGCTGGTTCTACAGCGCCGCCACCCGCAAGGCGCACAGCGTCGGCAGCACGTCCTTCGTGCCGAATTATCTTCACTATGCGGCGAAAAAGCGCCTGGACCGGCGCAAGCCCAGCATCTACGTCGGCGCGGCGTCCATGCCGGACCGGCACGGATACATCTCCCTGTCCTGCTCCAACACGTATGAGACCCACATGATCGAAGCGGCGGACATCACGATCCTGGAGATCAACCCCAACTACCCCCGCACCTTCGGCGACGTCAACCTGCACGTGTCGCAGATCGACCGGCTCATCCAGACAGATTACGAGGTCCCTGCGCTGCCCGACGTGCCTCCCAGTGAGAAGGACCGCGTCATCGGGGAGCTGGTCGCGCAGTACATCCACGACGGCGACTGCCTGCAGCTGGGCATCGGCGGCATGCCCAACGCCATCGCGGAAGCCCTGACGGGCAAGAAGGATCTGGGTATCCACACCGAGATGCTGACCACGGGGATGATGAAGCTGTACAAGGCCGGCGCGGTCACGGGGCGCAGAAAGCAGATCGGGAAAGGCAAGATCGTGTGCACCTTCATCATGGGTTCCAAGGAGTTATATGAGTTCGCCCACGACAACCCGGCGATCGAGGTGCGGGCCGGCAGCTATGTCAACGACCCCTACGTGATCGGCCAGAACGATAATATGGTGTCCATCAACTCTACCATGGAGGTGGACCTGACCGGCCAGTGCGCCAGCGAGTCGATCGGGTCGACGCAGTTCTCCGGCTCCGGCGGTCAGGTGGATACCGCTGTGGGCGCACAGAACAGCAAGAACGGCCGTTCCTTCATCTGCCTGTACTCCACGGCTATGGTCAAGAACCCGGAAACCGGCGAGCGCGAGGAGACCAGCAAGATCGTGGCCCAGCTGAAGCCCGGCGCCGCCGTCACGCTCTCACGCAGCGACGTGGACTACGTAGTGACCGAGTACGGCGTGGCCTGGCTGCGGGGCACCAGCATCCGGGAACGCGTGGACCTGCTCATCGGCATCGCACACCCGAAGTTCCGCGATGATCTGCGCCGTCAGGCGCTGGATATCGGGATCATCAGCCAGCGATGAGCAGCTTTGTTTTCAGGGGAAAAAAAGTCCATTATGAGCTCGTGGGCGAGGGCCGTCCTCTCCTGCTGCTCAACGGGATCATGATGTCCACCAGGTCATGGGCGCCCTTCCTGGAGGCCTTTCAGGCGGGCGGGAACAGGCTGATCCTCGTCGACCTGCTGGATCAGGGCGAGAGCGAGGCCATGGATGGGCCATTTGAACAGAGCCTGCAGGCGGAGATGCTCAGGGAACTGATGGATCATCTGCAGATCCCGTCCACCGCGGTTTTCGGCACCAGCTACGGCGGCGAAGTCGCGCTGAACCTGGCGGTCGAATACCCGGAGAAGGTCAACAGAATGGTCCTGGCCAACACGGTGGCGAAAACCAATGCCTGGCTCAAGGAGATCGGGGAAGCCTGGAATCTCGCCTCAAAGGATCCAATGGCCTATTACTCCACCACCATTCCTGTCATCTACAGCCCGGATTTCTACGACCGGCGCGCGGAATGGATGGCCAGGCGGAAGGAGCTGCTGACAGGAACCGCCTTCGCTAATCCGGATTTCCTCGCGCGCATGGTTCGGCTGACGCGTTCGGCTGAGAGCCACGACGTACGGGAGCGTCTGGGCAGGATCGCTTGTCCGGTGCTCATCATCTCCTCTGACCAGGATCACATCACCCCTGTGGAGGAGCAGGTCGTCCTCCGCGAAAACATCAGCGGCGCCGAGCATGTGCTTCTGCCCAGGACGGGCCACGCCGCCTTTTATGAGCGGCCCGACCTGTTTGTCAGCGTCATGATGGGTTTTCTCAATCACCGGGAACCGGTCCGCCTGCCCTGAAGGACGCCGAGAACAACACCGAAAGGAACCCCTGATGAACAAGCCAAAAACCACCCGGGGACAGCAGACGTTGAACCGCATCATCAAGGCGGCTGAAACCGAATTCGGAAAAAAGGGCTATTACAACACCACCATCAATGACCTCGCCGCGCGGGCCAAGGTCGCCCCCGGAACGATATACATCTATTTCTCTGACAAATACTCCCTCTACTGCCACCTGCTCAACCGCTACGGACATGAGATCCGGAAGAAGATCGCAGAGGATACCGCGGGATGCGCCACAAGGCTGGACGCCGAACGGGCGGGCCTGCTGTCCTTTCTCAGGCAGGTGAAAAAACAGCCTTATATGTACCAGATCATCTGGGAATCCCTGTACATCAACCCCACGCTGTTCGTTGAATACTATGAATCATTTGCCCTGCGCTACAAGACGAAACTGGACGAGTCGGCAGGGGAGATCACCCGGATGGACAACACCGTGCTGGCTTATATACTCATGGGTATCGTCAATTTCATCGGGCTGAAATATGTCTTTTTTGACAAGGGGGCGGATCTGGAAAAGGTGGCCGATCAGGCGATGGCATTTTACCGCTACGGCCTTTCCGGTTTGGGTCAGCCGGCCGAAGGCCCGGCAGGGGAATAGCCGGCCGGCTCCGCTTGCTGGTTTTCCCGGGCCGAAGCAGGCATCCCAAGGGAGAAATATGGTCCAAATCCCTTGAAAATCAAGCATTCTTTACTTGCCAGGCACGCTATGCTATACTTCCAGCGGAATTCCTCAGGAGGTTGTTTCGGCTGATGCCTGACTATAAACTGGTCATCTCCGGCGGCAGGGAACTCAGGGGCGAGACGAGCGTGTCCGGCGGCAAGAACACGTCGCTGGCCGTCATCCCGGCGGTGCTGCTGGCGGAGTATCCCTGCCAGATCGAGAACCTGCCCGACATCGACGACGTCCGCGTACTGATCCGCATTCTGAGAGCCCTGGGTGCGAAGGTGGACTGGCATCCGGACGCGAAACAGATGGTGATCGACCCCGGCACCGTGACCAGCAATACCGTCCCCTTCGCCCTGAGCCAGAAGATGCGCGCCAGCTATTACCTGATGGGCGCGCTTTTGGGGCGCTACGGGTCCGCCAGGGTCGGCTACCCAGGCGGATGCGACCTGGGCAGCAGGCCGATCGACCAGCACCTGAAGGGCTTCCGCGCACTGGGTGCCAGCATCCGCGACGAAAACGGAATGATCGTCACGGAAGGCAGGCTCAGAGGCGCCAACATCAATTTCGACATGGTCACCGTGGGCGGGACCATCAACGTCATGCTGGCGGCCGTGCGCGCCCAGGGCGACACCGTGATGACCAACTGCGCCAAAGAGCCGCACATCGTTGATACCGCGAACTTCTTGAACCGGATCGGCGCTCACATCCGCGGCGCGGGCACCGACACCATCCGCATCCACGGCGTGAGCCGGCTGGGCGGCGCGTCCTATACCGTCATCCCGGATCAGATCGAGACGGGGACCCTGATGATCGCCGCTGCCGCCACCCGCGGGGACGTGACCCTTCACGGCTGCATCCCCACCCATATGGAGGCGCTGACGGCCAAACTGCTGGAAATGGGCGTGATGGTCACCAGCCAGGACGACGTCATCAGCGTGACGCTGCGCCAGGGGCACCGCGCCATCAGGCTGAGCACGCAGGAGTATCCCGGCTTTCCGACTGATCTGCAGCAGCCGATGTCAGCGCTGCTCACCCGCGCTGTGGGGACCAGCGAAGTCATCGAGAATATTTTCGAATCCCGTTTCAAGCACCTGGACGAGATGCGCAAGATGGGGGCAAAAGCCGTCATCAACGGACGGGTCGCGCATATCGAGGGCGTACCCGAACTGCACGCGGCGCCGGTGTATGCGCCGGACCTGCGCGGCGGCGCGGCCCTGGTCATCGCCGGTCTGATGGCGCATGGCATGACGGAGATCTACAACCCCGAAAACATCGCGCGCGGCTATGAGCACCTGGAGAGCAAGCTCAACAGCCTGGGCGCGAGCATCAGCAGGATGCCCTGTGTCAATGAGGTCAACGGCGATGCAGTCCGCGTTTGAGCTGCTGGGCCTTCAGCCGGGAGCGGACGAGGCGTCTGTCCGCGCAGCTTACCATCAATTGGTCAAAACCTGCCATCCGGACAGCTTTTCGGACCCGGAAATGCAGAAAGCCGGACAGGAAAGGCTGATCAGCATCAACCTGGCCTATGAGCAGGCGATGAAGATCGTCGAATCAAGGCAGACCGCCTCCGCCTCCCTCCCCTGCGCACAGGCCAAGAACTGGGCAAGGAAGCTGCTGGAACGCAGGCAGTACGAACTGGCGCTGCTGCAGCTGAGCAAGGCGGAGAGCAAGGACGCCGAGTGGTTTGCCCTGCAGGGGGAGACGCTTTCCGGCCTGAAGCAGTACCTGAGCGCTTACCAGGCCTGGCGGACGGCGGCGCGGACAGACCCGTCCTGCCTGGCATACCGGCGCGGGGCGCTGGAGGCTGAGATGAAGCTGAGGAAGATGGGTTCCTTCACGCAGAAGACCTTAAGCCAGGTGAAAGCGCTCTTTCAGCGGAAAGACAGCTGAGGCATGCCCCGGGAAAAAAGCCTGCGATTGAAGGAAGCCCCCTTCAGGGCAGGTTTTTCTTGTTCTGCGGGAAAAGGGATGCGGTATCAGCTGATCCGGAGCAGCCGCAGGACCCTGTCTTTGGAAGTGACCCCGGATGGCGCGGTGATCGTCCGCGCGCCCGTCCAATTGCCAGACAGGGCAGTTGAGCGTTTTGTCCTGGACAGGGCGGACTGGATCGAAAGACACCTGTCACACCTGAAGCCCCGCCCGGAAGCGTTCAGCGCTGGGGAGGAACACCTGCTTCGGAAAGAAGCGCAGAGACTGCTCCCGGAATTGATTGCCCGGTACGCTCGGTTGCTTTGCGTGTCACCGGCGACTGTCCGCGTGACTGCTGCCAAAAAGCGCTTCGGCAGCTGCAGCGCCAGGGGCGGCGTATGCTTTTCCTTCAGGCTGTTCGCCTATCCAAGGGAAGCGGTCGAATACGTCGTGGCGCATGAGCTGGCTCATTTGAAACACCTGAACCATTCCCCCGCGTTCTACCGGCTGCTGGGGGAGGTCATGCCCGATTACAGGCGGCGTGCCGGACTGCTGGCACAGCCCGCGGAAGACTGTCTCAGAAACGTCACGGGAGGAACATGATGTACAGGATCACTGCGAAGACGCGCCTGAGTGGCAACGCCTCAAAGATATCCGTTCTTGCCCCCCTCATTGCCAGAAAAGCGCAGGCAGGCCAGTTCGTCATCCTCAGGGCGAAGGAAGACTCCGAACGCATCCCCCTCACCATTCACGACCAGGACAGGGAGCAGGGCGCCGTGACCGTGGTCTACCAGGTCGTCGGCGCGGGCACGATGGAGCTTGATACCCTCGAATCCGGCGATTCCCTGCACGACCTCGTCGGCCCCTTGGGGACGGCGACCAAAACGAAGGGCATCCGGAAGGCCTGCGTGATCGGCGGGGGCGTCGGCTGCGCGATCGCCTACCCAGTCGCCCGGAAACTGTTTGAACAGGGGAGCGAGGTCCACGTCATCGCCGGATTCAGGAGCAGGGACTTCGTGTTTCTGGAAGAGGAGTTCAAAAAAGTATCCCACGTACTGAAGGTCATGACGGACGACGGCAGCTACGGCGCGCGCGGCCTGGTCACGGACGCGCTGGAGGGGATGATCGCCGGGGGCCATCATTATGATGAAGTCATCGCCATCGGCCCGCTGGTCATGATGAAATACGTCAGCCTGCTGACAAAGAAATACGGCATCAAAACGACGGTGTCCATGAACCCCATCATGGTGGACGGCACCGGGATGTGCGGAGGCTGCCGCCTGACAGTAGCCGGGAAGATCAGGTTTGCCTGCGTGGACGGGCCGGATTTTGACGGGCATGAGGTGGACTTTGACGAGGTCATCAGCCGGAACCGCATCTATGAGGACTTTGAGCGGCGGGAGCGCGAGGAGAACTGCCTCCTTTTCAGAAAGGAGGTGCAGGGCTGATGGGGCGGAACATGTCCCCCGCAAAGGTCGCCATGCCGGCGCAGGACCCGCAGGAGCGCAGCTGCAACTTCAGGGAAGTCACGCTGGGCTACACGCGGGAAATGGCCATGGAGGAAGCCGCGCGCTGCCTTGAATGCAAACACAGGCCCTGTGTGGAAGGCTGCCCCGTCCGGATCGACATCCCCGGCTTCATCCGGGAGATCGCCCGGGGAAACACGGAGGAAGCCTTCCTCATCCTCAACCGTGACAGCGCCCTGCCGGCGGTCTGCGGCCGCGTCTGCCCAGTGCGAACAAACCTGTGTCCGGGGCATCAAGGGGGAGAGTGTCGCCATCGGACGCCTGGAACGCTACGCCGCTGACTGGTACCGGGAGAACGCATGCACGCTGCCGCCCAGACCGGAACCGAACGGGCACAGGGCGGCGGTCGTGGGCGCGGGCCCGGGCGGGCTGACCGCCGCGGGCGAGCTGGCCCGGATGGGCTACGCGGTGACCGTGTTTGAGGCGCTGCACCTGCCCGGCGGCGTGCTGACCTACGGCATCCCGGAGTTCCGCCTGCCCAAGAATATCGTGATGGCGGAGGTGGACGCGCTCAGGCGGCTGGGCGTTCAGATCCAGCTCAACACCGTCATCGGCAAGACGCTGAGCATCGACGAACTGCTGGAATATGGCTTTGAGGGGATCTTCATCGCAAGCGGGGCGGGCCTGCCCCGCTTCATGGGGATCCCGGGTGAGTCGCTCAAGGGGGTCTACTCCGCCAATGAATACCTCACCCGCATCAACCTGATGAAGGCGTATGAGAAAGACAGCCTGACCCCCATCATGCACGGCCGGCACGTGGCCGTGGTGGGCGGGGGCAACGTGGCCATGGATGCCGCGCGCTGCGCCAGGCGGCTTGGCGCGGACGAGGTTTCCATCGTCTACCGCCGCGGGATGAAGGAGCTACCGGCCCGACTGGAGGAGGTCCACCACGCGCAGGAGGAGGGCATCACCTTCCGGATGCTGACCAATCCGGTGCAGGTGCTGGGCGACGCGAACGGCTGGGTACGCGGTCTGGAATGCGTCCGCATGACCCTGGGGGAGCCGGATGCCTCCGGCCGCAGGCGCCCCATCGAGGAGCCCGGCAGCAATTATGAGCTTCCCGCCGACGTGGTGGTCATCGCCATCGGAACCACCAGCAATCCCCTCATCCGCCTGACCACCCCGGGGCTGGAGACCGACCAGTGGGGCTGCATCAAAACCAAAGGACCCGGCGGTGAGACCAGCCGGGAGCGGATTTTCGCCGGAGGCGACGCGGTGACAGGCTCGGCGACGGTCATCCTGGCTATGGGCGCCGGCAAGGATGCCGCGCGCGCGATGGACAGGATGATCCGGGGCAGGGAAACGGCGGTTCAGCATGACTGAGTGCGAATGAAGCCACCTGACCCCTTACAGATCAAAGGGGCCGCGGCGCACAGGCCGCGGTCCCTTTGTATGACAGGAGAATGGGCTATTCCACTTCATACGGCCAGTTGATGATCCCCCCCAGGTCCCAGAGGTTGGTATAGCCTTGCCGGACCAGCTGCATCGCCCCATTCTGGCTGCGTGCCCCGGAGCGGCAGTACAGGTAGATCAGGGCGTCCTTGTCCGGCAGCTGGGTTTTTACCAGTTCGGTCAGTGAACCCAACGGCAGGTTGATCGCGCCGGGGATGTGCCCGGCCTTGAACTCATAGGGCTCGCGTACGTCCACGATGACTGGGTTCTTCACCAGATAATCCTGGTGGTATTCCTCGGCAGCCCAGAAAGCGCTCAGGGGCTCGATGCGGACATAAAAGGCGGCGTGTTTCGCCTTCTCAGCCTCAGCGGTTGCCCGGATGATTTCCCCGTCCGCCTCATCGGTATAGAAAATGCCGGTCTGGTACTGGGTCCCGACGTCGTTGCCCTGACGGTTCTCAACCGTCGGGTCGATGGCGGAGAAATAGAGCTCAAGAAGTTCCTTCAGGGTGACGAGCGACGGGTCATACCTGACTTCGACGGTCTCCCGGTGACCGGTGGTCCCGGTGACCACTTGCTGGTAGGTGGGGTTTTCCAGCGTGCCGTTCGCGTATCCGCTCACGGCCTGAGTAACCCCGGGGACCTGCGCCATCATATGTTCGACACCCCAGAAACAGCCTCCGGCGAAATACACCGCCTTTGTTCCCTCCGCGCCCACGGGAACAATGAAAAACAGCGCGCCCAGCAGGGTAATGATGATCAGTACG
>CAZVSG010000026.1:0-8646 GCA_964629345.1 uncultured Christensenella sp. | reverse complement strand
ACCCCTCCGGCAGCCTTTCAAGCAGCACTTCAATTCGCTGCGTTTTCAAGCTATAATAAAGACATGATTCGAAAGACTGCCCTGCCTGCGCTGCTGATCGCGCTGCTGGACCTGACGCTCAAGCTGATCCCCCTGGGGAAGAACAGGCCGCTGATCCCCGGTGTCCTTGGGATCCACAGCCTGTCCAACGGAGGGGTTGCCTTTGGCCTGTTTCAGGGCAATCCTCTGCTGAACCTGCTGCTCATCAGCCTTTTACTCCTATCAGCCGGTACTTGGCTTGCCCACCGCCCGCCCGCGGGGTTTCAGGCAGCAGGCGCTGCAATGATGCTGGGCGGAGCGGCCGGGAACCTGATGGACCGCATGGCACATGGCGCGGTGAGCGATTACCTGCAGTTCCTTTTTTTTGAGTTCCCGGTGTTCAACCTGGCCGACGCCTGCTTGACCGTCGGCGCGGGCTTCCTTATCCTTGACATGCTCCTTGCGCGTGAGAAGCCCTGAAATGAACGAGGTGAAGAAAACAGGCAACGGCACCCGGCTGGACCTGCTGCTGGCGGGCGGGGAGCTTTCCCGTTCCCAGGCTGCCCGGCTCATCCGGGACGGCCAGGTCAGCATCAACGGCGTTGTGGTGACAAAACCCTCGTTTGTTCCAAATATTGGCGCTCAAGTGGTTCTTGACCTGCCTAATGCAACGGAAACCGGCAATGAAGCGGAGGACATCCCCATATCCATCCTTTATGAGGATGAGGTGATGGCGGTGGTCTTCAAACCTGCCGGGCTGGTGGTTCACCCTGCCCCCGGCAATCCCTCCGGCACCCTGGTGAACGCCCTGCTGTTCCACCTGAACAGCCTTTCCGGCATCGGCGGGGAGAAACGGCCCGGCATCGTGCACCGGCTGGACAAGGACACCTCGGGGCTGATGCTGGTAGCCAAGAACGACCGGGCGCACCTGGCCCTGTCAAACGCCCTGGCGGGCCGCAGGATCACCAAGCACTACCTGGCGGTGGTCGCAGGGCAGATGAAGGAAGAAAAGGGCGAAATGAACGGCTCCATCGGCCGGAGCCAAAAGGACCGCAAGAAGATGGCGGTGGTGCCGGATGGCAGGGAAGCTCTCACCCGCTGGCAGTTGGTCCGCCAGGACGAGCAGAGCGCGCTGGTACTTATCCAACTGCTCACCGGACGGACACACCAGATCCGGGTGCATTTCTCCCATGCCCATCACCCGGTATTGGGTGACCCGCTTTACGGCTTTAAGGGAATGCCCAAAGCCCCTCGGCTGATGCTGCATGCCTGGTCATTGGCATTTGAGCATCCCATTACAGGCAAGCAGATGCGCTTCACCGCACCGCCGGAGGAGTGTTTTCAGGCACCGGATGAAGCGGATCTGTGGGGAATGATGTTGAAAGTGGAATGACAGCCTCTTTCATTGCATATTGAAGAGTAATTGGAGAGTTGATGCGGCAGGGAAACGCGGCTGAATTGAGCCGCGTTTTGTAAAAAAGCCTAATCATTTCACGCATCCAACTTTTTCAGCACTTTGTCCGTATACTATGTGAAAGCAAGTGATGCATCCATGCTTTCTGAAAAAATCCAGAGGAGAAATCATGATTTCCGACGACCTGTTCACCTGGGAAACGACAGCGCTGACCCCGACGCTTTACCGGATATCCATGAGCATTCTGCGGCATGAGGCCGACTGCCGGGACGCCGTGCAGCAAGCCCTGCTGAATGTGTGGGTGGCCCGCGGGCGTTTGGAGGAAACGCGATTCCGCACTTACCTGACGCGTGCCGTCATCAACGAATGCCGGAACATCCAACGCAGGCGCTTTCGCGAGACCCCGGTTGATGAGATGCCTGTCCTGGAATACGTTATGCAGCCGGAGCAGTCAGAACTGCGGGAGGCCATTGACCTCCTGCCGGAGTCCCTGCGGACACCCCTCTTGCTGCACTACATGGAATGTTTCAACGAAAAGGAAACCGCCGGCGCGCTTGGTATCACTGTCGTTGCTGTCAAGAACAGGCTGTACCGCGCACGAAAGGCACTCAAGCAACAGCTGAAGGATTGGGAGGTTACACCGTAATGAAGAAGAACGCGCTGAACAACGAGCGCCTGCAAGCGCTGTTTCCCCAGACGCCCCAAGCTTTCAGCAACTTTGTTGAGCACAGGCTCAATGACCTGAAAGCAGGAAAGGAGACCCCTGTCGTGAAAAAGAAATTGAGTATGGGCCTCGTACTGGCTCTGGTATTGGTACTGTTGGCAGTTGCCGCCGTAGCGGCCATCCTCTCCCCGACGGCTGATATCTTTGGCTTCCTCTATGGCAAGGAGAAGCAGGAAGCACTCCTTAAAGGCGACATCGCGTCGATCGGTCAGATCCTTGTCTCCGGTGATCTTGAAGTGACACTAGAAGAGGTGGTGTACCAGGCGCAAGGAGACATGCCTGGGCTGTACGGCACCGGCATCATTGCGCCCAAGAA
Source organism: uncultured Christensenella sp. (assembly GCA_964629345.1). Taxonomy (GTDB): domain Bacteria; phylum Bacillota; class Clostridia; order Christensenellales; family Aristaeellaceae; genus UBA6115. Next base: position 6,174 of record CAZVSG010000026.1, on the reverse strand, counting down.
AGACAGCAAGGTGGTGCTGGTCCCCGAGGATTACAGTATCAATGACCCTGCCGGCTATGCCGTTCACCACAGTCAGGATATGGAAATCCCCGCAGACGCGCCAAGTTATGCGGAACTGGCCCGGCAATCAGGGGCCCGGATGCTGGTGGTGCGGGTACTTCCGGATAAAGTAGCCATCGGTGGCAAGACGCTGGAAGCGGATGTGGGCTACAGCCTCATCCCTCGGGAAGATGGTACGGTACGCTTCGCTTTTGAGGTGGTCTCCGTTCAGACACGCCGCGCGGAAAACTACGACCTCACCATGTACGTAAGCGCACGTGAGATCGATGACCAAGGCGCTGTTGGTGATCTCCACAAAGACAGCTGGATCGTCCGTGCTGCGCCCGCTCTGTCAGAAACAGCCAAGGCCGACATCGCGGCCCAGACCCCGGTGCCTGAGCCCACGGCTGCCCCTACTGCGGCTCCCGGCGCGGTCCTGATGGTCGGCCGGCACTGGCAGGAAAATGAGAAATACACCGCCGCGCACCCTGAGCGCAGCGCTGAAAACATCGAACTTGGGTATGGCGAGTGGAAGGACTTCATCGCGAATCCCGAGAATGTATGGGACGTGGGCTTCTTTTTTCTTGAGGATGTCAGCCTGGATGCCCTGATCAAGGCCGGGCGGATCCTGGACCTTTCGGACAACGAAACCATCATGGCCGGGGTGAACAATCTCTATCCCAAGGTGCGGGAAGCCCTGACCCGGGATGGCAAGACCTATGCCGTGCCCCACGCGATTTTTGCGGGCCACAATGGCCTGGCAGCCATCGACGAAGGCGCATGGAAACAGTTTGGCTGGGATTTCAGCAAGGCGCCCAAGACCTTTGCGGAGCTGACTACCCTGGCTGAGGAATACATGGCCCTGCCCCTGGAGACCCGCCGCGGCACCCGCTTCCTGGGAGAAGGGGACACCGCCGATGCGACCCGCCGCACGCTGCTCAGCGAACTTGTCAACGTTTCCATCGCGGAAGCCATGGCAAAGGGTGACCCCGGCGCCATTGACACCCCGGCATTGCGGGAAGGTCTTGCGCAGGTCGAAGCAGCCAGCAGGGTTCTGGGCGGAAAACAGGCGTCCAGGGACGCCAAGGGGAACATGCGCGCCCTCCTGTTTGAAGGCTGGCCTTACGTGGATGCCCATGGAAGAATGCAGCTGAAACTTCGCTTGGGAGACGCGCCCGCCTTCACCCAGCGCTTGGGCGTATGCGTCATCAATGCCGACGCCCCCAACAAAGAGGCCGCCATCCAGTACGTGGAGTGGCTTGCGGGCAACACCAACGCCCAGTTCCTGCCGATGCTCAGCGCCGTGATGACAGCGCAGGAAATCGCCAAAATGAGCGTTGAACAGAACATTATGGATTACAGCATGAACAGCCGCATCCAGGCCGGTATCAGCCAGGAAGACCTGGCCCAAGTCGAGAAGCTCAAGGGCATGCTGGCAAGTGGCGATGTCAGCAAATACGGCCCCGAAGAAGCCGGACTGGCCCGCTTCCGCCTTGAAGTCGCCCCCCATATGACCATCATGACAAGCCCCTACCCGGTGACCTATGACATCCAGCAGGATTACCTGGACGGCAAGATGGACGCGGACGCCTTCGTCAAGGCCATTCAGGAGGCGGCGAAGTAAGGCACAGGAGAAACTGCTAAGGCCGAATCAGTCAAGCATTTGGGTTGACCTCGCAACATGACCAGGGGCTGCCAAAGGAAAGGGCAGCCTCTTTTGCTGTATAATCGGGTCTGCGACTTTGAGCCGGTAAGAGCTGATTCTTTCATCCTGCTTGCGTAATATTTGTCCGCCGGAATAATTCACGCTTCCCGCGCGTCTATAGAGTGTCAGGCCTGACAAAAACGTAATCAGAAAGTGAGCGAACGTGACAGACCAAAGCCTGGAACAACACATCCTGGCATACACAGACCTCCTCCACCGCATCAGCTGTGCTCTTTTGCGCAGCCCGCAGGACCGTGAAGACGCCGTGCAAAACGCCATTGAGACCGCATGGCGCAAGGCAAAGTGGATTCAGGACGAAAGCAAGCTCAAATCATGGCTTACACGGGTGATGATCAACGCCTGCTACAGCGTCCTGAGGAAAAAGCAATGGGAGACACCTTATGAAAATGTGGTGGAATCAAGCGATGAGACTTCCCTGGAAGCGCTCATGCTCCGGGATGCTCTGGACAAATTGCCCGACAGACAGCGCCTGCCTCTGATCCTGCACTACTTTGAGGGCTTTTCCATCAAGGAGGCAGCCAAAGCATTGGGCTGGCCCCAGGGAACGGTGCTTTCACGGATGCAGCGTGGACGCGAAAAACTGAAGGAACTCTTATTGGAGGAACACAATGGAAGATAACCACATGAAACAACTCTGGCGGAGAGCCTGCGGGGAAGTGCCCCAGGGTTTCATCAACCGCCTGCATAGGTCGCTTGGCCAGGCGTCAAAACGGCAGCCACAACGATGCCTTCGCCCGATCCTTTCCGCTGCCCTGGTCCTGGTGTTTCTGCTTGGCAGCGCATTTGCCCTGGAGAGCCTGGGCGTGCTTGACACCCTCAACCGGATCCTCCGCAGGGATCTCCTGCCCCAGGCCCAGGAAATTGTTGAATCATCCATCCCCCAGAAGACCATGCAGCCGGAGCTTGCCCGCTTTACCGTGGAGGAAGCAGTATATGACGGACACCAGGTATACCTCACCCTTCACGTGCAGCCCGAAGATCCGGCCAAGGCTCTGCTGATGGACCAGGAAGCGGAACCCGCCTGGGCCTATGATTGGAAAAAATCGGGTAATCCATACCAGGGGGAGAGTTTTGCCGAAAAAGCCAAGGCCGCAGGCCAAAAGCTGGTGCAGGTTGAGGTGTGGGACATATTGGTGAACGAGGTCCTGCAGCATCCACAGATTCACCAGTCCCTCTACGAGGCCGGGGGCATACGCTATACGCTGTCCGTCCCCGCCCAGGGGGAGGAAGCCAACCTCCGCCTGAACTTGCTGGCGATGGACATTTCTAAGCAGATGGATGACAGCGCCCGGGGCACCCTGGATTTCACCCTAACCCAAAGCCCCCACATTAAGGAGTATTCCACCCTATCGCCCGTTTTGCTCCCTGAGGCAAGGCTTACCCTCACCCTCTGCAAGGTGGAAACCACCCCCATAGCCAGCTACCTCACCCTGCGATATGCCCTGCTTCCTGATTCCACGCCCCTACAGGCGGTGAACATGCGGGATGGCCTCCAGGCTGAATGGCTGGACGGAGCCGGAAACCCCCGGGAAGCCATCTGGATACAGGATGCTCTGAAAGTACTGCCGGAGGGCGGGATAGAACTGAATCAGGTCTACGGTGCATTGGAAGAAGCGCCCGGAGACATTACCCTGTCCTTCTACAACATCATGACACAGGAACGCTTCGATCACATCACCCTGGCACTTTCGCCCAAGGAGGAAAACTGATATGACTATCCATAAAACCCTTGCAGCCCTTTTAGCTGCCTTTGTCCTGTTCACCTTCCTGCCGCTGACCCTGGCAGAGGATATTCCGACTGTCATCCTGGGCGACGGTGCTCCCATCCCCTATTTGGCGGGTTTCACCAGCCGGCTCATTAAGGACCCTGCCATGATGCCTGGCATCACCGGAAGCGCTGACCTCAGTTGGCAGCAAGCCGGCAACCTCGGGTCTCAAGTGACTGTACAGGTACAAAATATTGCTCTGACTGATGATGTTCTGGCAGTCTTTTACCGCGCGGAATACGAGGAGCCACTGCCGCTGATCTATGGCGCTTCCCCCATAAGCTATGAACGGGTGGCTCCCTATCTGAACCCAAGTTTGAATGGCTCTCCCCTCCCCATCATCGGTCTTTTTATGGAAGGACATCCCGATGGGGACAAGGCAGTTTTTTGCCTGGCTGTTTTCTCACTGAAAACTCCTGTTCCCGACCAGGCTACCCTGGCCTTTGAAGACATTTACAATGCGCATTCGCAGCAATATGACGCCATAAGCAAGATCATCATTGACCGAAGCCAGGCGAAGGACCCTACGATAGCCTACAACCTCAACTTGCCGCAAAACTTCATCTATGAGCGTTATCCTGGGCAGAATACAAATTTCGCTTTCACCGTAAGGCGGGTTTCCTTCGGCCCCTTCGGAAACCGTATACACCTAAGCAATCTGGATAAAGGCCGGGACAGCGGCATACTAAACTGCTTACTGGAAGATGAGCAGGGCAAATCGCTTCCCATCAGGAGCTTGAGCAACATTTTCAACACATTGGCCAGCCCTGCGAATCCCATTGAGATGCAGAATGAGATTTGGTTTCTTGGCGGAGAGGGGGCTGAGGCCATCCGCATCGTGCCGCTTATGATCCTCTCACAGACAGCCCCAACACTCCCGTTTCATACGCTGCAGCTGAACAGCGATTATCCGGTTACGCTGCCACTGAAAAATGGATCTGCCCTTATAATCAACGCGGTCACAATTGATGAGAATGGCTTCACCATCAGCTACTCCTCAAACAGCGTGGACAGCGCATCTTTTAGACCTGGCAACAGCCAAGGCCAGCCCCTGGACAATCTCTTCTATGTTTCCTCAAACTCTTTTAACCTTCCTTCACAGGCATTCCTGGCACAAGGAGTCTGGATGACGGAGCACAAAGGCCAGCCCGTTTCCCGGGCGAGCGAAGAGTTAATCAAAGAATTCACCACCCTGCTCATTTCTTCCTACGCCCAGGATCATGAGATCCCGCTGCCCGAACTGGCGGTACTGGTGCCGCTGAAATAGCCTGCCAAATGTATTCCAGAGGGCTGCCGCAGAAAACGGCAGCCCTTTAGCCTTTTGCTATATAATTGAATTTGCGGCTGTCAGCCCGGCAAAACTATTTTGTCATCCTGGTTGCATAAAGCATGGATAATCAAGTAACAGGATTATTCACACGAATTTAGTACCAATGCAACCTTTCAATGCTGTTCTGCATCTAATGGTTAGAATCAGCGCTGATTCATGAGAACGGAGAGTGAGATGGACGAGAGATTCTTCACAAGCGAAGTAAAAGGGATGGAGCGAACGCTTTATCGGGTGGCATATAGCTACCTACGCTCGGATGAAGACGCAGCAGACGTAGTACAGGATGCCTTGCTCAAAGGCTGGGAAAAACGCGGTACATTGCGTGAGGAGCAATACTTCCGTACCTGGTTGACACGAATCCTGATCAACGCCTGCAAAGCCCGGCTCCGCAATCGCCACATTGAACTCCCATTGACTGAGGCAGCCGCCTCTTCGCAGGATATTTCACACTATGAATTCTACTTGCGGGATGCAATGGCGGACATGGACATCAAGTACCGAATTCCTCTGACGCTGTTTTACTTGGATGGATTCTCGATGAAAGAGATAGCGCAGATGCTTGGGTTGCCTGAAGGCACCGTGAAAAGCCGGATTTCCCGCGCAAAAGACCAACTTAGAAGCTTGCTTAAGGACGAGGAGGTGTTTGAAGATGAAGCGCTTTGACCTGGATAAGGCATTCCCCAATACTCCGAAAAAGTTCTCGGAGCGCGTCGACCAGACACTCCGACAAATAAAGGAGGAGAAACCCGTGAAAAAACTGACAACACGAACAATGCTCATTGCTGCTGCCATTACCCTTGCCATAGGCGGTATCGCTTATGCCGCGATCACCCTCGGCCAACAATGGTACTACAATACCCGCTTCACCGCGTACCAGCAACATGAACCCGATAAGCACCAGGCCATCCTGGACAACATGCAGACTGATATTCCTCAGGAATCAAATGGCGCCGCGGCAGGGTTGGTTGACATAAATGTGCGGGATGCTTCATGGGCAGAAGATAAGCAGGTGTTCACACTCAGCCTCACCGCCACAGTACAGGATAGCGGCAAATATGAGCTGCACGCAATGTCGGAAATGGATGGGGATGGGTTATATGCGGCAAGCAAAGATTCAGGCGATCCTGAGAGCAGAAACGTACACTGGCTGTGGACATCCAAGGGGTATGGGCTGCCCAAAGATGTGATGGCAGACCCTGGCAAGCAGTTATTGCTCATTGACCTGGAGCAAGACCTGTACATCGGCGAAACCCAGAGTGTGCTTCCGGGCTACATGACGGATGTTTTCACAACGGAAGAAGATCCGGTCATGG
>CAZVSG010000025.1:8232-23550 GCA_964629345.1 uncultured Christensenella sp. | reverse complement strand
GCTACACCCCGAAGGTCACCGCCAATGCGGCGGCAAGCGATATAATACTAAAGCCCGGCCGCCTTGTCAAGCGCGGAATCGGGCAACCGCTCAAATTTCCGGACAGCCGCGCAGCCCCTGCCGTTTCCCGCGCCAAAGCGCTGTTTCATTGACAACAGGCGGCCCCGGGACTATCATCAAGGACGGAAAACGGTCATTTTGGAGGGTTTCATGACAGACAGACAGCACCCGGCTTTCACCATCACGATGGAGAGCGGACAGACCATCAGCGGCATCCTCTACCCGGAGCACGCCCCCGAAAGCGTGGGCAATTTCATCGCGCTGGCGAACCAGCGCTTCTACGACGGCCTGACGTTTCACCGGGTGATTCCGGGCTTCATGATCCAAGGCGGCTGCCCCTCCGGCACCGGCATGGGCGGACCGGGGTACGGGATCAAGGGCGAGTTTCAGGCAAACGGCGTCAAAAACCCGCTGAAGCACAGCCGCGGCGTCCTTAGCATGGCGCGCAGCATGCGCAGCGACTCCGCCGGGAGCCAGTTCTTCATCATGGTCGCCGATTCCCCGCACCTTGACGGCTCCTATGCCGCCTTCGGCATGGTACAAAGCGGGATGGACGCCGCGGACGCTGTCGTCTCCGCGAAGCGGGACAGGGCCGACAAGCCGCTTTCGCCGCAGGTGATCCGAAGCATCCGGGTGGAAACCAACGGCGTCGATTACCCTTTCAGCAGGCTGCCCGCCCGATGAACGTCCATCACATCACCGTGATCGTCGGGGGGAAGAGTTATCAGCTCAGCGGGGCAGAGGAGCCCTCCTATTTCGCAAGCGTCGCGCAGCTGGCCGACAGGCGCATCCGGGAAACGGCGCAGCAAAACCCCTCTCTTTCTCCGGAAGGCACGGCAGTGGCCGCGGCGCTGTCGCTGGCCGATGAGCTGATCAAAGCGCAGGAGGTCAACACCCGGCTGCGCCGGCAGCTTGAAGAAATGGAAAAGGATGCCTGAGAAGGCGGAGCTCCTTTCCCCCGCGGGCAGCATGGAAGCCCTGAGGGCCGCCGTTTCAGCCGGCGCCGACGCCGTCTACCTGGGCGCTTTCTCCCACGGGGCCCGCGCCTCGGCGGGCTTTGACGACGCTTCGCTGAAGGCCGCGATCCGTTTTGCGCACCTATACGGAAAGCGGGTATACGTCACGGTCAACACGCTCATCAAGGAGCGCGAAACGGATTCCCTGCGCGGATTGATCCGACTCCTTGCCGAATCACGCGCGGACGCGGTGATCGTCCAGGACCTGGGAGCGCTCAGCCTCATACGGGAAGAGTTCCCCGGCGTCACCGTCCATGCCAGCACGCAGATGAGCGTGCACAACGCCCGGGGCGCGGACCTTCTGCTGGACCTGGGCGTGTCCCGCGCCGTCGCCGCGCGGGAATGCAGCCTGGCCGCCATCCGCGCCATCGCACAGACCGGGATCGAAACGGAGGTCTTCATCCACGGCGCGATGTGCGTGAGCGTCTCCGGGCAGTGCCTTTTCTCCTCCCAGATCGGGGGACGCAGCGGCAACCGCGGGCGCTGCGCCCAGCCCTGCCGGCTGCAGTACGCCTACCGGGACGTGTCCGGCCCGCTCCTGTCCATGCGGGACATGAATACGCTGGAACAGCTCCCGAAGCTGCTCAGGGCCGGGGCAAACAGCTTCAAGATCGAAGGCAGGCTGAAGCGGCCGGAATACGTCCAGGTCGTCACCGGCGCGTACCGCAGGGCCCTGGACGCAGCCCTGTCAGGGAAAGATCCGGCTGACGCTGAAGCCAGTCAGCGTTCGCTTGCGCAGATCTTCAGCCGGGGGTTCACCGCGGGGCACGCGCTGGGCGGGGAAGACACGCAGCTGATCAGCATGGACGGGGTCAGCCATCAAGGGATAAAGATCGGCCATGTGACCTCCTTGAAGGCGCACGGGGACGTCTGGCTGGCGCAGGCGCATCTCACACAGCCCCTGGGCAACGGCGACGGCCTGGCCGTCCGTGGAAAAGCAGAGCAGGAGATGATCTATTCCGGCCCGGCCGTGACCGCGGGGCAGCAGGCGGTGCTGCGCCTCAGGGAGAGGGTCAGCCCCGGGGACGGGGTCTTCCGGCTGCAGGACGAGGTCCAGCTGAAAACGGCGCGGGAGGCGGCCTCCCGCCCGCCTGTGATCCATTATGACGCGGAATTGAGGCTGTGCCGGGGCAAGCCGGCCGCCCTGACCCTGAAGAGCCGGGACCAGGCGGTCGAGGTGTCGGGCGAAGTCCCGGATGAGGCGGTCAGCCAGCCGCTGGACGAGTCGGCCGCCCGCCGTTTCATCTTCAAATCCGGCGGCACGCCGTTCACGCTGCGGTCCTTTGCGTTTTCAGGGGACTTCCCCGCTTTCATGACGGCTTCAGCGCTCAACGCGCTGCGAAGGGAAGGGCTTGAAAAACTGGAAGAGGCGCTGATCGGTGCGCACCGGATCTCCCCGCCGCGGCCTTACGCCCCCGGACGCCCCGCACATGCGCCCCCGACCGGCGGCGTGCCCAGGCTGTACGCCCTCATGTCGCCCCGCCAGGACCGCGAAGCCCTCCTCAGGGCGGGCGCGGACAGGATCGTCCTGGCGCCTGATGATTTCCGCGGGGAACGGCTGGCAGCGCAGCTTGGCGGAGCAATGCCCGGAGACATCCTGATGCTGCCCAGGCAGATCAGCGACGACGCGATCAGCCGCGCTCTACCTCTCATCAAGCAGACAGGCTGCCTTCTGATGGCGGACAACGTGGGACAGCTTCGGCTCACCGGAGGCTTGCCCTTCCTGACCGGGGAAGGCGTCCCGGTATGGAACGTGGCCTCCCTGCGGCTGCTGAGGGATCTGGGCGCAAAGGCGGCGGTGATCTCAAGGGAACTCAGCGGCGCGGAGATCGCGGACCTGCCCGGGGGCATGATCGAACTCATCCTGCCGGTCTTCGGCAGGACGGCCCTGATGCAGCTGAACCACTGCCCGGAGCGTGTCCGCCTGGGCCTGAGCCGGAAGCGCGCGGGCTGCACCCTGTGCGATCAGGGAAAAGGGGTCGTCGGGAATCCGCTTCTGGACCGTTTCTCCTGCGCCTACCCGCTGATACCGACCCGCTTTGACGAGGGCTGCCTCATCAGCCTGTACCACCATCAGCCGCTGCACCTGTCAGAACTGGCGCCCCGGATGAGCTGGCTGGCCGACGTCAGGCAGGAGACCCGGGAGGAAGCGGAGAGGATCATCGGGCACTACGCCGTGCTGCAAAAAGGCGGCCAGGGAAGCCTTTCCCGCCGGACGGAGCCCGGCCGCTTCATATCGGGCGTCGAATAGGAAAACATGGAGCAACCGCAGATGAATGAAAAATCGCTCAGAACGCTGGAATACACCAAGATCATCGGCCTTCTCGCGGCCCTCGCCCTGACCGAACCGGGGCGGGCGCGGTGCGAAGCGCTGCGGCCCCATGATACGCTGGACGCGGCGGAGCGGGCGCAGGATGAGACGGATGAAGCGCTGCTGATCCTTTTGGGCAGGGGCGACAGCCCGCTGATCCCCTTCAAGGACGTCAGCGCCTGGCTGGGGCTGGCCAAAAAGGGGTCCGTGCTGTCCCCGAGGGCCCTGCTTGACATCGCGGAACTGCTGCGCGCCGTGAACGCCGCGAAAAAGGCCCTGGAGGACGCGAACGAGGATCGCGCGCCGGGGCTGCGCGCTTTGGCGGCCCGCCTGACCCCGCTGCGCCAGCTGGAGCGCGCGATCTCCGACGCCCTCATCAGCGAGGACGAGGTCGCCGACGGAGCCAGCCCCCAGCTGGCAGACATCCGCCGGCACCTGCCGCTGTGCAACGACCGGATCCGGGACAGGCTGCAGTCCATCGCCCACGGCCCGCAGAGCAGCAAATACCTCCAGGACAGCCTGGTGACCGTGCGCAACGGCCGCTACGTCCTTCCCGTGCGCCAGGAATACCGCGCACAGGTGCCCGGCATCGTGCACGACCAGTCCTCCACCGGGGCGACGCTGTTCATCGAGCCCATGGCCGTGGTGGAAGCCGGGAATGAGATGAAGGGCTGGCAGGTAAAGGAGCGGCAGGATATCGAGCGCAGCCTGGCGGAGCTGTCCGACAGGGCGGGTGAGAAAGCGGATGAGTTGGAGGAAGATCTGGACATCCTCGTCGAACTGGATTTCCGCTTCGCCAAGGCGGCGTTGGCGCGGCAGATGCGCGCGGTGCGGCCGAAGCTCAACCGGCGCGGATACATCCGTCTGGTCAGGGTGCGCCATCCGCTCATCCCCTTCGACCGGGTCGTCCCCTGCGACCTGTGGCTGGGCGATGAGTTCACTACGCTGATCATCACCGGGCCCAACACGGGCGGCAAGACGGTGACGCTGAAGACCGTCGGCCTGATGACCCTGATGGGCCTTGCCGGGCTGCAGGTCCCGGGACAGCTGGGCACGGAGCTGTCCGTTTTTGGAAACGTATTCGCCGACATCGGCGACGAGCAGAGCATCGAGCAGTCCCTTTCCACGTTCTCCTCCCACATGGTCAACATCGTTTCCATCATGGGCGAGGCGGACAGCGGCGACCTGGTCCTGTTTGATGAGCTGGGCGCGGGCACGGATCCCACCGAAGGCGCGGCCCTGGCACAGGCCATCCTCCGGCGGATGCTGAAGATGGGCGTCCGCACGGTCGCCACGACCCATTACAGCGAACTGAAGGCCTTCGGGCTTGGAACGCCGGGCGTCCGGAACGCCAGCGTGGAGTTTGACGTGCAGACCCTCAGCCCGACCTACCGCCTGTCCATCGGCGTGCCGGGCAAGTCAAACGCCTTTGAGATCTCCCGCCGCCTGGGGCTATCCGACGCGCTCATCCTGGACGCGCAGGACCTTCTGAGCCGGGAAACGCTGCTGTTTGAGGACGTGCTGGCCAAGGCCGAGGTCCAGCGGCAGGCGGCCCAGAGGGAACGGGAGGAGGCGGAGGCCGCAAGGCTTGAAAGCGAACGGCTCCGGAAGGAAGCGGAGGAGCTCCACAGGGAAATGTCCGAGCTGCGGATGAGCGCGCGTGAGAAAGCCCGCGAGGAGGCCAGGCGCATCGTGGAGAAAGCCAGGCGGGAGAGCGCCGCGGTGCTGGAAGAACTCAAAAACGTCAAGCTCCAGGACCCCAACGCGGTGAGCAGCCTTCGCAGGCGTCTGTCGGGCCTTCAGGATGAACTGGCGGGCGGACAGGACACGGGCGCGGCGAATGACGCGCTGAAAATGGAGGAGCTGCAGCCCGGTATGCGGGTCCTGCTGGCCGTGAACAACACCGAGGCCACCCTGCTCACCCTGCCCGACGCCAGGGGCGAGGTGCAGGTCCAGGCCGGGATCATCAAGCTTCGCGTCCCCGCCGACGGCCTGTACAGGGCGAAAGGCGAAATGAAAGCAAAACAGACCACAGTCCATTCCGTGACCCAGGCATCGGAGCGCAGCGTGAAAATGGAGTGCGACGTGCGCGGCATGGCGCTTGACGAGGCGATGGCGGCGGTGGACAATTACCTGGACAGCGCGACGCTGGCGGGGCTGCATGAAGTGTACATCATCCACGGCAAGGGAACGGGCGCGCTGCGCAGCGGCCTTCGCGCCTACCTGAGCCGGCACCCTCACGTCACGGGCCAGCGCCCGGGGCGATACGGCGAGGGCGAAGCCGGCGTCACCGTCATCACGCTGGGGTAAGGAGGATACGATGAACGCAAAACAGGTCATCTACATCGTCGATGACGACCCCAATATCGCCAGGCTGATCACCATGTACCTGGAAGGGGAGGGCTTTGAGGTGAAGCAGTACCCCCGCGGGGACGAGGCGCTGGCGGCTTTCCGCAAGGCGGAGCCCGCGCTGATGCTGCTGGACATCATGCTGCCGGGCATCGACGGCTGGGACGTTTGCCGGGAGATCCGCAAGACGAGCCGGGTGCCCATCATCATGCTCAGCGCGAAGGAGGAGACCTTTGACAAGGTCAAGAGCCTTGAGCTGGGCGCCGACGACTACATCACCAAGCCCTTTGAGCCCAAGGAGCTGACCGCCAGGGTCAGGGCGGTGCTGCGGCGCAGCGCGGCCTCGGGAGACAAGGAGGAGGCCCTGACCTTTCCCGGCCTCCTCATCAGCCTGAAGAGCTTTGCGGTGACCTATGACGGCCAGCCGGTGCAGATGCCGCCCAAGGAGCTGGAGCTGCTCCACTTCCTGGCCTCCCATCAGAACCAGGTCTTCACCCGGGAGCAGCTGCTGGAGAAAGTGTGGGATTTTGATTATTTCGGCGACAGCCGGACCGTGGACGTCCATGTAAAAAGGCTGCGCGAGAAACTGCAGGGCAGCGAGCGCTTCGGCTGGGGCATCCGGACCATCTGGTCCATCGGATACAAGTTTGAGGTCAAATCGTTTGCGTAGAGGCATGCTGTTCAAGCTCATGGCGATGTTCACGGCGGTCATCCTGCTGTGCGTATTGCTGATGCTGTTCGTGTTTGCCCTCAGCTCCAGGGAGGCGCAGATCCAGAGCCGGATCAAGGCGCTCAAGTCCCAGGCCTACGACATCGCCTACCTCGCCGGCGCTCCCGCGCGCACGGTCCTCCTGCCGTCCAGCGAGGTCACGCAGCAGATGCTGACGCGCAAAGTGCGCGCGGTGTACGAGGAGTTCAGCGCCTTCTGCCTGGTGGTGGACCGGAACGGGCGGGTGAGCAGCAATTTCTCCTCGGTCCTGCAGGAGCATCAGGAGCTGGCCAGCAGCTTTGACCCCAGGGGCATCGTGGACACCCTGTACCGCGTGCTGGGCGGCGAGGAGGTCGTGGCCCAGACAGAGGGCGAGGACGGGCCGATGTTTACCGTGGCCGTCCCCTGGGTGCAAAGCGGCGCGGTGCTTGGCGCGGTCTATATCCAGACCGCCGCGCAGTCCGTCCGGGCGGCTTATGAGACCATCTGGAAGCAGGCCGCCGTCGCCGCGCTGGCCGCCTTCCTTGCGGCCGCCGCCATCGCGACCTTCTATACCCGCAGGATGATGAAGCCGCTGGAGACCATCGCCCATTCCGCGGGGCTGATGGCAAGGGGCATCGCCGCGCCGCCGGTGAACGAGGGCGGCGCCAGGGAACTGAAGGAACTCTCCGCCTCCTTCAACCGGATGTCCAGACAGCTCCAGGAGACGGAGGAGACAAGGCGCACCTTCATCGCGAACCTCTCCCACGAGCTGCGCTCCCCCATGACCAGCATCCAGGGCTTCATCCAGGGGCTGCTGGACGGCACCGTGAAACCGGAGGACAGCCGCCAGAGCCTTTCGATCGTGCTGGAGGAAACGAGAAGGCTCAACCGGCTCATCAGCGGCCTGATGAACCTCTCCCGCGCGGAGGCCCCGGACAGCGAGCTGAAAAAGACCGTGTTCAATCTGTGCGAAACGGTCCGCCTGGTCCTGATCACCAAGATCCCCTTGATCGAGGAAAAACGGATCGACATGCGCACGGAGTTTGAGCGGGAGGACATGTATGCCCTGGCCGCGCGGGACGGGATCGAGCAGGTGCTGATCAACCTTTTGGACAACGCGATCCGCTTCACGCCGGAAGGCGGCCAAATCACGCTGAGCATCACGGAAAAGGACCGGAAGACCCTGGCCGTTACCGTGCGGGACAACGGCATCGGGGTCCTGCCGGATGAAGCGGAAAAGATCTTTGAGCGCTTCTATACCAGCCGTCAGGCGCACAGCGCCGGGGACGGCGCCGGGCTGGGCCTGGCCATCTGCAGGACCATCCTGCAGAAGCACGGGCAGGACATCCGGCTGCTGAAGGACGGGCCGGGCGCGGCCTTTGAGTTCACCCTCGAGAAGGCCGAAAAGCCCAGCGGGAGGACGGCGCATGCGGATTGACGCGCCGGCAAAGGTCAACTGGGCGCTCAACGTCCTGGGGACAAGGCTTGACGGCTATCACCTTCTGGAGATGCTGATCCAGCGGATCAGCGTTTACGACACCCTCACCCTCCTGCCCCATCCCGGTATCCTCCTTCATGTAAAAGGCGCGGAAGGCCTGCCCGCGTCTGAGGACAACCTGGCGTTCAAGGCGGCAATGGCGCTGAAGGAATACACCGGACATACCGGCGGCGTCCGAATCACGCTTGTGAAAAGGATCCCGGTGCAGGCGGGCCTCGGCGGGGGCAGCGCGGACGCCGCGGCGGTCCTTCAGGGGCTGAACGGAATGTGGGACACCGGGCTGTCCCTGGGGGAGCTTCAGGGCATCGGCCTCGGGCTCGGCGCGGACGTGCCCTGCTGCCTGTTCCCCGGGCTGACCCGCGTGGGAGGCATCGGGGAGCGTGTCCTCCCCCTGCCCGCAGCAAAGACTTTCCATCTGCTGATCCTCAAACCGGAAGGCGGCCTTTCAACAGGCGAGGTCTTCTCCAGGTTTGAGCAAAACCCCTGCGGCGAACCGGCGGACATCCAAAAGGCAGCCGAAGCGCTGATGACCGGAGACTTTGAAACGCTCGCGCGGGCCTGCAGGAACCAGCTGCAGCAGGCTGCCGCCGCGATGCTGCCGGAGATCCGGGCCGCCCTTGACGCACTGCAGGGAAACGGCGCAGTCCTTGCCCTCATGAGCGGCTCGGGCAGCGCGGTATTCGGCCTGTTCCCCAGCGAGCAGGCGGCAAGGACGGCAATGAGGAGGCTAAAGGAATCCTGGCCGGTGTGCCTGTACGCGAGGACGCTCGGATAACAAAAAAGCCGGAAGGCTGCTGCCCCCGGCTGTATGGTTTCAATCGTTACAGCAAGCTCACCAGCGCGTCGACGACGCCCTTGAGGTGGGCTTTGGTCTCCTCCTTTACGCTGCCCTTGCCGTCCAGCAGGTTCGTCACGCTGCCGATGTAGGCCTCCGGCTGCTGCACGGGGCGCATGTTGAGGAATGCCAGCACCTGGCGCAGGTGATGGTTCGCGCCGAAGCCGCCGTACGCGCCGGGGGATACGCTGACGATCGCCGCCGCCTTGCCGTTCCACAGGTTATGGCCCCAGGGGCGGGAAGCGACGTCCAGCGCGTTCTTCAGCGCGGCCGGGAAGGAGCGGTTGTGCTCCGGCGTGGCGAACAGGAAGCCGTCATACGTTGCGATCTCGCTGCGGAAGGCCTTGTAGCTCTCCGGCGTTGTGCCCTTATCGTCAAAACCCTGATTGAACAGGGGCAGCTGCCCGATCTGAATGAACTCGACCTCAACGGAAGCCGGGAACAGCTCCATTGCCGCCCGGGCGATCTGTGTGGTGAATGATCCCTCGCGGAGGGAGCCTGAAATGATACCGATCCTCTTGGACATGTCTGTTTTCCTTTCGTGTTGCCTTCTCCTGAAGGACGTATACTACATACCCGTTTGTCCGCGAAAATAACAGGCCGGCCGTCCGGGAACGGTCAGCCGTCATTCTGTTCTGCCGATGAAACTCAGAGCCCGATGATCCCCTGAAGCGCGGTCAGATGGGTCAAAAGCAGGGTCCGTTCTTCCAGCGTGTTGCCGGTGGCGGTCTGAATGGCCAGCTCATACCGGTCCAGGTCATCAAACAGGGCGGTGACGGCTTCCGGCGGGATCAGCCTGCCGCTTTCCCCGCTGACGGCGATGCTGATGGCGTTGATCTGTTCCATGGCATACACATGCTGACGGATCTGCCCCAGCTTGATGGAGGAGTTGGACTGCACCCCGCCCGTCATCCGGCTGACCTGCCCGATGGCATCGACCAGGTTGCTGTTGATCCTGCGCCTGAACTGCTCCACGGTCCTGGCCTGGTAGGCGGCGCCGCGGGCATAGAAAGCCCCCAGGACGATCACAGCCGCCAGCAGGAGGACCAGGGCGATGAGCGTGACGCGCTGCTGCGCCTTGGTGCCGAAGGTCTGGAACCCCGGTTTTTGCCTGAAGCGGTAGTTGTTCATGGCGCTCCTCTCCGGACTGATGGCCTATTTTAGCATTTTTCAAGGGCCCGTTCAACCTGGGCGTCTTCACAGTTTGTTCACCAAACGCCTTTTCCAAAATGATATACTTCCATTACATCATGACGGAGGGCAGTGCGGTTGATCCGGGCGGAAGGCCTTTTCAGGCGGTACGGCAGATTCGAGGCGGTGAAGGCCGTCAGCTTTGCCGCGGGGAAGGGCGAGGTGGTCGGCCTGCTGGGACAGAACGGCGCCGGCAAGTCCACCATCATGAACATGCTGTCCGGCTGCCTCGCCCCCAGCGCGGGCCGGGTGGAGATCATGGGGCACGACCTGCTCACACACCCCGCCCTGGCCAAACGGCATATGGGCTACCTGCCGGAGACTCCCCCGCTGTACCCGGAGATGACGGTGACGGAATACCTGCGTTTCGTCTGCGACATCAAGGGCGTCCTGCGGACGGACCGGGAGGATCATATCGAAGAGATCATGGAACTGACGGGTCTTCAGGAGGTTAAGGACCGCCTCACCGGGATGCTGTCCAGGGGCTTCGTCCAGCGGACCGGCCTGGCCCAGGCCCTTTGCGGGGATCCGGAGGTCCTGCTGCTGGATGAGCCGACCGCTGGGTTTGACCCGGTGCAGGCCGTGGCCTTCCGAAAACTCGTCAGGAAACTGTCAAAGGAAAAGGCCATTCTGATCTCCTCCCACATCCTGGGGGAGCTTCAGGCCGTCTGCAGCCGTGTGCTGATCCTGGATGAGGGACGGCTGCTGCTGGATCACGCGCTGGATGACACGGCCGGCGTTCCGCCGCAGTACCGCGCCGTGGTAGCGCTTCCGCCGGGCCGTCTGCTTTCCCAGCTGCGCCAGCTCCCCTCCGTGCGCAGGATCCGCCAGCTGCCCGGCCATGACCCCGGGCAGACCGTCTTCATCGCCGACACGCAGCCCGGGAAACCCTTCCAGGCGGAGCTGTTTACCCTCTTGTCCGGGCTGAACGCCCCCATCCTGGAGCTGACCCCGCTGGAGGACTCGCTGGAGACCCTGTTCATCAAGGTGACCGGCCATGCGAAGGTGGGCGGCTGATGAACGCCGTATACCGCAAGGAACTGAAGAGCTACTTCCAGACACCCGCCGGCTGGCTTTTCCTCGGCGTCTTCCTGGCCATCGGGAGCCTGGTGTTTTACCTGAACAACCTGCTCCCCCGCAGCAGCGACTTCACGCCGCTGATGAGCATGATGAGCTACGTGTTCATGCTTCTTACCCCCATCCTGGTCATCCGGCTGATCGCCGGGGAGCACCGCGCGATGACCGACAGGCTGCTGCTCAGCTCCCCCCTCACGGTCAGGTCGATCATCCTGGGCAAGTACCTGGCCGCCTGCACGGTACTCTTCTTCGCTGTGCTGCTCAGCTTCCTGTATCCCCTCCTGATTGCCGCCTACTCCCGGCTGTTCCTTCCGGAGGTGCTCACCGCCTACCTTGGCTTTTTCCTGCAGGGCTGCGCGTTCATCGCACTTGACCTGGCGGTGACCAGCCCCATGAAGAGCACGGTGGGGACTGCCGCGGTCGCCTTCGGCGCGAACCTGCTCATCTGGCTGGTCAGCCTGCTGTCCTCCTCCTCCGCCGTTCCCCCCTTCCTCGCCGGGGCGGTCGCCTTCCTGAGCCTCTACGATCGCTTCACCCCCTTCCTGTCCGCCCAGCTCAGCCCGGCGAACATCCTGTTCTACCTGCTGTTCTGCCTGTGCATGCTGCACCTGTGCGTGAGGGTCCAGACCGTCCTGAGGGCGCGCCGCGCATGAAGACAGGTTTTTTGACGAAATGGACGTCCGGACGGCTCTTCAAACGCGCCGCGCCGTTTCTTGCGACCCTCGCCGTGCTGTCATCCTGCACGCTGGCCGTGCTCCTGATGGACAGCATTGAACGGCAAAACGCGCTGAGGATGGATTTCTCCTTCAACAGCGTGACCACGCAGAGCAAACAGGCACAGCAGGTCCTGCTTGAATTGGACAAGCCTGTGCACGCCTATGCCATCATGACCTCCGGCCAGGAGGATCAGGCGCTGCTGGGCCTGCTGAACCGCTTCGCGGCCACCTCGCCGATGTTCACGTATTCCGTCGAGAACCTGGTCTCAAACCCGATGCTGGTCAACCTGATCTCCTCTGAGATGGAGGACGGCGCGGCCGCCGCCGACACGCTCGTGCTGCACTGCGGGCAGACCGGCCGTATCCGGGTGCTTGGGATGCTGGATTTCCTGGACCAGCGCTTTGACGCGGACCAGGGCGCCTATCAGCTAACAGGCCTTCGCTATGAGGCCGCCATCTCGGAGGCGCTGCTGTACGTCTCCATGGACAGCGTCCCGGTCATCCGCCTGCTGGACGGGCACGGGGAGATCCCCGAGGCCGAGACCGCGGACATGGAAGCGCTGCTCAAGTCCCATCATTATCAGGTCAGCCGCGTGAACCTGCTGCGCGGGGATGAGCTGGACCCGAGCGAACTGCTCATGATCCTGTCCCCGCAGAAGGACCTGCAGGAAGAGGAGCTCCAGAAGATCACGGCCTTTATAAGCGGAGGCGGCGGGACGATCATCACCAGCGACTATCATGACCCGGACAGCCTGCCGCTGTTTGACGCGCTGTACCGCAGCATGGGTTTCCTCCGGATCCCCGGCATCGTCGTCGCCCAGAGCGAGGACAGGGCCGCCTACATCGACAGCCCGCTCTTCCTGACGCCGTATATGGAGATGACGGAGCCCACAGCCGCCCTGATCGGAGCCGGACAGACCCGGCTGCGGCTCCCCGGCGCGCGCGCTTTTGACATCGTCCAGGGCGACGGGACCCTGCTGGTCGACCCGCTGCTCATTTCCGGCCAGGCGTACGTCAAGGACGTACAGCGGGCGGAGGCAACGCTGGAGATGGAAGAAGGCGAACGCTCAGGGCAGTTTTACCTGGCGCTCCTCTCCGACCGTGCCCACCCCGACGGCACCCATTCCCGCGCGATGATCCTGGGCTCCTCCCCCCTGCTGCTGGACAGCTGGCTGAAGGAGATCACCTACAGCGCGGACTTCCTGCTGCGCATCGCCGCCTACCTGAGCCCGCGGGAGAGCATCGGCCTTGACATCGCGCCCCGGCAGCTCGTCCGGCCGGAGATGTCCGTCAGCAACCCCTGGCTGCCGGTCATGCTGCTCATCCTGCTGCCCCTTTCAGCCGGCGCCGCGGCGATCCCCGTGCTGATGCGCCGCAGGAGGAGGTAAGCCTTGCAGCCTGTCAGAAAAAAGGAACCTCTGCCCCGCAGGCGCGCCGTCTTTTTGCTTGCCTTTCCGCTGACTGCGGCGATGATCCTTTTGGTATGGTTGTTTTTCGGGCAGAAAGCGCCTGAGGCGCGGGTCCCGCCGCTCAGCAATACGGATGAGGAACTGACGCTCATCCGCAGGGACGCGTCCGAGCTGCTCAGGTTTTCGGTTACGCCGTCCGTTGAAGAGCCTTTTGCCATTGTTTTTGCAGACGGCAAGGCCCGGGTGGAAGGTGTCGCGGATTTCCCCCTGGAGGAGCGGGAGATCGACCTGATGGTCAAGGACCTGACCCTGCTGACGGTGCATGAGGAACTGGGCCGGATCACGATGGATGGGCAGAGCCTGGAAGCGCTGGGACTGGGGAAGACGGCCGCGCGCGTCAAGGCGGAATACAGCGACGGGACCTCGGCGGACCTGGTGTTCGGCGGCAGGGCGCCGACGGAGATCCCCTCGGACCATTTGATGATGAACGGGGACGGCCGGGTGTTCTCCGTGTCCACGGACATGCGCCCGCATTTTGACCGCGGCCTCAACACCCTGCACCCCGTGCCGGCGCTGAACTTCGACAGCGTTCTCATGGACGGGCTGTCCGTTTCCGGGGAGGGCGGCTTTGAGGTCCGCCAGACGGAAGGGCTGTGGGAAGTGGTGTCCCCTTTCCGTTACCCGGCCGACGAGGAGCAGGTCCGAAGCCTGCTCCTTAAGGTTGGGAAGATGCGGCTGGCTGTCTACGCGGGGAAAGCGGAGGGCGACAATCCGGCAAAATATGGCTTTGCTCCCGCCGGGCGTTCCGTCCGGATCGACCTGGCCCCCAGCGTCATCCAGGGATACGATGCGCAGGGGAATCCCGGTCAAAGCCTGGACGTGCCCGCCCAGTCCTTCCATTTTCAGATCGGGGACCCGATCGGCAGCCTGGGGTTCTACTTGCTCTACGAGGGGGAGATCTATCAGGTCAGCCACGCTTCCATGGGATTTCTGTCCAGCATGGACATCGACGATGTCCTCTCCCCCGCGCCGGTGAACGTGCCGATCAACCGCCTGACAAGGCTGTCCGTACACAGGGGCGGAGAGAGCCGCGCATACGAGGTCAGCATGATCGAAAAGATCCTGCCCAACAACCAGCATGAGCGGGACGAGGCGGGCAATCTCCTCTATGAGCCGTATATCACGGTCAACGGACAGGAAGCGGACAGCACGGCGATCCTTCGGGAGTACCTCCGCTTGATGGCGCTGCGCGCGTCCGGCAAACTGCCCGAAGGCTTTGCGTCAGAAGAGGAACAAGCCGCCCGGTATCAGCTGAGCGGACCGTTCGGCGAGTTGGAGCTGGCGCTGTATCCCTTTGACGCGCTGCATTACGCCATGCGGGTCAACGGGCAATTTATCCATTATGTGGACAGGGACGCGGCGGACAGCATCCAGCTATAAGTCCGTCTCATTCTGTATCGCCCGGGTGATGATGCCCCCGCCGAGGCAGACGTCATCCTGATAGAAGACCGCGCTCTGCCCGGGGGTGACCGCGCGCTGGGGCTTAATGAACCGCAGGCGCGCCGCATCGCCTTTCAGGCAAATCACTGCCTCCTGATCCGGCTGGCGGTAGCGCAGCTTGACATGCACAGCCGTCTCCTCACCCTCAGGGCAGGGCGGATCCCCGACCCAGGTGATCTCTTCAATATCGGCCCTCATGGCGTACAGCCGTGGATGATCCTCCCCCTGCACGACGATGAGCCGGTTGCCTTTCAGGTCCTTGTCCGCCACAAACCAGCTCCTGCCGTCCCCGCGCCCGCCGATGCCCAGGCCCCTGCGCTGGCCGATGGTATGGTACATCAGCCCCTCATGCCGCCCCACAACTTCACCGTCCAATGAAACGATGTCCCCGGGCTGCGAGGGGAGGAACCCTTTCAGGAAGGTCTTGAACCGTCGTTCGCCGATGAAGCAGATGCCGGTGGAATCCTTTTTCGCGCTCACGGGCAGCCCGGCGTCCCGTGCTGCGGCGCGCACCTGCGCCTTGGTCATCCCCCCGACCGGGAACAGGCTCATCCGAAGCTGACGCCGCTTGAGCATGTAGAGGAAATAGCTCTGCTCCTTCATCGGGTCAACGCCCTTGAGCAGCCGTCCCTCCGCGTCGGTCCTGACCAAATGCCCGGTGGCGA